>JAMLIM010000072.1 GCA_023954175.1 Rhizobacter sp.
GAGGCCCTGTCGGCGCATGCCGGCGTGAAGGTCAGCGTGCAGCACCAGCCGCGCGCGCAGCGCCGCAGCTGGCTCGAGATGTCGGCGCATGGCGCCGAGCTTGCGCTCGCGCGCCTCCTGGCGGAGGAGGGCTCGCAGCAGGCTCGAACGCGCGCGCTCGTCGATGCGCTCGATCTGACGTGCGACGACCCGGCGCGGCTGCGCATCGAGTGCTTCGACATCAGCCACACCGCGGGCGAGGCCACGCAGGCGTCGTGCGTCGTGTTCGAGAGCCACAAGATGCAGAGTGCGCAGTACCGCCGCTACAACATCGAAGGCATCGCCGCGGGTGACGACTACGCGGCGATGCGACAGGTGCTGATGCGGCGCTACGCGAAGATCGCGGCGCTCGCCGCCGAGGAGGGCGCCACAACGGGCGCGGCGCGCATGCCCGACCTCGTGCTCGTCGACGGCGGCCGCGGCCAGGTCTCGATGGCGCGCGAGGTGTTCGACGAGCTCGGCCTCGACCGGTCGTTGATCGTCGGCGTGGAGAAGGGCGAGGGCCGCAAGGTGGGCCTCGAAGAGCTCGTCTTCGCCGACGGCCGGGAGAAGGTGAGTCTGGCACCGGACTCGGCGGCGCTGATGCTCGTCGCGCAGATCCGCGACGAGGCGCACCGGTTCGCGATCACCGGCATGCGCGCCAAGCGCGCGAGCGTGCGTACCGGCGCGAGCACGCTCGAGGGCATCCCCGGCGTCGGGCCGCGCAAGCGCGCGAGGCTGCTGCAGCGCTTCGGCGGCGTTCGCGGCGTCCGCCAGGCGAGCGTGCAGGACCTGCAAACGGTGGACGGCATCTCTCGGGCACTGGCAGAGGAAATCTACCGCGCGTTGCATTGAGTTGCGTTGAGAAAGCCGCCGCCGGCCCGTCGGCGCGAGGGCCGCCGGCCGAGGCGCCGGGAGGGCGCGGCGAAGTTCGGCACAATCGCCGGATGTTTTTCAACTTGCCGACGTTGCTGACCTGGGCCCGCATCGTCGCGATTCCGCTCATCGTCGGCGTCTTCTATCTGCAGCTCGAGCCGGCGCTGCAGAACCTGCTCGCCACCGTCTTGTTCGTCGTCGTCGCGCTCACCGACTGGCTCGACGGCTATCTTGCGCGGCGGCTGAACATGACCTCCTCGTTCGGCGCCTTTCTCGACCCGGTGGCCGACAAGTTCCTCGTCTGCGCCGCGCTGCTCGTGCTCGTGCACCTGAACCGCGTGCATGCGCTCATCGCCTTCGTCATCATCGGACGGGAGATCGCGATCTCGGCCCTGCGCGAGTGGATGGCGCAGATCGGCGCGTCGCGCAGCGTCGCGGTGCACATGCTGGGCAAGCTCAAGACGGTGGTGCAGATGGTCGCGATTCCATTCCTGCTGTTCGATGGCAGCTTGTTCGGCGTCATCGACACCCACGTCTGGGGCACGGCCCTGATCTATATCGCGGCCGTGCTCACCATCTGGTCGATGGTCTACTACCTGCAGAAGGCGCTGCCCGAGATTCGCGCCAAGGCGAAGTAGCTCGACGTGGCCATCAGCCAGCGGGCGCTCGCACGCGCGATGCCCTGGGTCTTCGTGGTGATCTGGAGCACCGGCTTCGTCGTCGCGCGATTCGGGATGCCGCACGCGCCGCCGCTGAGTTTCCTGAGCACGCGCTATGCGTTGTCGATCGTCTGCTTCGGTGTGTGGATCGCCTTGTCGGGGGCGTCCTGGCCGCGCGGACGCGAGCAGTGGCTTCACCTTGCCGTCGTCGGCGTGTTCCTGCAGGCCGGCTACCTCGGCGGGGTCTGGAGTGCGGTGAAGGCCGGCATGGGGGCGGGCACCGCGGCGCTGATCGTCGGGCTGCAGCCGGTGTTGACCGCGCTCTGGGTCACGATGCAGGCACCCGCGCCCGGCGGCGGCGACAGCGGCGAGATCCTTGCCGCGGCGCGCGTCTCGCCGCGCCAGTGGCTGGGCCTGGCGCTCGGCCTCGCCGGGCTCGTGCTCGTCGTCTGGCGCAAGCTCGGTGTCGGCGAGGTGAGCGCATTGAGCTTCTCGATGGCGTCGATCGCGTTGCTCTCGATCACCATCGGCACGCTCTATCAGAAGCGATACGTGCGGCCGTGCGACGTGCGCACCGCGAGCTCGGTGCAGATGTTCGCCGCGCTCGCCGTCACGCTGCCGTTTGCGCTGCTCGAGCGCGAGCCGATGGTGATGCATCCCGAATTCATTGGTGCGATGGCGTGGTCGGTGCTCGGCCTCACGCTCGGCGGCAGTTCGCTGCTGTACCTGTTGATCCAGCGCGGCGCAGCGACCCAGGTCAGCAGCCTGATGTATCTCGTGCCGCCGTGCACCGCGCTCCTGGCCTGGCTGTTGTTCGACGAGGTGTTCACCGTCATCATGGGGCTCGGTCTCGCGCTGACGGCGCTCGGTGTCGCGCTCGTCACCTCGCCCGCGCGGCGCCGAATCGATTGAAGCGGACGGAGGACTCCATGACGACCCATCGCATTGCCGTCATCGCCGGCGACGGCATTGGCAAGGAAGTGATGCCTGAAGGCCTGCGCGTGCTGGAAGCGGCGTCGCGCCGATTCGGTATCGGGCTGCACTTCGACCACTTCGACTTTTCGAGCTGGGACTACTTCGAGCGCCACGGCCAGATGCTGCCCGACGACTGGAAGGAGCGTATCGGCGGGCACGACGCGATCCTCTTCGGCGCCGTCGGCTGGCCGGCGAAGATCGCCGACCACGTCTCGCTCTGGGGCTCGCTGCTGCGCTTCCGGCGCGACTTCGATCAGTACGTGAACCTGCGTCCGGCGCGGCTGATGCCCGGCGTGCGCTCACCGCTGGTGAGGCGCGACGGCACGCCACGCGCGCCAGGCGAGATCGACATGATGATCGTGCGCGAGAACACCGAGGGCGAATATTCGAGCATCGGCGGGCGCATGTACGAGGGCAGCGAGCGCGAGATCGTGATGCAGGAAACCGTGATGTCCCGTACCGGCGTCGATCGGGTGCTCAGGTTCGCCTTCGAACTTGCCCGCAGCCGGCCTCGCAGCAAGCTCACGTCGGCGACCAAGAGCAACGGCATCTCGATCACGATGCCGTACTGGGACGAGCGCGTCGACGCCATGGCGGCGACCTATCCCGACGTGGACGTCGACCGCTTTCACATCGACATCCTCGCGGCGCACTTCGTGCTGCGGCCCGAGGCCTTCGACGTGGTCGTCGCGAGCAACCTGTTCGGCGACATCCTGAGCGACCTGGGTCCGGCCTGCACCGGCACGATCGGCATCGCGCCGTCGGCCAACATCAATCCGACGCGCGCCTGGCCCTCGCTGTTCGAGCCGGTGCATGGTTCGGCGCCGGACATCGCCGGCCGTGGCGTCGCCAACCCGATCGGGCAGATCTGGTCTGGCGCGATGATGCTCGACTTCCTTGGCCATCGCGACGCGCATGACGCGATCGTCGGCGCGATCGAACGCGTGCTGGGCGACGGCGCGCACGCGCCGCTGACGCCCGATCTGGGCGGCACGGCCGGCACGACCGACCTCGGCCTGGCGATCGCGCAGGCTTTGTGAACAGCGTCTTCCGGGATGCGCGAGTCGTGGATTGCCCGCATGTCAAGCGTGAATACGTGCGCCTCCCCCCGGAAATCGGGGGGGTGAATCGACTTAGAATCCGCATCCATGCTTGACAGGCACCGGGCTCGCGGCTGTAATGAATCGCACCCTGATGCCAGGCGACAGACCGGCAGGCGAGACCACCAGACTCCATCCGAGACACCATCCAGAGGGGACCCTTCGTGAACAAATCCGAATTGATCGAGCACATCGCCAAGCAGGCTGACATCTCCAAAGCTGCTGCCACGCGCGCCCTGGAAGCCATGATCGGCGGAGTGAAGTCGACCCTGAAGAAGAACAACAGCGTGTCGCTGGTCGGCTTCGGCACGTTCAGCGTCAGCAAGCGCGCGGCCCGCACGGGACGCAATCCGCGCACCGGTGTCGCGATCAAGATCAAGTCGGCCAAGGTGCCCAAGTTCCGGCCCGGCAAGGGCCTGAGGGACGCGGTCAACTGAGAGCGACGCCTGCGTGCGCCGTGATGGCTTCGAGCCGCGCGGCGGGTGCGCAAGCACACTGCTCGGGTGCTTAGCTCAGTTGGTAGAGCGGCGCCCTTACAAGGCGTAGGTCGGGGGTTCGAGCCCCTCAGCACCCACCACCGAGGCAGGCGCGTGCCGCAGCGCGCGCGGCACGTCGTGCGCGGGGCCGCCCGCGACGACGGGTAAAATGCCCTCGGTGCACAAAAGCCCGCGAAAGGCGAACCCCGGTTCGCCTTCGTTGCTTTTGATTCCGCGCTTCGCGCGACGTTTCCTGTTGCTTCCTTCCGGCCCAAAGGCTTCCGATGTTTGATTTCATTCGCAAGCACATGCGCGTGCTGCAGTTCGTGCTGGTGCTGCTGATCGTTCCGTCGTTCGCGTTCTTCGGTGTGCAGGGCTACACGCGGCTGGCCGAAGGGGGCCGGCTGACGGTGGCGCAGGTCGCGGGGCAGGACATCACGCAGGCCGAGCTCGACGCCGCCCACCGCCAGCAGATCGAGCGCATGCGGCGTGAGATGCCGACCATCGACGTCAAGCTGCTCGACACGCCGGAGATGCGCCAGCAGGCGCTCGAGGGCCTGGTGCGCGAGCGCGTGATGTTCGTGGCGGCGGACAAGTTCCACTTCGCGCCGACGGACGAGCGGCTGCGCCGCATCTTCGTCACCGACCCGCAGTTCGCACCCCTTCGCAATCCCGACGGCAGCGTGAACAAGGACGTGCTGGCGCAGCAGGGCATGTCCTCCGAGCAGTTCGCGCAGCGCCTGGCGCAGGACATCGCAAGACGTCAGGTGCTGCTCGGCGTCGGCGCAACGGTGTTCGCGACCACAGCGGACAGCGCGGCGGCGATGGATGCCCTGCTGCAGCAGCGCGAAGTCCAGGTGCTTCGCTTCGACCCCAAGGAGTACGCCGGCAAGGTCACGCCGAGCGAGGCCGAACTCGAGGCCTACTACAAGAACCCGGCGCACGCGTCGCAGTTCATGGCGCCCGAGCAGACCAACATCGAGTACGTCGTGCTGGACCTGAACGCGCTGATGGCCGACATCACCGTTTCCGAAGACGATCTGCACAAGTACTACACCGAAAACGCCGCGCGCTACACGACACCCGAGGAGCGGCGCGCGAGCCACATCCTGATCAACGCGCCGAAAGACGCTTCGGCAGACGTGCGCGCGAAGGCCAAGGCCAAGGCCGAAGCGCTGCTCGCTCAAGTCAAGGCCAACCCCGACAGCTTCGCGGAACTGGCGAAGAAGAACTCCGACGACCCGGGCTCGGCCGAGCGCGGCGGGGACCTTGACTACTTCGCACGTGGCGCGATGGTCCAGCCGTTCGACGAGGCGGCGTTCAAGCTCAAGCCGGGCGAAATCAGCGGTGTCGTGGAGTCCGACTTCGGCTATCACATCATCAAGCTCACCGGCGTGCGCGGTGGCGAGAAGAGAAGTTTCGAGTCGGCGCGCGCCGAGATGGAGCGCGAGATCAAGGCGCAGCTCGCGCAGCGCAAGTTCACCGAAATGGCGTCGGACTTCTCCAACACGGTCTACGAACAGCCCGACAGCCTCAAGCCCGCGGCCGACAAGTTCAAGCTGGAGTTGAAGACCGCGAAGGGCGTCAAGCGCGTGCCGGCGCCCGATGCGACCGGCCCGCTGGCGTCGCCGAAGTTCCTCGAGCAGTTGTTCGGCAACGACGCCTTGCACAACAAGCGCAACACCGAAGCCGTCGAGACCGGCCCGAACCAGCTCGTCGCAGGGCGCATCGTGAGCTATTCACCGGCGCACACGCAGCAGTTCGCCGAAGTCCGGCCCGCGGTGCTGGCTGCCGTCACGGCGGAAATGGCCGCGGCGCAGGCGCGCAAGGCCGGGCAAGCGCGGTTGGAGACCCTGAAGAAGTCGCCGGATGCGGCGCTCGATGTCCCGGCCGTGACGCTTTCGCGTGCGCAGCGGCACGATCTGCCGACGCCGCTCGTCGACGCCATCCTGCGCGCCGACGCCAGCAAGTTGCCGGCCGTCATCGGCGTCGATCTCGGTGCGCAGGGGTACGCGGTTGCGAAGATCGAGAAGGTGCTCGGGCGCGACCCCGCGGCAGGCGACGCCCGGCAACTCGCGGGCGCCTATGCACAGTCGTGGGCGGGCGCGGAAATGGCGGCCTACTATGACGCGCTGAAGGCGCAGTTCAAGGTCAAGATCGAACCGGTCAAGCACGCGACCGGCGACCCCGCAGGCACGCCTGCGGCACCGTCGAAGTAGCGGCCTCCGCGGCCAGCGCGAGCGGTGCCGGCGGCGTCCGGCGCCCGGTGGCGCCACGAGGCTCGGCTATACTCGTCCGCTCGGTGGTGGCTGTAGCTCAGTTGGTAGAGTCCAGGATTGTGATTCCTGTTGTCGTGGGTTCGAGCCCCATCAGCCACCCCACTCAGCGCACCCTTCGTCACCCCATCCAGATGCGTGTTTCGGACGGCCCTTCGGGGCCGTTTTCGCTGGCGGGCCGCTGACCGGGTGGCCCGGTCAGGCGCCGGACAGAAGCGCGGGAATTCGAACCCGGCAGGCGATGCCGACCGGTGCGACCTCGAGCCACTCGACTTCACCGCCAAGCTGCTTGACGCGCTTGCGCACGCCGCCCAGGCCCAGGCCATGCGACCAGCGCAGCGGATCGCGACCGATGCCGTCGTCGGTCACGCTCAGGACGAGCCCGTCACCCTCGAGGTGGAGCGCGATATCGACTCTGCCCGCGCCGGCGTGCGCGATCGTGTTGCTGACGAGTTCGCGCAGGATGCGCGTCAGCGCCGACCACTGCACGACGTTGAGCGCCACATCGCGATCCACGCTGAAGTTCCAGCCCAGCGCGATGTCGGCCGCCGTCAGGCGGTGTGCCAGGTCGGCCTTCCATTCGGCGGCGGCGTGGCTCAGGCGATGGTTGCCTTTGGCGAGCCCGCGCGTGAGCGTCTTCAGATCCTTCAGCGTGTGCCGCAGGTACTCCTCCATCTCGGGCGACTGCGCCTTGTACATCAGCGTCAGCAGCCGCGCGCCGATGTCGTCGTGCAAATCCTGCGCGATGCGGCTGCGTTCCTCGTTGCGCCCCTGTTCGACCGCCCGGTCGAAGGCGACAGCGCGCCGCAGCTGTTCGACGATGCGATCGGCAAGGCGTGCGTCGTCGATCGAGAAGGGGCGCCGGCCGCGCTGCGCATGGCGCAGGCGCACCGAAGTGCCGGCGCCCGTCGCTTGCGCATCGCTGGCGAGCGCCGGGACGGGCGCGACGAGGCTCGAGCCCTGGTCCTCGACGCGCGCGTGCGTCAGCACATCGCGGCCGAGTTCGGCCTGCAGCGGCTCGAAGCACTCGTGCAGCAGCGCCATCATCAGCCTGGGCGCGCGGTCCGGGTGCGCCTCGACCTCGCGCGCGCTGCGGTAGAGCTGCTCGAACATGCGCTCGGTCGTCAGCATGTTGCGGGTGAGCAGCTGGTTGAGGATCCACTGCCGCGCGCCGGCATAGGCCGCCAGCGCGATGAAGAGCGACAACGTGAGGGAGGCGAACTGCCCGAGCTCGAAGAGGTCGACGAACACCAGGTCGAGCGACGCCGCGACCGTGCTGATCGCGGCGAGCAGCGAGAACTCGCGCAGTATCTGCTGCGAGCGTGCGAGGAACGGCACCAGCAGCAGCAGCGACGCCAGAAACACATACCAGATCGTCGAGACGACACCCACCAGTTGACTCGGCGCCGCCGGTATCCGGCCGGTGAAGGCGAGCGCGAACGTGAGCAGGGCCCAGGTCGCGACGACGACGGTGCCGAAGCGGCGCAACTGCATCACGAGCGGATGCGGTTGCGCGCGGTAGGCAGCGCTCAGGATGGCGAGCGCTACGCCACACAACGCGAGCACGCCGAGCTGCGTCCACCACCACGCGTGGCTCAGCTGGCCGGCGACCTGCAGCGCGACTATCACCGCCGCACCCGCCCAGGCGCCCATGGCGGCAAAGCGGGCCGCACGCTGGCGCACGGCGTACAGGCTGCACACCTGCACCGCCGCGGCGGCGCTGACGAGATCGAAGCCCATGCGCAACGGCATGTCCCAATCGATCAACAGGTGCGGCAGCGCCAGGCGCGGCGTCGAGGCAGACGCGATGAAGAGGAGGTTGCCGGCCTGGCACAGCGCGATCAGCGCATACAGCAGGTTGCGCGCGGAAGCGCCGGCCAGCACCATCACCGTGGCCGACAGGTAGAGCGCGAACGCGATCGCCGAGAGCAGCCAGAACACGCCGCCCAGGCCGTCGAAACCCAGCCGCTGCAGCGGCGCGTCGACGCGCGTGCCGTCACCGAAGTGCAGGCTCGGCGACGGCTGGGCCAGCAGCGCGCCCGCCTTGGCATGCAGTTGCCGATGCCGCTCGCGCAGCTCGTCGTCGATCATCCAGCGCGGCGAACGCTGCAGCACCAGCGCATCGCTCAGGTCGAGCCTTTCCTCGGCCGCGCTGACGGCGACGAGCGACTTGCCGGCGTGCGGCTTGAGCGTGTTTGCAGACGCACCCGGCGCCAGTTCGACCCGACCGCCTGCGCCGACCTGCCAGTGGGCGTTGAGCTGCAGCGGGTCTGCGAGCCAGCGCGCGAGAAGGAATACACCAACGCAGCCGATCAGCGCGGCAAGTGCGAGCAGCCGCGGCCGGTTGCGCCAACGCGCTGCGCGCGTGTCCGCGACTGCGGCCCGGCGCGTATCGATGGTGTCGGAAGAGGCGTCAACGGAAGCCACGATCCGGCCCGGTGCGTCCGCGAAGCCGCCGCCGCGGCCTGCCTGAGCGCCTCATGCGGTGACCTCTACACCAGCCCCTGCTTGCTCGCGAGCACCGCGGCTTCGGCTCGGCTGGAAACGTTGAGCTTCTTGTAGATCGACTTGATGTGGTCGTTCACCGTGAACCACTTGATGCCCATCAGGTTCGCGATCTCCTTGATCGTGAAGCCCTTGCTGAGGTAGGTCAGCACCTCGCTCTCGCGTGGCGTCAAGCGCTCATGGTCGAGCGGCGCCCCGCGGCCGAGCGGCATCGGGCGGCTGCTCTGCAGCCCGGAAAGCGGCGCCGGCGCGTTGCCGACACGCCCGTCCCCATGCGACGTCGTGCCAGGGCCATGGCGAAAGTGGGTCAGCAGGCGGCGCGCGATCGCCGGCGACAGCGGCGGCTGGCCGCGCACGATCTTCTGCAACTCCTCGACCAGGACTTCGAAGCGATCCTCCTTCAGCAGGTAGCCGTCGGCGCCGCACTGCAACGCAGGAAAGAGATGATCGTCGTCGGAGTAGAGCGTCGTCACGATCTTCGTCGCCGGGTAGCGCGCGAGCAGATCGAGCAACTCCATGCCGTTGCCGTCCGGCAGTTCGAGGTCGACGAGCACGAGCTTGAACGGGTCGACCGGCGCCTGGCCCTCGACGAGCGTGCCGACGTGACGGCGCGCAGTCTCCAGGTCGCCGGCTTCGGTGATCTGGATGGCATCGCTGAAGCTCTCGCGCACCACGCGGCACAGGAAACTGCGCGCCACGGGGTTGTCTTCAAGGATCAGCACCTTGACGGCCATGATCGGGTCGCCTCCTCATGCATGCCCGGCTCGGCTCGCCGGATCGATCGATCCTAACGCACTCGGTTGATCAGCGGAACCTGCGCCGGACGCAGGCGGCGCGCGGCGCGCACTCCCTACAATCGCGCGATGCGTATCCTGATTGCCAACGACGACGGCTATCTTGCCCCCGGCCTGCACGCGCTGGTGCGGGCCTGCCAGGGGCTCGGCGAGATCGATGTCGTTGCGCCCGAACAGAACGCGAGCGGCACTTCGAATTCGCTGACGCTCGGTCGCCCCCTGTCGGTCTTTGCAGCCGCCAACGGCTTCAAGTACGTCAACGGCACGCCGTCGGACTGCGTGCATGTCGCGCTCACCGGCTTGCTGCCGCAGCGGCCCGATCTGGTGCTCTCGGGCATCAACAACGGCGCCAACATGGGCGACGACACGCTCTACTCGGGCACCGTCGCGGCGGCGATGGAGGGCTACCTGTTCGGCGTCCCGGCGATCGCGTTCTCGCTCATCGACAAGGGCTGGGCGCATCTCGACGCGGCGGCGCGCGTGGCGCGCACGATCGTCGATCAGGCGCTGCGCGCGCCGCGCGACCGCGCGCCGTGGCTGCTCAACGTCAACATCCCGAATCGCGCCGACGCTGACCGGCTGCCGCGTGCCGTGACCCGGCTCGGCCGGCGCCATGCGAGCGAGCCCGTGGTCCGCCAGACCAGTCCGCGCGGCGAACCGATCTACTGGATAGGCCCGGCCGGTGATGCGCGCGAGGCCGGCAGCGGCACAGACTTCCACGCAACCGCCGTCGGGCAGGTTTCGATCACGCCGCTGCAGGTCGATCTGACCGAGCACCGGATGCTCGACGCCTGGCGCACCACGCTTGCCGCCGGCGCGGTCGCATGACGAGCGCGCCGCGTCCCGTGTCGAAGTTCCCGCTGCCGCTCGAGCGTGTCGCCGGCGGCGGCGCGCGAACCGGTGCGGCGCCGGCACGCAGCGTGCTGCGGCCGCAGGTGCTCGTCCAGCAGGCCGCGGCGGATGCCGCAAGGCGCGTCGTCCCGTCGGGTCTGGGCCTCGATTCGGTCGAGATCCGCCGCCGCATGGTGCAGCGCCTGCAGGCCAAGGGCCTGACCGCGCCGGGCGTAATCGCGGCGCTGATGGCGGTGGCGCGTGACCGCTTCGTCGACAGCGCGCTCGTCAATCAGGCCTACGAGGACACCAGCCTGCCGATCGGCCACGGCCAGACGATCTCGAAGCCGTCGGTCGTCGCGCACATGATCGAGTTGCTGTCGCAGGGGGCTGCCGCGCGCGAGAACGCCTCGCTCGGCCGCGTGCTCGAGATCGGCACCGGTTGCGGCTACCAGGCCGCGGTGCTGGCACAGCTTGCGCGCGAGGTGTTCTCGATCGAGCGCGTGCGCGCGCTGCACGACAAGGCGCGTGTGCATCTGAACGCACTGCGGGAGACCCGGGTCCGGCTGGTGTATGGTGACGGCCGTCTCGGGCACGCGCCGAATGCGCCGTATCGGAGCATCATCGCCGCCGCCGGTGGCGAATCGCTGCCGCAGGCTTGGCTCGATCAGCTCGAAGTTGGCGGCCGGCTCGTCGCACCGGTGCGGTCGGCCGACGGCCGGCAGCAACTCGTCGTCGTCGATCGCGGCGAGCAGGGCCTGCAGCGCAGCCTGCACGACGCCGTGCTCTTTGTCCCATTGAAAGCAGGACTCGATTGATGTTTGGTAGCAGCTCAGCAGAGATGAAGTCGGGCGCGCGCACGTGTTGGCGCGCGGCGTTGCTTGCGTTGATGACGGTGGCGCTCGTCGCGTGCGCCGGCAAGAAGACGCGTGCACCGGTCGAAGACCGTGGGACGAGTGCGGCGACCGCGGCTGCGTCGGCCGCGTCGGCGGCATCGGCGCCGGCCGCTGCGGCGTCGCAGGCCGATGCCGGCAAGCCGCTGCCCGGCGCCGAAAACGCCGGCAAGCCGGGCTACTACACCGTCAAGCCGGGCGACCGGCTGTTGCGCATCGCGATGGACAACGGCCAGAACTGGCGTGACCTCGTCAAGTGGAACAACCTCGAGAACGCCAACGTCATCGAAGTCGGGCAGGTCTTGCGCGTCACGCCGCCGGTGATCGAGATCGCCGCGGCCAAGCCGGTCGGCAACGCGCGCCCTGAGGCCCGCCCGCCCGCAGCGAGCGGCACCGCCTCGACGACGCCGGTACCGGCGACGAGTGCGCCGCCCGCGACACCGATCGCCGGCGCGGATGACGTGAACTGGGCCTGGCCGGCGAACGGTCCGATACTCGTTCAGTTCGACGAAGCCAAGAGCAAGGGCCTCGTGATCGGCGGCAAGGCGGGCGACCCGGTGTTCGCTGCGGCCGACGGGCGCGTGGTCTACGCCGGCTCGGGGCTGCGCGGCTACGGCAACCTGCTGATCGTCAAGCACAACGACACTTTCCTCACGGCCTACGCGCACAACCAGGCGCTGCTCGTGAAGGAAGACCAGGCCGTGCGTCGCGGCCAGAAGATCGCCGAGATGGGATCGACCGACGCCGAGACCGTTCAACTGCACTTCGAGATCCGGCGCCAGGGCAAGCCCGTGGACCCGATCAAGCTCCTGCCGCCGCGCTGAGGCGCAGCGCCCGCCACGACATGGGTGCGCGTGCATCCGATTCAACAAGGGCGCGCCCGCTGCACTGCGTGGCTCGATGGCAATGATCGGAGCGGACAAGAGTGCGAACTTCTAGACGCCAGGGCCGCGCGCGCGCGCAAGCCCGGTGCAGCGCTGCGCTGCGACGTACCGGTGCCGGGGCGCTGCTGTTGGCATCGATGATGCTGGCGCAGGGCCAGACCCAGGAGCCGACACCAGGGCAGACACCAGGCCAGACGCAAGACCAGACGCAGGGACAGCCGCAGGGCCAGCCGCAAGGCAACGCGAAGGAAAGCCCGGCGGTTGGAGGCGCGACTCCGGTGCAGGCAGCCTCGCTGCAGCCCGGCGCGGCGCCGGTTGTGCCGGGCCGGCCGCGCGTCGGCCTCGTGCTCGGTGGCGGCGGCGCGCGTGGCGCGGCGCATATCGGCGTGCTCGAGGTGCTGCAGGACCTGCGCGTGCCGGTCGACTGCATCGCCGGCACCAGCATGGGCGCACTCGTGACGGGGGTGTTCGCCTCCGGGCTCTCGCCGCAGGAAATGCGCGAGACGCTCGCGAAGGCGGACTGGGACGACATGTTCCAGGACAACCCCGACTTCTACGACATGAGCTATCGCAACAAGCGCATGTCGCAGGCCTTCCTGCCCGGCAGCGAACTCGGCGTCACGAAGGAGGGCCTCGAGTACGCGCCCGGCGTCGTCTCGGGGCAGAAGATCAAGGCGTTCTTCAACGAGCTCGTGCACGATGATCGCGGCGAAAGGCTGATCCAGAATCTGCCGATTCCAATCTCGCTCATCGCAACCAACATCGTCAACGGCGAGCGCGTCGTGATGCGCGAAGGCAGCCTGTCGCAGGCCATGCGCGCGAGCATGTCGGTGCCGGGGCTGATGGCGCCGGTCGAGCGCAAGGGTGCCAAGCTGGTCGACGGCGGCCTGGTGGACAACGTGCCGATCACCGAGGCGCGCGAGCGTTGCAAGGCCGATATCGTGATCGTGGTCAACGTCGGCTCGCCGCTGCTCCAGGCGGACCAGATCGGCTCGCTGCTGAGCGTCTCGGCGCAGATGGTCAACATCCTGACCGAGCAGAACGTGACGCGCTCGCTCGCGCTGCTCAAGCCGACCGACATCTACATCAAGCCTGATCTCAAGGGCATCTCTGCGAGTGACTTCAAGCTCAGCGACACGACGGCGCAGCGCGGCAAGGATGCGGCGCTGAAAGTGGCGGACCAGCTGAAGAAGCTGTCCGTGGGCGAGGCGCAATACGCCAGCTGGGTCAAGCACATCGAGGTGGCGGTGCCTGCGCCGCTGACGGTCGACGAAATCGAGATCGCCGGCCTCAAGCGGGTCAACCCCGTGGACGTGAGCCGCAACGTGACGCAGCAGGCGGGGGCGACACTGGACACCGCCGTACTCAACGCCGATCTGCTTCGCGTCTACGGCGACGGCTACTACGAGAGCGTCGACTACGCGCTGCTGCGCGATCGCGATCGCAACATCCTGCGCGTGACGCCGGTCGAGAAGGCGTGGGGGCCCGACTACCTGCGTTTCGGCCTTGCGCTGATGTCGGACTCCGGTACCGGCTCCGACTATTCGCTGCGGGTCGGCTATCACAAGACCTGGGCCGACGCCCTCGGCGCCGAGTTTCTGGCGGTCGCGGAGATCGGCAACAGGATGGGCATTGCGGTGGACTACTACCAGCCGCTCGACGCTGCGCAGCAGTTCTTCATCGAGCCGCGCGCGGTGATCCGGCGCGAGAAGGTGTCGCTCTTCCAGAACGACGAACAGATCGCCCAGTACGCCATTGTCGACGCGCTCGCCGACGTTGCACTTGGCCTGCGCATTGGCAGGTTGGGCGAGGCGCGCGCGGGTTGGCGGCAGATGCAAAAGCGCGCCAGTCTGATGATCGGCTCACCTTTCCTGCCGAACATCGACGAGAGCTTCGGCGGGCCTTACGTCAGCATCGATCTCGATCGCAACGACCGCATCTTCAACCCACGCAACGGCTGGAGCGCGCGCGCCAGCTATTTCGAGCCGACCCACAAGGGCTACAGCAGGCTGCTCGCTGACCTCAGCGGCGCCAAGCAGCTCGGCACCGACTGGGTCGTGCAGGCAAGGGTGAGCTACCAGGGGTCGCCGGTCGGCGTGCTTCCGATCTACGACGTCGCGACGCTGGGCGGCTTCTTCAACCTGACGGCGTTCGCCCCCAAGCAGCTGACGGGGGACGACGCGAGTTACGGCGGGCTGCGCATCGAGCGTGTGCTGGGTGAGCTGCCGCTGGGTCTGCGCGGGGACATCAGGCTCGGGGTCGCACTCGAAGCGGGCAAGATGGGCACACTCTACACCGAGACCTATCGCACCGGCTGGCAGAACTCGGTCGCGCTCTATGTCGGCGGCGAGACGCCGATCGGGCCGGTCTACATCGGCTACGGCTATTCCCCGAGCAGCGGCTACTGGAACGCGTACCTGAACATCGGCGTCCCCTGATCCGGCGTCAGCGGGCGCGGCAGATGGCGCGTGCGCCGCGTTACCAGTAGGGGTTGCCGACCCAGTGAACGTTGCCGACGCCGATCTCGTTCGAGCCCGTCATCGTGTTGCCGGGCAATCCGGTGGAAACGCCGATGCCGACGACCTCGACGTTGTCGCCGTCACACCCGATGAGCACGGCGCCGATCGAGGAGGCCGCTGCAATCGCCATCAGGATTCGCATCAACTTCGTCTGCATGTCCGTCTCTCGCTGGGTTGCGCGCGGGGCTTCCGCTTCTACTTCCACTTCTGCAGCGCGATCAACGCGCCGCTCGGGTCGGCAATCAACGCGACCGTGCCGTCGCGCACGTCGGGGTGGGGCGCGACGAGCACCTTGCCGCCGAGTTGCTTCGCGCGCTGCGCGCTCACCACCGGGTCCGCCACCCGGACCGACACCAGCCAGCGCGGCGGCATGCCTTCGATCGGGGTGCGCATGATGGCGGCGCGGTTGCGATCGCGCTTGAGCAGCAGGTAGGGCCGCTCGCCGTCGACCTGGGGTATGACCTCGTAGCCGGCGAGCGCTGCATAGAACTGCGCCGCCGCGTGCGGGTCGCTCACCAGCTCTTCGGTCCACAGGAAGCTGTGCAGGCTGGGCTGCGGCGCATCGGCCGGGTCGCCGAACGACGCCCGGATCAAGCCGAGCGGTGCACCCTGCGGATCGAGCACGACCGCAGCGCGCCCGAGCTTGGGCAGGTCGAACGCAGTGAGCAGCACCTTGCCGCCGGCCGCGCGCGTCTGCTGCTCGGCCTTGTCGACGTCGGCGACCGAGAGAAAGCTCAGCCACTGCGAATTGGGCTGGTCGGGCACCTGGCGCGTCGCCTTCGCAATGCCGCCGATGTACTGCCCGCCCGATTTCACGAGCGTGTAGGGTCGGCCGTGGGCGATGCGCTCCTCGTACTCCCAGCCGAACAGCCCGGCATAGAACGGCTTCACGAGCGCCGGATCGTCCGTCATCAGGTCGCGCCAGACGAACTTGCCGACGAGCGGCGTCTTCGAGATCGCCATGCCCGCCGGCGGCAGCGTCGTCGTCGACGTTGCGCAGCCGGCGACGATGGCGACCGCACCCACTGCAAGCATCATCCGCAGCGCTGCGCGCCGCTGCAGACCGTTCTCTTCGATGACGCGCGGCGCGGGCATCAGTTCACCTTGGTCCACGACGCATCGGGATCGTAGGTCTTGATCTTCTTCGCCCTGGACGCTGTGTCGGGGCCCAGGTCCTTTTCATAGACAAGTGCGTTCATGTTGCAGATGAAGGTCTTCACGCCCGAGTTCCGGTACTTGGCGGGATAGGCGATCAGCGCGACGCCACCGATCAGCTTCTTGTTGGCGAAGTAGTTCATCGCGCCATCCGGTGCGTGCTTGCCCTGGGCGGTGAGGATGCGGTAGTAGTAGCCATGGTAGGGCGTCGGCACGCCCTGGCGGTGCTGCTGAGCCGCTTCGGCGAGCAGCGGTCCGCCGGGGCTCGGCGTTTCGCCTTCCTTCGTCGGCCAGTAGAGCCCGTCATGCTTGCCCGGGCTGGAAACCAGGCGCGCGGCATATTCGAGCAGGCCGTCGCCGTTGCGATCCACCTCGGCATACTCGCCTTGCATGTCGACGAAGGCGAGACAGGTCTGGATCGTGTCGAGCTCGTTGCGGCCGATGCGGCGCGCCAGGAGTTCCTTCTCGCCGGCCGGCGAATCGAAGGTCCAGCCCGCGGCCGACTTGACCATCGGAATCGGCAACGGCCAATCGGTCTCGCCGGTCACGATGAAGGCCTTCGCGTCGCCTTCCATCTCGACGGCGTGCTTCTGGTCGTACTCGGCAATGAAACCCTCCGCCGCCTTGCGATCCGCGGCGGCGTCGCCCGAGTCGACGATGCGGCCGTGACGCGGGCCGAGCACGAGGGCGATCTGCTTGTCGTCGCCCTTGCGCAGCGCGGCGACGAGGGCTTCGAAGCCCTCCTGCGGCGTCGCGAAGTAGACGCGTTGCGCGCCCGACTTCTTCGCCGGTGCCGCTGGCGTCGCGTTTGCGGTTGCCGTTGCGCTTGCGCCAGCCGTGTCGGCAGCAGCGGCATTCGCACCGACGAGTGACAGCGCAAGTGCGGCCGACGCGAATGCGCCCCACAGCGGGCGCACGGTCGCGCCGGCGCGCGGGTTTCGATGTGCTTCAGGTTTCATCGTGGTTTCCAGTACGAGATCGGATTCGAAGGGATGGTGACGCAGCTCAGCGCCGCCCGCCGCCGCCACGACCCCCTCCGCCCCCTGCCCGCGCCCCGCCACCGCGCGATCCGCCGCCCATGCTGGAGTGCCCGCGGCTGGATGCCTGGCGCGCCTGTGCGCCGTTGCCACCGGAGAACGCATTGCCGCGGCTGTTGTTAGACGCCGCCGCACGGTTGCCGCCGCCCCCGCCGCTACCCAGGCCAGACATGTTGCGCGATGCCGCGTCGGAGCCGCCGCGATTGGCGGCAACGTCACGCGTCCCGGCGCCCGCGTTGCCCCGAGCACCCGCCATGTCGCGCGTGCCCGCATTCGCGCTGCCCCGGTTTCCCGCCGCGTCGCGCGCGCCGGCGCCAGCCCCCCCGCGATTGCCGTAGTCGCGCTGCGCCTCGTTCAAGCCCTTGCGGTCGTTGAGTCCGGCACCGCCGAGCGAGTCATTGCGACCGCGGAACTGCTCGCGCGCCTGCGCCGCCTGGCGGTCGTTCTGCCGGTACTTGTCGCGCGAACCGGCATCGCGATAGGGTACGGCGCCGCGGTGGTTGACGTTGTGATTCCAGTTCGTGTTGGAGATGTTGGTCCGGTTGAAACTGTTGTAGCGGTTGACGTTGACGTTCACGCTGTGGTTGTTCCAGCCCCAGCCGCCCCACAGCGCCGCACCGGCGGCGATGCCAACGCCCCAGAAGAAGCCACTGACAAAGGCAGCCCCGGGCGGATACCAGTACGACGGGTAGTAGGGCGGATACGCTGGATAGCCCCAGGCGCCGTAGACGACGCTCGGCTGATAGGTCGGCACGTAGACAACCTGCGGATTGGCGGGCTCGATGACGATGTACTGCTTGTTGTCAGCCTGCTGGACTTCGACCTTCTGCTTGTCGTTGCTCTCCAGGTTGCCGGCCGACTTCGCCTTCGTGCGCAGGGCCTGGATCGTGTCCATCACCTGGTCCTGCTGGGCGAGAAAGGCGTCGCCGAGCTTTTGCGTCCAGGCCAGATCCTGGCTCATGCGGTCGAGCACGTCGGGAAACGCGGTGAGCGACTTGACGCTCTCGTCCCAGGTCTGCTTCTGCAGCGCGTCCTCGAGGGCCTTGTCCTTGAGTGATGCATTGGCCTTGCGCCAGCGCGCCGCCTCGACGATCTCGAGCGGATAGGTCGAGGCCATCATCATCTGCGAGAGCAATGCGTCCGGATAGAGCGCGATCGGCGCGAGCATCGACTCGAGCTCGCCCTGCGAGAAGGCTGGCGCCGCGGGCGCAGCCTGCGCCGCAGCGGCAGGGGGGGTGGCAGTCTGCGCCCTCAACGTCGGCGTGAATCCGATCGCGATCGAGACGAAGAGGGAAAGAGCCGGCTTGCAATGCATCAATGGAACTCCCAGGGGATGAGGCATTCTAGACGCGGCAATCGCACGCAGGCCCGCGCCAGGTTAGGTGGAAATGAGGACGCCCGGGCAACGCAGGCGAAGGCGCGGCGCAAAGAAAGTGCGCTAGTCTCCGCCAGCGCGCATTGCGCTTCCACTCGGCACCGCGCGCTCCCGGCGCAGTGCTCCGCCGCTTACCGCACTTCGCATGAAGTTCGACGTCGATCTGTATTACACGCTCACCTACGCGGCGCTCGCGCTCGTGATCGGCTATATGTTGATCGACCGCGTCAAGCTGCTGGCGAGCTACAGCATCCCCGCCGCCGTCGTCGGTGGTCTGCTGTTTGCAGGGCTGCTGACGCTGGTGCGCGGTGTCGCGCAGATCGAGGTTGCATTCGACGGCAGCCTGCTCACGCCGCTCAACATCGCCTTCTTCACCTCGGTCGGCCTCTCGGCCGACGCGCGTGCGCTCGCCAAGGGCGGCAAGACGCTGGTGCTCTTCTTCGTCGTCGTCAGCGCCGGACTGGTGATGCAAAACGCCATCGGCGTCGGTCTGGCGATGTTGTTCGACATGAATCCGGTGAACGGCCTGCTCGCCGGGTCGATCACGCTGTCCGGCGGCCACGGCACCGGCGCCGCCTGGGCCGGCAAGTTCCTCGAAGAGCGCAACGTGCAGGGCGCGATCGAGCTCGCCGTCGCCGCGGCCACCTATGGCCTCGTCGCCGGTGGCGTGATCGGCGGGCCGCT
>JAMLIM010000073.1 GCA_023954175.1 Rhizobacter sp.
AGCGGCTGTAGCTGTCCGACGCGCCGAGCGCGGTACGCGAGCTCACGCCGTCGAACGACAGGAAGTAGCCGCCGCGCGGAAAGCTCACGCTGTCGAGCTGATCGACGCGCAACGAGACGCGCGCGATGCCGACATCGATGTTTGCCGCCGGCGGGAAGATCGCCGGGCCGGCGGTCAGCGTGAACCGGCGCTTGCCGAAGTACAGGCCGACGCGCGCTTCGCCGAACTCGCGCAGATTGGCGCCCGCGTCCAGCCCGCCGCCGATCAGCTGGTCGTTGAACTCGGCGAACTTGACGTTGTTGACGTAGACGTCGAACGGCGTGTTCAGGTAGCTCGCGCGCGGCTCGACGAAGAAGGTCTGCGTTGCCGTCAGCGGCTGGTACCAGCTCGTCGCCAGCAGCACGGTGTTGCCGAGCACGAAGTCGTTGCGCCATTCGGCGCCGAGCGCGTCGAGCCAGGTCGTGCGCAGCTTGCCGTAGATGTCGAAGATGGCGTCCTGGCCGAGCGCGGATTCCAGCGCCAGGCCGAAGCGCGCGTAGGTCGGCCCCCAGGACTTTTCGGTGACGGAGACCTTCAGCGTCTGGCGCCCGCCGATGGTGTCGACGTCCGGCCGCACCGATTCGAAGTCGCCCCGCCCGTAGATGCGTCGCATGTCGAGGTCGATCTGCTGCTGGTCGATCGGCGCGCCGACCCTGGACTGCATGCTGTCCTCGATCACCTCGGTGTTGACGCGCTCGTTGCCGACAACCTCGATCGCGTCGATCCGGCCGCTGAGCGGCGCCAGGCTCGAGCGCTGGCTCGCGCGCAGCGCCGCATATTCGCGCGGCGGCAGCGCGAGCGGCGCGAGCTTGTCGGCCATCTTGCGCGCCGCCGCATCGCCGAACGGCACCGCCAGGGCCAGATGGTCGAAGTCGCCGGCCGAAAAGCTGCCGAGCTCGGGCAGGATGAGCACGTCCTGCGGCCGGATCTGCCCGAGCGAGATGCGCACGTTCTCCTCCGACAGGATGTCGATCATCTGCAGCGTCACGCCCATGATCCCCTTGATCTGCGCCGGCTTGAGCAGCGGCGTGCCGAGGTTGACGGCGATCGCGATGTCGGCCCCCATCGCGCGCGCCACATCCACCGGCAGGTTGCGCACCAGTCCGCCATCGACGAGCAACTACCCGTCGAGGTTGAGCGGCGCGACGATCGCCGGCACCGCCATGCTGGCGCGCATCGCGGTCGGCAACTCGCCACGGTCGAAGACGAACATCGTGCCGTCGCCGAGGTTCGTCGCGACCGCGCGGAACGGGATCGGCAGCTGGTCGAAGCGGTGCGCGCCGCGCACCTTGACCAGATGGCGCAACTCAGCCTCCAGCGCGACCCCGTTGACCACGCCCTTGGGCGTCGTCAGGCCGTCCTTCGTCACGCCGAACTCGGGCGTCGCGAGCGGCAGGAAGTCGTCCGCCTTGACCGCCATCGGTTTGAGCGCGCGCGGCGGCGCGTCGGTGAACAAGCGCTCGAAGGTGAGCGCGTCGAGCGCGTCCATCATTTCCTGCACGCTCATGCCCGAGGCGTAGGCGGCGCCGACGATCGCGCCCATGCTCGTGCCGGCGATGCAGTCGACCGGCACCCGCATTTCCTCGAGCACCCGGATCACGCCGACATGCGCCGCGCCGCGCGCGCCGCCGCCCGACAGCACGAGGCAGATGCGGGGCCGCTGTTGATGGCCCGCCGACGCCTGCCCCGCCTCCGCGCTCACCGCCGACCCGCCGGGCTCCGCGTGCGCAAGCGTCGCCAGCAGCAAGGGCGCGGCGGCGAGGCGGGTGAGGCGCAGCAGCATGGATGGGTCGTGCGGTGAGGCCTGTGGTGGGTCGAAAGCTGGGATGCGAGCAGTGGCATTCTGCCCGGCATCCCGGGGCGGGCCGCGTTGGCTCGACGCCCGATCGGCACGCCGTTCGCCGCGCCGTTCGTCGACATGGCGCCGCCTACAATCCCGAGATGGCCATTTCCCCCGTCCCCGAGCTGGTTGCCGACCTCGCCGCCGGCCGCATGGTGATCCTCGTCGACGAGGAAGACCGCGAAAACGAAGGCGACCTCGTGATGGCGGCCGAGCATGTGTCGGCCGAGGTGATCAACTTCATGGCGCGCTACGGCCGCGGCCTGATCTGCCTGACGCTGACGCGCGAGCGCTGCGAGCGGCTGCAGCTGCCGCCGATGACGTCGCGCAACGGCGCCCAGCACGGCACCGCGTTCACCGTCTCGATCGAGGCCGCGACCGGCGTCACGACCGGCATCTCTGCCGCCGACCGCGCGCGCACCGTGCAGGCGGCAGTGGCGCGCGACGCACGCGCGAGCGACCTCGTGCAGCCGGGCCACATCTTCCCGCTGCAGGCGCACGACGGCGGCGTGCTGATGCGTGCCGGGCACACCGAAGCCGGCTGCGACCTCGCCGCGATGGCCGGCCTGTCGCCGGCGGCCGTGATCTGCGAGGTGATGAACGACGACGGCACGATGGCGCGCCTGCCCGACCTCGAGCGCTTCGCCAAGGAGCACGGGCTCAAGATCGGCACCATCGCGGCGCTGATCGAGCACCGCAGCCATACCGAATCGCTGATCGAGTGCGTTGCGCGCCGCGCGCTCGCCACCGCGCAAGGCGAGTTCGATTGCCATGTCTTCCGCGACCGCAGCGGCGGCGTGCACCTTGCGCTCGCGCGCGGCAACTGGGAGCCGACCGACGACGTGCTGGTGCGGGTGCACGAGCCGCTGTCGGTGATGGACCTGCTCGACACCGCCTCCGGCGCCCACTCGTGGCCGCTCGCAGCGGCGCTCGTGAAGGTGCAGCGCGAGGGGCAGGGCGTGGTCGTGCTGCTCAATTGCGGTGAAGACGCGGCGGCGCTGCTGCGTCGCGTGCTGCCCGACAGCGAACGGCCGGCGACGCCGCGCAACCAGTTCGACCTGCGCACCTACGGCATCGGCGCACAGATCCTGCGCGAGCTCGGCGTCCACCGCATGAAGCTGATGGGCAGCCCGCGGCGCATGCCGAGCATGGCCGGCTACGGGCTCGAGGTCGCGGGCTTCGTCGCCGCGTCCGACTGAGGACGCCCATGCAGCAGGCAGACACCGGGCAGGCGCCCGACCTCGACGGCAGCGGGCTGCAGATCGCGATCGTCCAGGCGCGCTTCAACAACGCCCTGACCGACGCGCTGCGCGAAGCCTGCGTCAAAGAGCTGCGCGCGCTCGGCGTCGCCGCGGACGCGATCGAACTCGTGACGGTGCCGGGCGCGCTCGAAATACCGATCGCGCTCGACGCGCTCGCCGGCAGCGAACGCCATGACGCGCTGGTCGCGATCGGCTGCATCGTGCGCGGCGAGACCTATCACTTCGAACTCGTCGCCAACGAAAGCGGCGCCGGCGTGTCGCGCGTCGCGCTCGACCATCAGGTGCCGATCGCCAACGCCATCCTCACCGTCGAGAACGAGGCACAGGCCTGGGCGCGCGCCGAGGACAAGGGCCGCGACGCCGCGCGTGTCGCGATCGAGATGGCGCGCCTGCTGGACGATCTGTCATGACCACGGCGACGCAAACCAGCAAGCCGCGCCGCTCTGCGCCGAAATCCTCGCGCCGGCGCTCGCGCGAGTTCGCGCTGCAAGGCCTCTACGAATGGCTGATCGCCGGCTCGGACGCCGGCGTGATCGAGGCGCACCTGCGTGAGCAGGACGGCTTCGACAAGTGCGACAAGGCGCACTTCGACCAGCTGCTGCACGGCTGCATCCGCGAGGCCGCCGATCTCGACGCCGTGCTGGTGCGACACGTCGACCGCAAGACGACGCAGCTCTCGCCGATCGAACACGGCGCGCTGATGATCGGCGTGTTCGAGCTGAAGCACTGCATCGACATCCCCTACCGCGTCGCGATCAACGAGGCGGTCGAGCTGACGAAGAGCTTCGGCGGCACCGACGGCCACAAATACGTCAACGGCGTGCTCGACAAGGCCGCCTGCGACCTGCGCCCGCTCGAGGTGCAGTCGCGTCGTTAGGGCAGGGGATTCGCAGGGGCAACCGGGGCAACCTCGCCGAGATCATTGAATGGAGCAGACGGCCACGTGGAAGACGGCGGTGGTGGCCGCCTTGCAGCGATTCAGCAAGCGAAATCGAACACGCCAGATCGAACGCGGGACGTTCCTCGCCGAGGAGTTGCCGGCCATGGTTTCGGCGACCGGGAGCGCTGGTCGGACTCCTGCGCAAACGGTGAGCCGCGTGCTACAGGAACTTCGCGACGAGGGCCACCTCTTCTTTTCCGAGTCGGGTGTCTACGTGATCTCAGGGGGTACGCTCGATGCTCTCAGCGAAGATTTTCCTGAGGATGTTCTGGAACATGCAGCCCAAGCAAGCGCGCTCGCAATCGGCGATGTGGCAGCGTTCGATGCGGTCGGCCTGACTCGCCTGCGACGCGGCATGGCCGCGGTCAGACGAGGCACGCTTCTCAACTACCGCGGTCAATGTGCACTTTGCGACATCAGCGACTCACGGCTTCTCGTAGCCAGCCACATTGCTCGATGGGCCGACCGCCCAGATGCGCGCGGCCTCATGGCCAACGTGATTTGCCTTTGCAAGCTTCACGATCCGCTTTTCGAGTCGGGCTACTTCTCGCTGTCGGACGAGTTCAAGGTACTGTGGCGGCCATCGATCGCCAGTGAAACGATTCGTCAATTTGCCCAAGCATGCACGGGTCCGTTTCGGTTGCCGCTACGGCAAGCGCCCACGCCCGCGTTCTTGCAAGAGCATCGAACTCGCGTTGCCTTGTAGTCATATTCACGGGCAATCGGGTTCGCCCGCAGTCACCTTGCCCCCAGCGAGCGAGGGCATGAACCAGTCAGCGTGCGGAGCCGCCGCGAGCAAAAGCCTTCCTACAATCGACCTCATGCCCGTACCCCTGATAGACGCCTCGTGAAGCTCGCTTCCCGACTCGACCACATCGAGCCGTTCTATGTGATGGAGTGCGCGAAGGCCGCGGTCGAGCTTGCGCACAGCCCCGCGTGCGCCGACTCGCCGATGATCTTCCTCAACATCGGCGAACCCGACTTCACCGCGCCGCCGCTTGTGCTCGAAGCGGCGCGGCGCTGCATGGACAGCGGCCACACGCACTACACGCAGGCGACGGGCGAGCCCGCGCTGCGCGCGCGCATCAGCCGCTGGTACGCGGAGCGCTTCGAGCTGGACGTGCCTGCGCACCGCATCATCGTCACCGCCGGCGCGTCGGCCGCGTTGCAGCTCGCCTGCCTCGCGCTCGTCGAGCGCGGCGACGAGGTGCTGATGCCCGACCCCTGCTACCCCTGCAACCGCCATTTCGTCGCCGCTGCGGACGGCGTGCCGGTGCTGCTGCCGGCGTCGGCCGAGGACCGCTTTCAGCTCAGCGCGGCGGGCGTCGAGGCGGCATGGTCGGCGCGCACCGCGGGCGTGCTGCTGGCGTCGCCGTCGAATCCGACCGGCACCTCGATCGCCGCTGCCGAGATGGGCCGCATCGTGCAGGCGGTGCGCGCGCGCGGCGGCTTCACGATCGTCGACGAGATCTATCTCGCGCTGAGCTTCGACGAGGCTTTCGGCCACAGCGCGCTCGGGCACGGCGACGACGTGATCTCGATCAACAGCTTTTCGAAGTACTTCTGCATGACCGGCTGGCGCCTCGGCTGGATGGTGGTGCCGGAGGCGCTCGTCGCGCCGATCGAGAAGCTCGCGCAGAACCTGTTCATCTGCCCGTCGACCCTCGCGCAGCGGGCCGCCCTCGCCTGCTTCGAGCCCGAATCGATCGCCGAGTACGAGCGCCGTCGCGCCGCGTTTCGCGCCCGGCGTGACTACCTCGTGCCGGCGCTCGACGCCCTCGGCCTCGCGGTGCCGGTGATGCCCGACGGCGCGTTCTACGCCTGGGCCGATGTCTCGGCGCACGCCGCGAGCAGCTGGGATTTCGCGTTCGACATCATGCGCCGCGCGCACGTCGCGATCACCCCGGGGCGCGACTTCGGGCGCGCCACGGCCGAGCGCTTCGTGCGCCTGTCGTACGCGAATTCGATGGCGCAGTTGCACGAGGCCGTGAAGCGCCTGGCCGCGGCGCTGTGAAGAAGCCGCCGGCGCCGTGAAACCGCACGAACCGCTCACCGCACCCGAGCCGCCGCCGGAAGACCTCACCCCCGGCCCGCAGGCGAGCCTGCCCGGCATGGCCGGCTGGAGCGACAGCGACGCCGACCTCGTCGCCGGACCGCGCGCGGTGTTCTCGACCAACCCCCCGGGCGTGGCCGCGGGCGATCTGCCCAGCATCGGACAGATCGCGCGCTACGACCTCAAGTACCGCATCGGCGAGGGCGGCCTCGGCACCGTCTATGCGGCGCATGACCCGGTGCTGTCGCGGCCGATCGCGATCAAGACCGTGCATGTCGAGGTGCCGCCCGAGGAGCGCGAAACCTTCAGCGCGCTCTTCATGAACGAGGCGCGCGCGGCCGCCGCGCTGTCGCATCCGAACATCGTCACCGTGTTCGATGCCGGCCTGAGCGACGGTGCCGCCTACATCGCGATGGAGCTGCTGAAGGGCGTCGATCTGCGCCAGTTGCGCAACGAGGGCTGGCGGCCGACGCCGGCGCAGGCGGCGCAGCTCGTCGCCAAGGTGGCGGATGCGCTGGCCTACGCCCACTCGCACGGCGTCGTGCACCGCGACATCAAGCCGGCCAACATCTTCATGGTCGGCCGCACGCAGCCGCGCGTGCTCGACTTCGGCATCGCGCGCATGACGCACCGGCTCGACGCCACGGCAGAACCCGACCTGTGCGGCGGGTCGCCCTTCTACATGGCGCCCGAGCAGGTGCTGCAGCAGCCGACCGATGCGCGCTGCGACGTGTTCTCGCTCGGCGTCGTGCTCTACGAACTGCTCACCGGCGAGCGGCCGTTCAAGGGCCGTGAGCTGCCCGCGATCCAGCGTGCCGTGCTCGAACACGTGCCGCCGCCGGCCGACGAGGTCGTGGCCGGCGTGCCGCCCTCGCTCGGGCGCATCGCCGCGCGCGCGATGGCCAAGAGCCCGGACGGGCGCTTCCCCTCTGCCGCCGCGATGGCGCGCGCGCTGCGCCAGTACCAGGACGAGCGCTCGGACAGCACCGATGCGCAGCGCGCGCAGTTGCGCTCCGCCCCCCCGCCGCGGCCGCGCAGCAGGCGCTGGATCGCGTTCGCGGCGGCCGCTGCGCTGCTGCTCGGCCTGAGCATCGGCTGGCTCGTGTGGTCGTGACGGCGAAGCGCTGCGGATGCGGGCGCAGCAGCGGCGCATCGCTTCGAACTTCGGGCGCGTGCGCGACTCCCTCCCGCATAATGCCCCGCGTACCCGCTGCCGATCACCCGTGACCCTGCCCTCCGAACCGTCCCTCTTCACCCACGCCCTGCGCGTGTACTGGGAAGACACCGACGCCGGCGGCGTCGTGTTCTACGCCAACTACCTGAAGTTCTTCGAGCGCGCGCGCACCGAGTGGCTGCGCTCGCTCGGCCATTCGCAGCAGCGGCTGCGCGACGAGACCGGCGCGATCTTCGTCGTCTCGGACACTTCGGTGCGCTACCTGTCGCCGGCGCGGCTCGACGATCGGCTCAGCGTCAGCGTCGAGCCGCGCGAAGCGGGCCGCGCAACGCTCGTGATCGCGCAGCGCGCGTGGCGCGGCGACACGCTGCTCGCCGAAGGCACGATCCGCATCGCCTGCGTCGATGCCGCGAGCCTGCGGCCGCGGCGCATCCCCCTCACCCTGCCCGATCACGTCATCGCCGTCGCATGAATCAGGACCTCTCCATCTTCACGCTCGTGCTGCACGCGAGCCTCGTCGTCCAGATCGTGATGGCGGGGCTGCTGATCGTCTCGCTCGCGAGCTGGAGCGCGATCTTCGGCAAGCTCGTCGCGCTGCGCAAGGTGCGCGCCGGCAACGACGAGTTCGAGCGCGACTTCTGGGCCGGCAAGAGCCTCAACGACCTCTACGCCGACGCCGCGCAAAAGGCCACGTCGTCGCCGATGGAGCGCATCTTCGCCTCCGGCATGCGCGAGTTCATGAAGCTGCGCGAGCGCCGCGTCGCCGACGCCGGCATGCTGCTCGACGGCGCGCGCCGCGCGATGCGCGCGAGCTTCCAGCGCGAGCTCGACGTCGTCGAGTCGAACCTGTCCTTCCTCGCGTCGGTCGGCTCGGTCTCGCCCTATGTCGGCCTGTTCGGCACGGTGTGGGGCATCATGCATGCGTTCATCGGCCTGTCGAACCTGCAGCAGGTGACGCTCGCGACGGTCGCGCCCGGCATCGCGGAGGCGCTCGTCGCGACCGCGATCGGCCTCTTCGCCGCGATCCCGGCCGTGATCGCCTACAACCGCTTCGCGCGCGACATCGACCGCATCGCGATCCAGCTCGAGACCTTCATCGAGGAGTTCTCGAACATCCTGCAACGCAGCGCCGGCCAGGCGCTCGCCCCCGCGGCGGCAACGCCGCGCTGACCGGCAGCACGCAGACATGGCCTCCGTCAGCCGCCGCCACGGCTCGCACCGGCGCACGATCAACGAGATCAACATGGTGCCGTTCATCGACGTCATGCTCGTGCTGCTGATCATCTTCATGGTCAGCGCGCCGCTCATCACGACCGGCCTCGTCGATCTGCCTTCGGTCGGCAAGAGCAGC
The DNA here is from genome assembly GCA_023954175.1 of Rhizobacter sp. Taxonomy (GTDB): domain Bacteria; phylum Pseudomonadota; class Gammaproteobacteria; order Burkholderiales; family Burkholderiaceae_C; genus CAIKUF01. The sequence goes on from JAMLIM010000073.1 coordinate 8,660, forward strand.
CAGCGCCCCGAACATGTCGTCGAGGTGATCGTCGGCAAGGACGGCGACGTGCGCCTGCGCCTCGACGGCAAGGCCGAAGGGCCCGCGCTGGCGCTGACCAAGCTGTCGGCGCGCGTGCTCGAAGCGCAGGCCGGCAACGCGCAGACGCCGGTCGTCATCTCGGCCGACAAGAACGTCAAGTACGAGGCCGTCGTCAAGGTCATGGACACCCTGCAGCGCGCCGGCGTGCAGCGCGTCGGCCTGTCGGTGAAGAACAGCGGATCGTGAACACGCAGACCCTGCCGCGCGACCCGCTGTTGCCGCCCGAGGCGGACGGCACGCGCAAGGGCGTGCTGCTCTCGGTGCTGGTGCACATCGGGCTCGTCGTCGCGATCGCGTTCGGCCTGAACTGGCGCAGCCGCGTGCCCGAGGCGCAGCAGGCCGAACTGTGGGCCGCGGTGCCGCAGGCCGCCGCGCCGCGCGAAGTCGAACCCGTCGTGCAGCCCGCGCCGCCGCCACCGCCGGCGCCGGTCGTCCAGCCCGAGCCCAAGGTGGTCGAACCGCCGAAGCCGGCGCCGGTGCCCGACGCCCAGATCGCGATCGAGAAGGCGCGCAAGGACGAGGAACGCAAGGCGCGCGAACTCGAGGAGCAGGAGCGCAAGGCCAAGCTCGCCGCCGAGCGCGAAGCGCAGAAGAAGAAGCTCGCGCTCGAGAAGGCCGAGAAGGCTGCCAAGGCGGAGAAAGCGGCCAAGGCCGAGCGTGAGCGCCTCGAAAAGCTGGCGGCGGAGAAGAAGAAGCTGCAGGAGGCCCTCGAGGCGCAGCAGGCCAAGCAACGCGAAGCGGCGCGCGCCGAGCAGATGAAGCGCATCCAGGGCCTGGCCGGCGCAAGCGGCGGGCCGGGTGCGACCGGCACCGCGCTGCGCTCGGCCGGTCCCTCGGCCGGCTACGCGGGGCGCATCAAGGCGCGCGTGCGGCCGAACATCGTGTTCGCGGACCAGGTCGCGGGCAACCCGACCGCAGAGGTCGAGGTGCGCGCCGCACCGGACGGCACGATCATCGGCCGCAGGCTCGTCAAGAGCAGCGGCCTCCCGACCTGGGACGAGGCCGTGCTGCGCGCGATCGACAAGACCGAGGTGCTGCCGCGCGACACCGATGGCCGCGTGCCGGGGACCTTGCTGCTCGTCTTCCAGCCGCGAGATTAGGGCTTCTGTTCACATTGCCGGAAAGGATCGCGCCGTGACCATCGAATTGCCACGCGAGGTTCGCGACGAGGCCGTGAAGTCGATCGAGCGCTACTTCGCCGAGCACCTGGAGCAAAGGATCGGCAACATCGCGGCGGCCGGGCTGCTCGGCTACTTCCTGGAGGAGATCGGCCCGGTCGTCTACAACCAGGCTGTCGCCGACGTGCAGGAAAGGCTGCAGATGCGCGTATCGGAACTCGATATCGAGATTCACGAGGACGCGTTCCAGTACTGGCGCAGGTTCGACAAGGCGCGAAAGGCCAGACCATGAACACCGCGACCGAACGACTCTCCGGCAGCTGCCACTGCGGCGCGCTGACGATCGAGATCCCGGCGCCGCCGACCGAGATCACGAACTGCAATTGCTCGATCTGCCGCCGCCTGGGGACGCTCTGGGCGTACTACCCGGCCGAGCAGGTCACGGTGTCGGGCCATCCCGAGTCGACCGAGGCCTACGTGCAAGGCGATCGCACGCTGCGGACCGTGCGCTGCAAGACCTGCGGCTGCGTCTCGCACTGGGAGCCGCTCGATGCGGAGCCCGGCGCCAGCAAAGACGCCCGCATCGGCGTCAACATCCGCAACTTCGATCCGCGTTTGATCGACAGCACGCGCATGCGGATGCTCGACGGGGCCGACACATGGACGTCGAGCTTTCGCGAGCCGCCGGGCGCAGCGGGCGTGGCAGACGCTTCGGCCACATCGCACACCGCTCCCGCCGACGTCTATCCAAGCCTGACCTACGACGATGCCCGCGCCGCCATCGACTGGCTGACGCGCGCGTTCGGGTTCGAGCGCCGCTTCATCGTGTCGGGCGACGGCAACCGGGTCGAGCACAGCGAGTTGAGCTTCGGCAACGCGGTGTTGATGATCAGTTCGCCGAAGGCGGAGTTCGATCGCGTCGGCCCGCGACACGCGCAGGGCCTGTCGCAAGCGCTGAGCCTCTTTGTCGCCGATCCGGACGCCCACTTTGCGCAGGCGATGCAGGCCGGCGCCAGGCTCGTCAGGCCGCTGCAGGACGAGGAGTACGGCGCGCGCGGCTACATGGTCGCCGACCCGGAGGGCCACCTCTGGTACTTCGGCACCTACCGGCCCGGCGCGTACTGGTAGCGCGGCGCAGCGCGAGCGACGGATCGAGCATCGACGCGGAGGGACTCGACATGGCCACCGTACGCCAAGGCAACAGATCGGTGCTGCTCGTCGTCGACCTGCAGGTCGGCGTCGTCGCCGACGCATGGGACGTCCCGCGCATCGTCGCCAATGTCTCGCGCGCCGTCGAGCGGGCGCGCGCGCAATGCGTGCCGGTGATCTGGGTTCAGCACACCAACGAGGAGTTGCCGAGCGGCAGCCCGCAATGGCAGTGGGTGCCGGAACTGGCGCCTGCGGCGGGCGAAGCCAGGGTTCACAAGCGCTTCAACTCGGCGTTCGAGCAGACCACGCTCGAAGCGGATCTCGAACGTCTCGGCGCGAGCCACATTGCACTCGCCGGGGCGGCGAGCAACTGGTGCATCCGCGCCACCGCCTATGCCGTGCTCGAGCGCGGCTACGACCTCACCCTCGTCAGCGACGCCCACACGACGAGCGACATGGCGCTCGAGGGCGGCACACGGATCACGGCCGCCTCCGTCATCGACGACCTGAACGTCGCGATGACCTGGCTTGAATACCCGGGCCGCACGACCCGCTCGGCGACCGCCGCGGAGATCGAGTTCGGGCTTCGCGCCGATTGAACGCAGTGCCCTCGCGTCGCAGAATGGCGGACGTCGACCTCTCTGCAAGGACTTGCCATGCTCGAACTCATGCCCAACCTGCCCGACCGCGTGCTTGGCGTCGTCGCCTCCGGCGAGGTGAGCGCGCGTGACTACGAGACCGTGCTCGTCCCCGCCGTCGAGGCGGCGATCGCGAAGTTCGGCGGCGTGCGCGTCGTCTACCAGATCGGGCCTGCCTTCACCGGCTATTCGATCGGGGCGGCGTGGGACGACATGAAGCTCGGCATCTCGAACCTGCGCGCCTGGGAGCGCGTCGCCGTCGTCACCGATGTCGAGTGGGTCGCCACCGCCCTGCGCCTGTTCTCGTTTGCGGTGCCCTGCCCGGTGCGTCAGTTCCCGAACGCCGAACTGGCGCAAGCCGTGCAGTGGGCCGCAGAGGCCTGATTCGCGGCACGCCTGCCGCGCGCCCACTCCGCACGCCGCAGCACGACACCCGGCATCGGCCGCGAGCAAGTCGGGCCGCCGCGAGGGCAAGTGCCGGGATTTGCAGCACGAAGGACCCCGCGTGAGCATGCACGATTCGCTTCTCTACTTCGCCTACGGATCGAACATGCTGACGCGACGCCTGCGGGCGCGCACGCCCTCGGCCCGCGCCGTCGGCACCGCGACGCTTTCAGGATTCGAGATGTGCTGGCACATGCTGAGCACCGACGGCTCGGCGAAGTGCGACATCGTTCAAGCCGCGGCACCCGACACCGGTGTGCACGGTGTCGTGTTTGAGATCCACCTGTCTGAGAGACCTGCGCTCGACCTCGCCGAAAGCGTCGGCGTGGGCTACCGGGTGCAGCAGGTGACGGTCGAAACCGCACGCGGTGCGGTAGCGGCCTGGACCTACCGCGCGCTGCGCATCGATCGCGGCGCGCTGCCCTACACCTGGTACAAGGCGCTCGTTGTCGCCGGTGCGCGCGAGCACGGCCTGCCGCCAGGCTACGTCGATGCGCTCGAGGCGGTCGCCGCACGGGACGACCCTCGGCCCGAGCGCACCGCGCGCAACCTGCTCATCGTGCGGGGCGAGTGAAGAGCGCCGGCGCCTCGCTGCGGCCGACTTTTTCCGTTTGCCAGGCTTTCTCGACGTGAACCGCAGCGCAGTCCTGATGCTCGATCTGCAGGTCGACTTTCTCGACCTGCAGCGCGGGAAGATGCCGGTCGATGCGGCTGGCGCGCTGCGCGTCATCGCCGCCGCCAACGCGGTGCTGCGGGACGAGGCGTTGCCCGGTGCGCTGCGGGTGCTGATCGTCAACGCTTTCCCGCCGAGCGCGACCATCGCCAACTTCTTCCGGCGCGGTGCCGCAGTCGACGGCAGCGCCGGCGCCGCGGTCGATCCGCGCATCGCGGTGCGTCCGGGCGTGCGCTGCTTCACGAAGGAGAGCTCGAGCGCCTTCACCCACCCCGACCTCGATCCCTGGCTGCGCGCCGAAGGCGTGACGACACTGTGGATGCTGGGCGTGTTCGCCGAAGGCTGCGTGCGCGCCACGGCGCTCGACGCACGGCGCCGCGGCTTCGATGTCATCGTGCCGACGACGGCGATCGCGACCAACGCTTCCTGGAAGGCCGCCTTCGCGCACTGGGCGCTCAGGCGCGCGGGCGTCAAGCTGCGGCGCGACCTCGACCGCGACCTCGATGAAGCGCCGCGATCATGAACGCCGTCCGCGATGAGCGGTCCCCATCCTGCGGTGCAGACCCTGCTCGCGCGCACCGGGGCTCTGCGAAGGCGTCGGCTTGGCCCGCTACGGACCTTGCGCCGACCACTTGGACGATCCGCACAGCGTCTTCATGACCCTGCGGCCGTAGCCGGGCGGCGCGGACGAGATGCCGGCAGAATGTCTTCCCGGTGGCGGGCGGCGGCGGGCCGATCGGTCGGCGCCGCGCCGCCAGGGGCAGGCTCGAAACCGAAGGAGAAGTCATGGTGCTGCGCGTCGTCCGCCTCGGCACGGAAAGAGCGCCCGACGAGGGCCTGCGCATCGGCACCGTGCGCCGCCCGCCGCGGGGCGTGCCCAAGGCGCGATTTGCCGCGGACGACTGGTACGACGTCTGGTTCCCGAACCTCGCGCCGAGCGTCGAGACGATGAAGCTCGGGCAGGCCGCGACGAAGCCGGCGCAATGGAGCGCGTTTCGCAAACGCTACCGGGCCGAGATGAGCCACCCCGACGCAGCGCACGCGATCGAACTGCTCGCCGCGCTTTCGCACCGGACGAACGTCTCGGTCGGCTGCTATTGCGAGCAGGAAGAACACTGCCACCGCTCGGTGCTGCGCGCGCTGCTTCGGGAACACGGGGCGGCGTTCTAGCCGCATCGCCATGGCGCAGCACATCGGCATCGTCGCCTGCTCGGCCGAAGGCGCGGCGCTGTGCTACCGGACGATCTGCGCCGAAGGCGCCGCGCTGCTCGGCGCGCACGCGCATCCCGAGGTGTCGCTGCACTCGCACTCGCTCGCCGACTACGTCGCCTGCCTCGCCGCGGGCGATCTGGCAGGCGTCGCCGAACTGATGCTCGACTCGGCACACAAGCTCGCCGCGGCCGGTGCCGATTTCCTGATCTGCCCCGACAACACGGTGCACCAGGCGTTCGCGCTTGTCGCGCCGCGCTCGCCGCGGCCCTGGCTGCACATCGCCGAGGTCGTCGCGGACGAGGCGGCGCAGCGCGGCTTCCGGCAACTGGGGCTCGTCGGCACGCGCTGGCTGGTCGACAGCAGCGTCTATCCCGACACCCTGGCGGCGCGCGGACTCTCCTGCGTGCGACCGGACGCCGCGCAGCGCGACGCGATCGACCGCATCATCATGGACGAACTCGTCGCGGGCGTGCTGCGTGCACAAAGCGTCGAGCGCTTCCAGCAGGTGTTCGCGCGCATGAAGGCCGCCGGATGCGACGCAGTGATCCTCGGTTGCACCGAAATCCCGCTGCTGATGAACGATTCGAATTCACCGCTGCCGACGCTCGATTCGACGCGCCTGCTGTCCCGCGCCGCGCTGCGGCGCGCGATGCAATGAACGCGCCTGCATCGCTTCCTGTCGTCGACGGCCACGTCGTGCGGCGCCTCGCGCTCACCGACGCCGACGACTGGGCCGACTTTGCGTTGCTGCCCGAAATGCAGCGCTTCACCAGCGCCAATGCGGCGAGCCGCGCGGACTTGCAGGCGATGGTCGAACGCACGGTAGCGGACGCCGATGCGCCCGACCGGCCCGATGCCCCGATCCTGTTCACGGTGCGCAATGCGCTCACACGCGAACTCGAGGCGACGTTCGGCTTTCACACCGTCTCGGCGCGCAACCGGACGGCCGAGCTGACCTACATGGTTCGCCCGGAGCGGTGGGGACGCGGGCTCGCCACCGCGCTCGGCGAAGCGGCCGTGCGCTGGGCATTTGACGAACGCGCCTGGGTGCGGGTGCAGGCCACGGTGCTCGAGCCCAACGTGGCATCGATTCGCGTGCTGCAGAAATGCGGCTTCGCATTCGAAGGGCGGTTGCGCAACTTCCGCATCGTGCAGGGCGCGCCGCGCGACTTCATGCTCTTTTCGCGCGTCCCGGCGGCGGATGCGGGCATTGCCGCGGCGCCGCCCGGCAGCGCCTGAACTGAAGTACAAAGCCGACTTCGACCGCGCCTGCGCGCCGGAGAAGCCATGACACAAGAAGCCGTCGAGATCCGCAGCCTGATGCCCGAGCTGCTGCCCGACTTCCTCGCCTACTTCGAGGGCGACGCGTTCGCCGACAACCCGAAGTGGCGCTCGTGCTATTGCCAGTTCCCGCTCGTCGACCATGCGAAAGTCGTCTGGATCGAGCGCACCGCCGAACAGAACCGCGCGGCCGCCTGCGAGCGCATCGGCGCGCAGCGCATGCAGGGGCTGCTCGCCTATCGCGACGGCAAACCGGTCGGCTGGTGCCATGCCGCACCGCGCCCGCTGATGGACGCGTTCGCCGGCGAGCCCGACGCGCAGGCCGACCGCATCGGGCAGATCGCCTGCTTCGTCGTCGCGAAAGCGCATCGGCGCAGCGGCGTCGCGCGCGCCCTGCTCGACGCGGCCTGCGCGGCCTTCGAGCGCGCCGGCCTCACGATCGCCGAGGCCACGCCGCTGGCGCAGGCCGACTCCGACGCCAAGGCGCACTACGGGCCGTTGTCGTTGTACCTGGCGGCCGGCTTCTCGATTCATCGCACCGAAAGCGATGGCACCGTCTGCGTCCGGCGCAGGCTCGGCGGCGACAACGCCGTGCCCGCGCCAACTCGCGGCCCCGCGGCCCCGCCCGCAGTGGCTGGATGAGTTGCATGCGCGCGCCAACTGCTCGCCGCCCGCCATCGCTTCCGGCCCTGCTGACCGCCGTGCGCGCCTGCAAGCTGTGCGCAGCGCAGCTGCCGCTCGGGCCGCGGCCGGTGCTGCAGATGCATGCGTCGGCCCGCATCCTGATCGCGAGCCAGGCGCCGGGCCGCAAGGTCCACGCAACCGGCATCCCGTTCGACGACGCGAGCGGCGAGCGGCTGCGCACCTGGCTGGGCATGCCGCGCGAGACCTTCTACGACCCGCGACAGGTGGCGATCCTGCCGATGGGCTTTTGCTACCCGGGGTCCGGCCATGGCGGCGACCTGCCGCCGCGGCCGGAGTGCGCCCCCGCCTGGCGGGCCGAACTGCTGGCGCGCCTTGCCAGGCTCGAACTCACGCTCGTCATCGGGCGCTACGCGCAGGCCTGGCATCTGCCCGCGAGCGGCGTGACGCTCACCGAAGCCGTGCAGGCGTGGCGCGCGCACTGGCCGCACACCGTCGCCTTGCCGCACCCGAGCCCGCGCAACACGCCCTGGCTCAAGCGTCACCCCTGGTTCGAGCGCGATCTGTTGCCGCCGTTGCAGGCGCGCGTGCAACAGGTGCTGGCCGGCAGCGTGGCGCGCAAGTCCGTCCGTTGACGATGCGGTGCGCCACCGCCGCCCACCGACCCCACTCGAAGGACCGAGCCATGCAAGGAAGACGCCTGCGTGCCGGGCAAGCGATCAGCCCGGAGGAGTTCGACGCGCTGAGCGACGAGCAGCTCGAGCGCCTGGTGCCCAGGGCGTATCGGGAGGACTTCCCCGGCAAGGACGCCTGCGCCGACGGCTGCTTCTATCTGCACGACGGCACGGCGTGGAGCTTCTACAAGGGCGGCTTCCTCGATGAGTGAAGTCGCGCCGGCGACGCGGCGCAATGCGTGGGTCCTGCTCGCGCTGGCGGTCGCCGCGGCGGACGCGCATGCGCAATCCGCCGCGATCGTGCTCGGGCAGACGCTCGCGCTGTCCGGCGGCGCGGGCGGCGTCGTGTTCGGCGCGATCGCGGGCTGGCGCAGGGCCGAGCCGCTGCGCCTCGGCATTGCCTTCCTGATCTACCTCGGCCTGCTGTGCGTCGTCGCTTCCACCTGGGCCGGCTCGCTCGAGATCGTCCCGCTCACGATCGTGCTCGGCGCCGCCGCCGGCATCCTGCCGTTTGCCGCGGGGTTTGTCGTCGCGCGCGGCATCGTCACGCGCCTGCGTGTCAGGCTCGGCGCGGACGACACAACGCGGCGGGGCGCATCCCGCCCACCGCACGAGGGCGCCGAATGATCAGCTTCTTCACGCCGCAGCACGAAGGTCACGCCCCTGCGACCGAGTTCCTTCGCGGCGAGCGCGTGCCCTGCTTCGAGTCACCGGCGCGCGCGCATGTCGTGCATGCGGAACTCGTCGCGCGCGGGCACGAACTGCGCGAACCCGGCGACGACTGCACCGCGCTGCTCGCACAGGTGCACAGCGCGCGCTACCTTGCCTTCCTGCGCAACGCGTGGGGCGACTGGCTCGCGCTCGACCCGGCCAACGCCGACGTGCAGCCGTTCCCGTCGATCTGGCCGGTGCGCAGCCTGCGCAGCGATGTCGAACCGGAGAACTTCGTCGCGCGGCTCGGCCTGTATTCGATGGACAACGGCTCGCCCCTGGTCGCCGGCACCTGGGCGGCGGCGAAGGCGGGCGCCGATGCCGCGGCGAGCGCTGCAGAGATCGTCGGCGCGGGAGTGCGCAGCGCGTTCTGCGCAACGCGCCCGCCGGGCCATCACGCCGGCGCGGACTTCATGGGCGGCTACTGCTTCCTGAACAATGCCGCCGTCGCGGCGCAGGCGTTCCGGGCGCGCGGCTGCGAACGGGTGGCGATTCTCGATGTCGACTACCACCACGGCAACGGCACGCAAAGCATCTTCTACGAACGCGCCGACGTGCTGTTCGTGAGCCTGCACGGCGACCCGCGTACCGAGTATCCGTTCTTCCTGGGCCACGCCGACGAGACGGGCGCGGGCGCCGGGCTCGGCTTCAACCTGAACCTGCCGCTGCCGGCGGGCACCGGGGTCGCCGCCTGGTTCGCCGCGCTCGACACCGCTTGCGCACGCATCACCGCCCACCGGCCCGACGCGCTCGTGGTCTCGCTCGGTCTGGACACCTTCGCGGGCGATCCGATCTCGCACTTCCACTTGCAGACGGCCGACTTCTCGCGCCTCGGCGTGCAGCTTGCGGGGCTCGGCCTGCCGACCGTCTTCGTGCTCGAAGGCGGCTACGCCAGCGCCGAACTCGGCGTCAATGCCGTCAACGTGCTCGATGGTTTCGAGCGGGCCTGAGGAAGGAGCAGGCCCCTGCCCGACCCTCGCCAGAAGGTGAACCGCGAGTGCTGGCACACTCGCACCGTGTCCCCTGAACATGAAGGAATGAACCATGTCGAGTGTTGGCTACCACGAACCGATTGAAGAACTGTCCGACGCGACGCGCGACATGCACCGCGCGATCGTTTCGCTGATGGAAGAGCTCGAGGCTGTCGACTGGTACAACCAGCGTGCCGACGCCTGCAAGGACGCCGAATTGAAGGCGATCCTCGAGCACAACCGCGATGAGGAGAAGGAGCACGCTTCGATGGTGCTCGAGTGGATCCGGCGCAAGGACCCGAGCTTTTCGAAGGAACTCAAGGAGTACCTCTTCACGAAGACGCCGATCGCGCACGATTGACACGCGCCGCGAACGCCTCGCCCGGGGGAAGCACCATGTGCCGCAACATCAAGACGCTGTTCAACTTCGACCCGCCGGCGACGGAACTCGAAATCCGTGACGCATCGTTGCAGTTCGTGCGCAAGCTCAGCGGTTTCTCCGTGCCTTCGCGCGCGAACGAAGACGCCTTCGAGCAGGCCGTCGCCGAGGTCGCGCAAAGCGCGCGCAAGCTGATCGCCTCGCTCGTGACGAGCGCGCAGCCACGCAGCCGTGAGGAAGCCGCCGCGCGCGCAAGGGCGCGGTCGGCGCAGCGCTTCGGGGGCGCGTAAGGCGTTTCGGCATGGCCCGATTCGTGATCGCCGCGTTCAAGCCCAGACCCGGCCAGGCATCGGCCCTGCGCCAGGTCGTCGAGAAGCACTGGCGCGTGCTCGA
>JAMLIM010000074.1 GCA_023954175.1 Rhizobacter sp.
GCGCGCCCGACGGCACCCGCGTTCGCGAACGCGGCGGCCGCTTCGAGTTGCTCAAGGGCCTGGACCCGCTGAAGGACCAGAGCTACTTCCTGCATCGGCTGACGCAGGCGCAGCTCGCGCGCACGCTCTTTCCGGTCGGCGAACTGGCGAAGACCGAGGTGCGCCGCATCGCCGACGAGATCGGGCTGCCGAACGCGAGGAAGAAGGATTCGACCGGCATCTGCTTCATCGGCGAGCGGCCGTTTCGCGAGTTCCTGAACCGCTACCTGGCGCACACGCCGGGGCCGATCAGGGACGATCGCGGCCGCACGCTCGGCGAACACGTGGGGCTGTCGTTCTACACGCTCGGCCAACGCAAGGGCATCGGCATCGGCGGCGTCAAGGAGCGTGGCGCGCCGCGTGGCGCGGGCGACCACGCGCCCTGGTTCGTGGCCCGCAAGGACATGGCCGCCAACACGCTCTATGTCGTGCAGGGGCACGATCACCCCTGGCTGCAATCGACCACGCTGACGGCCGCCGACGCGAGCTGGATCGCGGGCGCGCCGCCCAACGCGGGGCGCTACGCCGCGAAGACGCGCTACCGGCAGGCGGACGCACCTTGCGCGCTCGCCCGCGCCGACGCCAACGTCGACACGGACACCCGCGAACGCGACGCCGCACGCTTCACGCTGCGCTTCGAGCATGCGCAGTGGGCCGTGACGCCGGGGCAGTCGGCGGTGCTCTACGACGGCGCGGTGTGCCTCGGCGGCGGCGTGATCGAGAGCGCGCTCAGCGCACCTTGAGCAGCGCCTCGAGCTTGTTGCCGGCCTGAGCGGACTGATCCGCGCACACGGCGACACCCGCCTGGGCGAGGTCGGCCTGCATCTGCGCACGGACGGCGGCCTGATCGGCGAGCGGCACCTTCGTCGAGATCTCGATGAAGTCCTCGCCGCCGGGCAGGGTCGAGATGTCGACCGCATAGCGCGTGCCCTTGGTGCGGAAGCTGCGCACCTGCGTCGGGCCGAGCGCGCGCAGATCGCCCGCCAGCGGCCAGGCGCCTGCGGTGGATTGGAGGAATTTCGTCTGCGCCGGGCTCAGCGCATTGGCAAGCGCGCGAGGCTGATCGAGCAGCGCCTTGGCCGCGTGCCGATCGAGCTTGCGCGTCAAAGACAAGGCGCCTGCGACCTTGTCGCCGTGCAGGTCGTATTCGCACTTGCCTTCGCCGGGCGGCAGCGCGCCGGCGGGCAGACGGGCGCAGTCCTGGTTCGCGGCCTTGAGGGTCAGCTCCATGCCGTGCCTGGCGCCGCGCAGGCGGATGCGAAGGCCCTTGCCATAGAGCGTCAGCGCGGGGTCGTCGAACAGCCACACCTCGGTCGGTTTGCCGTGCGGCTCGAGTGCAAGCGCCTGCTCGACGCTCCTCGGCGCGCCGCACAGGCTCATCTGCACATCGACCATCGCGGCAGGGGCGGCACCTGCCGCTACGGCTGGCGCCCAGGCGGCGACGCAGGCAACTGCAAACGCCAGCGGGCGACGCCAGGAGAGAGGTGCAAACATGAGTCGAGTCTGACAGATGGGGGCCGCGTGCCCGAAGTCCCGAGGCGAGAAGAAAGAAGTGAAAAGCGTTGCCGTCGCTTGCGGTGGCGTGACTTGCAGTGACGCCGCGCGTGTGGCGCTCAGCGCCGATGCCGATGCCGATGGGCCGATGGGCCGATGGGAATGCGGTCGAGGCCGCGGCCACTGCTGCCGCTGCGACACAATGCTGCAGTCCTGCGGACCCGGCATGCGGCCCGGCTTTGCTCGCTGCCTCGTTCGTCGCCTTCACTCGCCGCCTTTGCTCGTCGCCAGACCCCCCACCGCCATGACCGAAGCCGCACCCCCCACCGGAGCACCCGCGCTGGCCTCCCTGCGCATCGACCGCGGCGCGGTCGCTCCCGGCCGCAGGCGCGGCTGGCGCAGCTGGAAGCGCTGGCTGCTGCTCGCGCTCGTCGTCGCGGCGGTCGCCGCCTTCTTCCTGCGCCCGCGCAAGACGGAGGTGCAGGTCACCTCGGTCGTCACCACCTACCCCTCGCAGCAGTACGCGCAGCTCACCGCTTCGGGCTACGTCGTCGCCCAGCGCCGCGCGGCGGTCGCGAGCAAGGCCACCGGGCGCCTGCTCGAGCTGCGCGTGCGCGAGGGCTCGGTCGTGAAGAAGGACGACATCATCGCGCGCCTCGACGCGAGCGACGTGCAGGCGAGCATCCTCGCCGCGCAGGCCGGCGTGCGCGTCGCCGAGGCCGGCTTGCGCCAGGCCCAGGCCGCGCTGCGCCAGGCGCAGGTCGAGCAGGCCAACGCCGACGAGGAGCTCGCGCGCAGCAAGAGCCTCTTCGCGCAGCAGTTCGTCTCGCAGCAGGCGGTGGATGCGGTGCAGCGCCGGGCGGACGCCGCGAGCGCGTCGGCCGCATCGGCGCAGGCCGGCATCGCGCAGGCGCAGGCCTCGGTCGCGCAGGCGCAGGCGCAGCTGAAGATCCAGCAGGTCAACGAGGACTTCGCGCTGATCCGCGCGCCGTTCGACGGCGTCGTGCTCGTGAAGAACGCGAACGTCGGCGACATCATCACGCCGTTTTCGTCCGCCGCCGGCACGCAGGGCGCGGTCGTGACGATGGCCGACATGAGCACGCTCGAAGTCGAGGCCGATGTGTCGGAAAGCAATCTCGCAAAGGCGAAGATCGGCCAGCCCGCCGAAATCACGCTCGACGCGCTGCCCGACGCGCGCTTTCGCGGCCAGGTCGTCGGCATCGTGCCGACCGTCGATCGCGCGAAGGCGACGGTGATGACGAAGATCCGCTTCGACAAGCTCGACCCGCGCATCCTGCCCGAGATGAGCGCGAAGGTGACGATCCTGTCGCAGGCGCCGACCGACGCCGAACAGCAGCCGCTGCTCGCGGTGAACCCGAAGGCGATCGTGGAACGCGATGGCCAGAAGCAGGTGTTTCGCATCGACGGCGACAAGGCCGAGGCGGTCGCGGTGACGACCGGGCGCACGCTCGGCGACGTGGTCGAAGTCAAGGGCGCGCTCAAGTCCGGCGAGCGCGTCGTGCTCGCGCCGCCCGAGGGCCTGCGCACGGGCGGCGAGGTCGCGGTGGTGGCCGGCAAGTGAACGCGATGGCGGCGCCGCTGATCCGGATCGCAGACCTCGCCAAGGTCTACCAGCGCGGCGAGCAGCTGATCCCGGTGCTCGAAGGCGTGAACCTCGAGGTGCAGGCGGGCGAGTTCGTCGCGCTGATGGGGCCGAGCGGCTCGGGCAAGAGCACGCTCTTGAACCTGATCGCCGGCATCGACAAGCCGAGCGCCGGCCGCATCGAGATCGGCGGCGTCGACATCGCGAGCTACGACGAAGGCGAGCTTGCCGACTGGCGCGCCGCCAACGTCGGCTTCATCTTCCAGTTCTACAACCTGATGCCGGTGCTGACCGCGTTCGAGAACGTCGAGCTGCCGCTGCTGCTGACGCGCCTGTCGCGCAGCGAGCGCCGCGCGCACGTGCATGCGGCACTCGCGATGGTGCGGCTCGGCGACCGCATCGACCACTATCCGAACGAGCTTTCGGGCGGCCAGCAGCAGCGCGTCGCGATCGCGCGCGCGCTGGTGACGGACCCGACGCTGATCGTCGCCGACGAGCCGACCGGCGACCTCGACCGCGTGACCGGCGGCGAGGTGCTCGACCTGCTCGAACAGCTCAACCGCGAACTCGGCAAGACGATCCTGATGGTGACGCACGACCCGAAGGCCGCGGCGCGCGCACGCCGGCTGATCCACCTCGAAAAGGGCGAGCTCGTGCCCGACGAGGCGGTGCCCGCGGCCTGAACCCGCCAACGCGCCGCCCGTCTCGCGCCAATCCCGAGCCAAGATGTTCCTGCTGCGCCTGCTGCTGAAGAACGCGTTTCGCCACAAGCTGCGCACGCTGCTGACGATGGTCGGCCTCGTCGTCGCGATCTGCGCCTTCGGTCTGCTGCGCACGATCGTCGACGCCTGGTACAACGGCGTCGAAGGCACGTCGAGCACGCGCCTCGTGACGCGCAGCGCGATCTCGCTCACCTTCCCGCTGCCGCTCGCGTACGCCGCGCGCATCCGCGCCGTCGAGGGCGTGTCGTCGGTGAGCTGGTCGAACTGGTTCGGCGGCGTCTACATCACCGAGCGCAACTTCTTCCCGCAGTTCGCGGTCGAGCCCGAGAGCTATCTCGCGCTCTACCCCGAGTACGTGCTGAAGGACGACGAGAAGCACGCCTTCCTGCGAGACCAGCAGGGCGTGATCGTCGGGCGCAAGCTCGCCAACGAATACGGCTGGAAGATCGGCGACCAGATTCCGCTGCGCGGCACGATCTTCCCCGGCACCTGGACCTTCACGCTGCGCGGCATCTGGGACGGCGCCGAGGCCAAGACCGACGAGTCGCAGTTCCTCTTCCACTGGAAGCTGCTGTCGGAGACGATCCGCCAGCGCAGCGGCCGCAACGCCGACTACGTCGGCGTGTTCATCGTCGGCATCAAGGACCCGAACGACGCGCCGATCGTCTCGCAGCGCATCGACGCGCTGTTCAGGAACTCGCTCGCCGAGACGCTGACCGAGACCGAGAAGGCGTTCCAGCTCAGCTTCGTCTCGATGAGCGAGGCGATCCTCGTTGCGATCGAGGCGGTCAGCCTCGTCATCGTCGTCATCATCATGGCGGTGATGGCCAACACGATGACGATGACCGCGCGCGAGCGGCTCGCCGAATACGCGACGCTGAAGGCGCTCGGCTTCTCGCCCGGCTTCGTCGTCAAGCTGCTGTTCGGCGAAAGCCTCGTCATCGCGTTGATCGGCGGCGGGCTCGCCCTGCTCGTCACGCTGCCGATCGCCGCCGCATTCGCGCAGGCGGTCGGCACGCTGTTCCCGGTCTTCATCGTGTCGCGCGAGACGATGGCGCTGCAGCTGCTCGCCAGCGTCGTCGTCGGCATCGTCGCCGCCGCCTGGCCGGCGTGGAAGATGAGCCGCCTCAACATCGTCAACGGCCTCCGGCACGTCGGGTGAAAGCCATTCCGCTGTCCTACATCGCGCGCAACCTGTGGGTGCGGCGGGTGACGACGCTGCTCACCGCGGGCGGCATGGCGCTCGTCGTGTTCGTGTTCGCGACGGTGCTGATGATGGGCGAGGGCATCCGCGCGACGCTGGTCGCGACCGGCCAGCCGGACAACGTGCTCGTGCTGCGCAAGGGCGCGGGTGCCGAGATCAACAGCGGCATCGCGCGCTCGCAGGCGGCGATCGTCGAGAGCCTGCCCGGCATCGCGACCAACGCGCAGGGCGAGCGCCTCGTCAGCAAGGAGCCGGTGGTGCTCAACACGCTCCCGAAGCGCAGCAACGGCAAGCCGAGCAACGTGACGGTGCGCGGCACGTCCGCGCTCGGCATGGAGCTGCGCCCGCAGGTGCGCATCGTCGAGGGCCGGATGTTTCGCCCCGGCACGTCGGAAATCATCGCCGGCCGCGCGGTCGCCAACGGCTTTCAGGGCGCGGCGCTCGGCGAGACGCTGCGCTTCGCGCAGCGCGACTGGAAGGTGGTCGGCGTGTTCGACGCCGGCAAGACCGGCTTCGACTCCGAGATCTGGGGCGACGCCGATCAGATGATGCCGGCATTCCGGCGCAACGCGTATTCGACCGTCGTGCTGCGCCTGGCGGATGCGGCGTCGTTCGACCGGCTGAAGGACGCGATCGACGCCGACCCGCGCTTGAAGCTCGACGTCAAGCGCGAGGCCGCGTTCTACGCCGAGCAGAGCGAGGGCCTCGTCACCTTCATCCGCATCCTCGGCCTGTCGCTGTCGATCATCTTCTCGATCGGCGCGATCGTCGGCGCGATGATCACGATGTTCGCCGCCGTCGCGCAGCGCACGGGCGAGATCGGCACGCTGCGCGCGCTCGGCTTTCGGCGCAGCGCGGTGCTCGTCGCCTTCCTCGGCGAATCGCTGCTGCTCGCGCTCGTCGGCGGCGTGATCGGCCTCGCCGCGGCCTCCGGCATGCAGGCGGTGAACATCTCGACCATGAACTTCCAGACCTTCAGCGAGCTGGCGTTCCAGTTCAGGCTCACGCCCGGCATCGTCTCGAGCTCGCTGCAGTTCGCACTCGCGATGGGCTTCGTCGGCGGCTTCATCCCGGCCTGGCGCGCCTCGCGGCTCAGGATCGTCGACTGCCTGCGCGAGGCTTGAGCCGGACACGCGGCGCGCGCCGCGGGCGCGCCCTCACCCGCCCAGCCGGCCGCCCTTGCGCTGCTCGGCCATGATGGCGCGCATCTCGATCGTGATGTCGCGCAGCCGGGCGTCGATGACCGAGGCCTCGATGTAGTCCGACGCACTCGTGCCGCGCGCGATGCGCTGGCCGGCACGCAGGCGCTCGATCGCGCCGGGCAGGTCGCCGACCGCGTACTGCGCTTCGGCCTCGGCGCGCACCGCACGCAGGGTCTGGCCGAGCGCGGTCCAGACCTGGCTCAGCTGCTTCCAGGCCGGTGCGTCGAGCGGGTGCAGCGTGACCCAGGTCTGCAGCGCGTCGGCGCTGCGTTGCAGCGCGAGCTTCGTGTCGGGCGCGCCGGTGGCGGTCGCCGTGCCGCGCGCGGCCTGGGCGACGGCGATCTGCGAGCGCAGCAGCATCACCGGGCGCGAGGCATCGCTGGCCAGCGGCGCGAGCCAGGCGGCGGCGCGATCGGGGTCGCCGCGCTCGACCATCGACTGCGCGCCGAGCATCTGCACCGCGCGCGATGCGCGCGCATCGCCACCCGGGGCGCCCTCGTTGTCCTTGGCCAGCTTCGCGGCGAGGGCCAGCGCGCTGTCGGCGCGCTGCCAGTCGGTCAGCAGCGTCGACGCGAGTGCGCTTGTGTAGGCGGCGCCGAGGCGCTCGGGCGGGGTGAGTTCGGCCGCTTCGCGCCCGGCCTTGTTGTCCGCACCCTGCAGGCGTCGCAGGATCTCGTTGCGCGGGTCCATCAGCACGCTCGCCCGCGCGCGCGCGGTCGCGTGCTCGAACGCGTTGCCCGAAGCCGGCGCCACGCCGTCGATCGCCATGCGCGAGCGCGCCTCGCCGATGCGCTCGACCGTCAGCGGGTGGCTGCGCAGGTAGGGGTAGTTGCCGCTGTCGTTCAGGCGCGAGGCCTGGTCGAGCTTCTCGAACATGCCGGCCATGCCGGCCGACGAGAAGCCCGCCTGCGACATGACGCCGTAGCCGACGCGATCGGCCTCGCGCTCCATGTCGCGCGAGAAATTGAGCTGCGTCTGGATCGCCGCCGCCTGGCCGCCGGTGACGGCGGCGGCCCCCGCGTTGGCGGCGTCGGCGCCGCTCGCGCGGCTCGCGGCCAGCACGCCGAGGATGGTCGCCGCGATGCCCAGCAGCGAAGCCCGCTTGCTGACGGAAATGTTGCGCGCGATATGGCGCTGCGTGACGTGCGACAGCTCGTGCGCCAGCACGGCGGCGAGTTCGTCGCGATTCGCCGTCATCGCGATCAGGCCCAGGTGCACGCCGATGAAGCCCCCCGGCAGCGCGAATGCGTTGACGCTCGGGTCGCGCACGAGGAAGGGCTCGAAGGTGTAGCGCAGATCGATGTCGGGGCCGATCTCGCCCAGCCTGCGCGCCGCCTCGAGCAGCGGCTGCCACTGCTCCTGCACGTACTCGAGCAGCACCGGGTCGTCCATGTACTCCGGGTCGCGCCGCACGAGGCGCATGATCTGCTCGCCGAGATAGCGCTCGGCGCCGATGCTCAGGTCCTCCGACGCGCTGTCCCCCAGCGAGGGCAGCATGTTCGGCGACTGTGTCTGTGGCTGTGACTGCGCGACGACAGGCGGCCCCGGCACGAGCATCAGGGCGGCGCAGAGCAGTGCGGCAATGCGCCGCGCGGGGCGGGGGTTCAGTTGCACGGGATCGGGTTCAGAGTGAAGCGCGCCACACGCAGCAGCTTTCGGGCGCCGGTACGCCCGGCGCGCATCGCTATCATGCCAGCGCGGCATTGCCCGTTTGTTGCTTGTCGCCGCGCTTTCGTTCCCGGCTTCCATTCCGACCCTTGGTGCACCTCAAGATGCCCGCCGACGCCCCCTCCCCGCTGACGCACTTCGACGCCCAGGGCCAGGCGCACATGGTCGACGTCGCCGCCAAGGCCGAGACGCATCGCATCGCCCGCGCCAGCGGCACGATCCGCATGCTGCCGGCGACGCTCGCGCTGATCGCCGGCGGCAGCGCGAAGAAGGGCGACGTGCTCGGCGTCGCCCGCGTCGCCGCGATCCAGGCCGCCAAGCGCACGAGCGAGCTGATCCCGCTGTGCCACCCGCTGCCGATCACCCGTGTCGCGGTCGAGTTCGAACTCGACGAGCCCACGAGCAGCGTGCGCTGCAGCGCGCAGGTCGAGACGCTCGGCCGCACCGGCGTCGAGATGGAGGCGCTGACCGCCGTGCAGATCGGCCTCTTGACGATCTACGACATGTGCAAGGCCGCCGACCGCGGCATGGTGATGGGCGAGATCCGCGTGCTGGAGAAGCGCGGGGGGAAGTCGGGGGAGTGGGTGGCGCCCTGAGGGGCGTTGCCAAGGCGTGCGCCCGACACGAAGTGCCGCGCCAGATGGCGGTCGAAGACCTGCGGATTGCGTCAGCGCGCCGCCACGGACTGCCGCAGCAGGCTCTCGGCCGGGATGCCCAGCCCGGCGTGGAGCTTCTGGATCATCGCCAGCGTGAGGCTGCGCTTGCGGTTGAGGACTTCGTAGACGCGGTTGCTGCGGCCGATGAGCGGCTCCAGGTCCTTGGGCGTCAGCCCCTGCTGCTCCATGCGGAACTTGATCGCCTCCACGGCGTCCGGCAGGTCCATCGGGAAGTGCTGGCGCTCGTAGCCTTCGACCAGCGTCACCAGAACGTCCAGCCGGTCGCCCTCTGGCGTGCGCGCCTTGGCGCCCATCAGCGACTCGACCGCCTTCAGCGCGGACCGGTAGTCGGCTTTCGTGCGGATCGGTTTGATGTCCATGATGCTCGTTGCTCCTTGCCTGCTCAGATCGTCTGCGCGTCGATGGCGTCGTACTGCCGGTGCGTGCCGATGAAACGGATGTACACCACGCGGTACGGGTAGTTGATCCACACCACCAGCCGGTACTTGTTGCCGGCCAAGTTGAACACCACGCGGCCGTCCTTCAGGATGCTGGCGCTGCGAAACTGCGCCTTCACCGCCGCCGGCGTGGCCCATTCGGCACTCAGCACGTCTCGGTACCAGGCCAGCGCCGGCTCCCTTGCGTCCTGATGGGCCCCACCGGCCCAGACCGCCTTCAGGGTGGACAGGGCGATGACGCGCATGTTCGATTGTAGTCCCAAACTGGGACTCCGCATGCCGGAAGAGCGCGGAGGGGAAGGCGGCCTCGAGTCACGCCGACTTCCGGTAGTACAGAACGCCTGGCAGCTTCGCCAGATGGGCGTCGCAGGTCAAGAGCTCCGCGGATCGGGCCTGTGCGGTCGCATAGACGATGGCGTCCGCCGTGGCCAGGCCATGCTCGCGATGCAGTTCCGCGGCAAGCAGTGCGATCGGGGTGTCGAGCGTGACGACGATGCATTTCTGCGTGTACGCGATCACCTCGTCGGCCTGCTCTTCACCCACCTCGCGCCGCAGCCATTTGGCGAGTTCGAGTTGGACGATCGTGGGAACGATGCATTCCTGCCGCTGCGGGATGTCTTTCGCCAACTTGCGGCCCAACGCGCTGCCGATGAACCATTCGATCCAGGCCGAGGTATCGACCACGCGCATCATCAGTAGCGGTCCACCCGGTCACGATAGTTCTTGGCCTGCGCCCCACGCGCGATGCCCGCCAGTTGCTCGAGCTCGGGAACCGGCATCAGCAGCACACCCTTGCCCTTGGGAACGAACACAAACTCCTGCCCCGCCCGCCACTGCTGCTCTTCGCGCACGGCCTTGGGGATCGAGATCTGGAACTTGGCGGAGAGCGTGGCGACGGCAGTCATTTCTTACCTCTGTGGAATCTATAGGAGTTCGGTAAGAATACCGTGGACTGCAAAGGTTCCGCAAGGCGCAGGCACATCCCGCGTGTCGCCTGCCAGCGCGTGCGCCGGCGTCGCTCATCTGAAATCGCGATAGCTCAAAGCCCGCTTCGGCGCCTCGCACTGAAACAGCGGCGCATCGCCCTCCTTGGGCGGCTCGTCGCAGGGCGCGAAGAACGCGTCCGCCTGCGCGTTGTGGAATTCCGCCAGCCGCGCGGCGAGGTAGCTCGGCTCGTCGGTCATGCCGGCTGCGGCGAGTGCGTTGGCCCACGCCATCATCAGCCGCGCGTCGAGCAGGTAGTGCGGCGCGCGCGCGAAGGCCTTCACCGGGTCGATCAGCAGGCCGGGCGTGGTGACCTCGGCGTAGTCGGCGTGATGCCCGAAGAGCCAGCTGCGCTGGCCCTCGGCGATGCGCTCCGGCAGCGGCGCGGCGTTGGCGGGCGGCGCGAAGATGACGACGACGCGCGCGTAGTCGGCCAGCGCCGCGAGCCCGCCGAGCGCGAGCAGCGCGCCGCCGAGGGCGAGCCCGCGCGAGCCGTCCGGCCTGCGCGGCGCCGCCGCGCCACCTTCGCGCACGCCGCCCAGGCACAGCCCGAAGGCGAACGCCGTCGGCAGCAGGAAGTGCGCGTACCAGAGCGGGTACTCGAGCTGGCTGTGCAGCGCCATCAGCAGCACCATGATGAACGCGGCGCGCAGCGTGACGCCCTGCGCGGCATCTGTTTCGTCGACACCGGCGCGATACGCGCGCCACAGCGCGAAGCCGAGCAGCACCAGCACGAGGGCGGCCAGCGGCAGGCCGAGCTCGACCGCGAACTGCAGCACCAGGTTGTGCGTGTGGTCGAAGAACGCGACCGGCCGATCGGGGAACGGCGTCAGCGTCCACGCGAAATTGAAGTCGCCCCAGCCGACACCGAGCCACGGCTGCGCGGCGATCAGCGTCAGCGTGTTGGACCAGATCGCGAAGCGCGAACTCGAGATGTCGCCCTTGCCAAGCTGGGCGTCGCCGCCGAACAGGTGGTGGCTGTGATGCGCCCACGCCGCGAGGCCGACCCACAGCAGCGCGAAGAGCACCGGCGCGGCGATCAGGCCGGCCCGCGCGCGGCGCGACAGGCGCGCATCGGCCAGACCCCAGAGGCCGAGCATCAGCACGCCGATCATGCCGGTGCGCGACGCGCTCAGCACGATGCCCGACATCAGCAGCACGCCGAGGGCGAGTGCGACGCGCCCGCCGAGGCGCCGCTGCTCGACGAGCCACAGCAGCGCGACGAGCGACCACAGCAGCAGGCTGCTCAGATGATTCGGCTGGCGCAGGTTGCCCGCGGCGCGGCCGTTGCCGACGCCCGCGATCACCGCGCCATCCGTCCACTGCGGCGCGAAGACCTGCACCAGGCCGATCAGCGCACCGATCACGCCGGCCGCGAGCAGCGCGATGCACAGCGCCTCGAACGCCGGCTGCGCCTGGCCCGCGCGCATCACGGCCGCACCGGCAATGACGACGAGCATCGCCGCCAAGATCGTGCCGACCGAAGACAGCGCGAGCGTCCAAGGCAGCGCCGCCCACAACGGCGCCACGGCCGCCGACAACGCCAGCAGCGCGAACGCCACAAGCAACGCGCCCAACCCGCCGCGCCACGGGCCCGCCAACGTCACGCCCGGGGACGAAGCCAGCAGCAACACCCAGGCGCCCCAGCCGATGAACGCCGCGGCCTGGTTGAAGAACGTCGCCGAAGGCGGCAGGTTGTACGCGATCAGCGTCGGCAGCGTGACGGCGATGAGGGCGAGGGCGAGCGAAGCTGGGCTCGGCCCGTCCTCGGCATCGCCAAGCGTGGCGAGCGCGCGTTGTTCTGGCATGCGCCGAATTGTCATGGAAGGCACACGGGCACCGATGCGCTATCCCCAGGCGACTCTCAGCGTTCGAATCGATCCAAGCGAATCGGCACGACGTGCCGCATCGCTCGCTGATCAAGGCTTGGCTGGGGGAGAAGGCGGGGTGAAAGACGCCGATGCAGGCGATTCGGTTGCCTGCGGCGCGAGGTCGCCGCGGTGTCCTTCCTTCCACGCCCGCCAATCGCGCTCGATCAGCGCGAAATGCGCAGGGTGATAGACGCCGCGAATGATCTGCAGTTCGTTCTCGGCTTCGGCCATTCGGCCGTTGAGCCAGAGTGCCTTCGCGTAGTCCACCCGCGTCGGCAGCAGATGGAAGCGGCGCGCGAGCACATGCAGTTGCTCGATCTGCTCCGCCGGCATGCCGGGCCGCAGCTCGAAATGCGCCGACGCGTTGAGCGCGGCAAGTTGGTCGAGGACGATCGGGTTCGTCAGCGCCGTGTGATTCGGGCGGTTGACGAAGCCGTAGCGCTCAAAGCGCGCGGCACGAAAGTCGTCTTCGAGCTGCAAGTACTCCCAGGCGAGCGTCGCGAGCAGCGCGAAGGCGCCCGCAGCCAGCACGATGACCCAGGGCGTTGCGCGAACACCGGGCGAGCCGCGCTCGCCGACGTCTTCGGGCAACGGGCTGATCGCACCCGCCAGCAGCGCCGCGGGCAGCAGGAAATAGGCGTAGGCGAACGGGTATTCGAGCAGCGACTGCACGACGAGCGCCAACCACACAGCGAACGCTAGATGCCGCTGCTTGTCGAGTGTCGCATCGGCGCCACGCCGCAGCCAGCCGAGCAGCCACGCAGCGAACGCTGCGCACAACGCGAGCGCCACCGGCACGCCGTACCAGGTCGCGAGGTCGAGCACGACGTTGTGGGCATAGATCGTGTTGCGCGAGGGCGCCACCTTGGTCGCCACTTCCGACAGCGCCATCACGCCCTGGCCGAAACCGTAGCCGAGCCAGGGATGCTCGGCGATCGCAGCGACGAAGTGGCGCCAGATCGCCTCGCGCGGGCCGACCTCGAAAGTGGAACGCACCTCGGCAACCGACAAGTAAAGCTGGTCTTCGATCCACGGCAGGCCGAAGTGGAGCAAGGCGCCGGCGGCCACGGCCACCGCGACGTCACGCCGCCGCAAGCGCGACCCGACGTGGCCGCGGGTCACGAACCACAGCGCGGCGACAAGCACGATCGCGACGAGCGCCGAGCGCGACTGGCTGATTGCGATGCCGAAGCCGAACATCAGCACGACGAGCGCAAGGCTCGCGCGATGCTCGATCCGGTGCATCTCAAACAGCGCGACCGACGCGACGATGCCCCAGACCATGAACAGCCCGAACTGGTTCGGCTGGCCGAAGTTGCCGAACGGGCGGGTCAGGATCAATCCTGTCGACCACCAGCCACCCGGCGCGATATGCAGCCACTGCGAGAACGCGACCGCAAAGGCGGCGATCGCACCGAACATCACCGTCGTCCAAAGCCAACGCAAGGCGGCGTCACGCCCGGCCTGCGCAGCCCACAGGCAACCTGCGTAGATGCCGAGCATCGCGCCGAGCCCATAGAGCAGACCGAGCGCCGCATCGCCACGGAAGGCGAGGCCGCCGCCGAGGAACTGCGCGACCGGCAGCAGCGCGACGAGGAGCCAGCCCCAACCGGCGTGCGGCATCGCGAGGCACAAGCTCGCTGGCTCGGACTGCGGCCAGATCAACCCGCCGAGCAAAAGCGACAAGCCGAGCGACGCTGCGAGCTCGCCGTGGAACGAGCCCCAGAGCGGATAGTGGTTCGGCATGTTCCAGCCAAGGAATAGGCCGACAAGCCCGAGCGCGATCAGATTAGTGCGCATGGTGAACAGCAAGAGCTGTGAACGAAAAAGCGGCCCCGCAGGGCCGCCTTGGATCAAATTGCCGCGGTAGCTCGAATCAGCCCTTGCACGAGCCAGGAAGGAACTTCTTGGGCATGTCGGTGCCGGTGTCGCCGCACTTCCACGAAGTCACGGCCTTCATCCCGTCCTTCGTCGCATCCACCTTAGCGGCGCCAATGTATGGAATCAGCGTGACCTTTTTCGTGTCGATATCGACATCGCCGAAACCCTGCGCGGTGACCGTGATAACGCCATTTGCATCAGTCTCGACCTTATTCACGTACTTGCTGCCACCTCCCGAAGCCGCGTCCGATTCGCAGCCCCAGCCGTTGGCAACGACCGTCATTACGTCACTGGATGCGGTTTGAATGCCTTCCGTGATGGCGGTGCGGCAGCCCGACGCGGCAAGGATGACTTCCGACATCTTGG
Source organism: Rhizobacter sp. (assembly GCA_023954175.1). Classification (GTDB taxonomy): domain Bacteria; phylum Pseudomonadota; class Gammaproteobacteria; order Burkholderiales; family Burkholderiaceae_C; genus CAIKUF01. The sequence goes on from JAMLIM010000074.1 coordinate 14,149, forward strand.
CCTTCTTCGTGTAGTCCTGGTACGCCGGCAGCGCGACGGCGGCCAGGATACCGATGATCGCGACGACGATCATCAGTTCGATGAGTGTGAAACCTTGTTGAACTCGCTTCATGGGTTTGCTCCTTGGCAATGGGTTGGGATGCGAACCCCTTGAATGCAGGGGTCGTGCCAGCTTTTCGACCCCTTCGCGGCGTGAAATCCTGCCGCGATGTGACGCGTTCGGTCACATTGGCCGACCGGTTCCCGTCGCCTCGGCGACTGCAGCGACGCAATTTGTCACTCGCGGGGCCGTCGCGTCAGTCGGCTCGGCCGGCACGGTCGGCTCGATCTGCCATAGCGTCTGGCCTGCGCGGAGCAGATGAATGCGGTGCGGTGTGGCGATGGCTGGGATCTCGGTCGTCACAGCCGCCATCTTGCCGGGTCAGCCCGCGCTCTTGGCGGGCGCTGGCGATGCATGCAGTTGTAGTCCCAGCGCAGCGACGACCTTGAGAATGGTGCCGAACGCCGGGTTGCCTGCGGGCGAGAGCGCCTTGTACAGACTTTCGCGACCCAGGCCAGCCTCTCGCGCGACCTGTGTCATTCCCTTTGCGCGCGCGATGTCGCCAAGTGCTGCAGCGATGAGGTTGGGGTCACCCTCCTCGAGCGCGGCCTCCAGGTACGCGACCATGTCTTCCTCGGAGGCGAGGTGTTCGGCGGGATCCCAAAGGGTTGTTGCGATCTTGGCCATCTGTCGCTCCTACAGTTCGCGGGCCAGAGCTTTGGCCTCGCGGATATCGCTGTCCTGGGACGACTTGTCGCCACCGGCGAGAAGAACGATGTACTCGTTGCCTCGTTGCACAAAGTACACCCGGTAACCAGGACCGAAGTTCACCCGAAGTTCCGAAACGCCTGCACCAACCGTTTTGACATCCCCAGCGTTGCCGAGGGACAGGCGGCGGACGCGGATGTCGATGCGGACCTTCGCCACCCGATCCCGCAGACTGTCGAACCAAGCGGAGTAGGTTGCCGTCTGGCGAACTTCAAGCACAGAACAAGTGTATCACATGGGATACGTAGTGCGAAAGGAGCTTGGCATCGCGACAACCAGTGCCGTGTAGTGGCGCGAGCGCCCGCGGCGACCCCGATCGATCGCGCCGTTCACGCCATCCGCATTACCTGCCCCGCCGCCAAGGCCCGGATCGTGTGCGGGGTCGCCATGTGGCCGATCTCGGCCATCACCGCCTCGATCTCGCCCGGCTTGATGTGCGTGATGTAGACCTCCACGCTAGCGTTGAGCGGGCCGCAGAGTTGCGCCAGCTCCGCCGCGAGGGTTTCGGGGCAGAGGTGGCGGCTGATGCCGGCGAGGGCGCGCTCGTCGTTGGCGAAGGCGGCCTCGATCACGAGTTGTGCAACCTTCATGCCGCGCAGGCGCTGCCAGAGCGCGGGGTTGGGGCCGGTGTCGCCGGTGTAGACCCACCAGCCGACATCGCCGCCGCCCTGCACGGCGAAGCCGGCGGCGGGCACGGTGTGGTGTGCGCACAGCACCTCGATCGTCTTGCCGCCGAGCACGAGGCGCTCGCCGTGCTCGAAGGGCACGAATTGCAGGACGGGGTGCTCGGCGCTCGGCAGGCGCGTGAAGTCGGGCCAGATGACGCCGTTGAAAACGTGCTGTTGCAGCGCGTGCAGCGTCGGCCCGAGCGCGTGGACCTGGATCGGCGGGCGGCCCGCGGCGGCGCGAAGGCGGATCACGCTGTCGGCGAGCAGCGCGATCGCGAGCACGTGGTCGAGGTGCGAGTGGCTGACGAGGATGTGGTCGATGCGCTCGAGTTCGGCCAGCGTCAGGTCGCCGACGCCGGTGCCGGCGTCGATCAGCACGTCGTCGTCGATCAGGAATGCGGTCGTGCGGCTGCCGGCGGCGATGGCGCCGGAGCAGCCGAGGACGCGGACGCGCATTGCCGCCGACACAGCGGTGCCGGCCGGCGCATCGAGAACGGAGCGGGTCGGCACGAGCGTGATGGTGGGGCCGGCGCGCTCACGGCGCAAGCGGGCGAAGTCGCGTTTGGCACGTGTTTCGACTGCGTCTGGCGCGCCCGATGCATGCCGTCTGCCGCGGCGTGAAAACCGTCACGAGCGGTGCCGCCCGACGGCCCGGGCGGAGGCGGCGCGCCTCAGCCCTGCACGAACTGCATCTGCGTGCCGGCGAGTTCGATCACGTCGCCGTTGCGCAGCGAGACGGTCTCGCCGACGAGCGGGTTGCCGTTGACGCTCGGGCGGTTGGCGCCTTCGACGTGGGCGAACACGTAGCCCGTCGGGCGGCGCGTGATCGACGCCACCTGCACACCCGGTTTGCCGACCGTGGTGACGACCTTGGTCAGGCTCACCTCGCGGCCGGCCGCCGCGCCGTTGAGCACCTTGATCAGGGCCGCCGTCTCGGGCCCGCCGAGGCCGCCGAAGTTGGATGGCGCGGGCGCCGGGTGCGACGTGGGGGCGGTGGCGCCCGGCTTCAGGATCAACGTGCGCTCGTAGTCGGTGCCCTCGTCGATCATGTACTTGATCTTGTACTTGCCGATCTCGACCGTGTCGTTGTGCGTCAGCAGTTGCTTCTTGATCGCCTTGCCGTTGATGTAGGTGCCGTTGGTGCTGTTCAGGTCTTCGATGAACACGTCGGCGCCGACCATCTGCAGCACGGCGTGCTCGCCGCTGACCGCCAGGTTGTCGATCACGATGTCGTTGTACGGCCGGCGGCCGAGCGTCGTCTTGTCCTTGGTGATCTGCACTTCCTTGATCACCACCCCATCGAGCGATACGACCAGCTTGCCCATGCTCATCCCCAGTTCAATCAGCGCCTGAACGGCCACCATGATCGCGGCGGCGCCGCGGTACTGCTGCCCCCGGCGACGCGCGCCAGGATGACCGCGATATTATCTTTTCCGCCGGCGTCGTTGGCAGCATCGATCAGCGCCGCGCCCGCATCGGCGAGCGATTCGTGCGATTGCAGCACCTGCGCCATGGTCTCGTTGTCGAGCATGTCCGACAGGCCGTCCGAGCACAGGAGGTAGATGTCGCCCGGCATCACCTCGTGCACGTGCGTCTCCAGCAGCACCGTATCTTCGACGCCGACGGCGCGCGTGACGAGGTTCTTGTTGGCCGAGAAGCTCGCCTGCTCGGGCGTGATCAGCCCGGCGTCGATCTGCTCCTGCAGCAGCGAATGGTCGTGCGTCGCCTGCGTCAGCCGGCCGCCGCGCAGCCGGTAGCCGCGCGAGTCGCCGATGTGGCCGAGCATCAGCCGCCCCTGGCGAAACACCGCGAGCACGAGGGTCGTACCCATGCCGGCGTACTGCGGGTTGGAGTTGGCGGCGTTGAAGATCGCGCGGTTCGCGTTGTCGACGCAGATGTCCATCGCGCGGCGCACCTCGGCATCGCTCGCCTGCTCGGTGGCCTCGAGCAGCCAGCGGCCGAGCTCGGTCTTGATGAACGAGGTGACCATGCTGCTCGCCACTTCGCCGGCGTTGTAGCCGCCCATGCCGTCGGCGAGCGCGAGCAGCTTGGCCTCTTCGTCCACCGCCACTGCGTCCTCGTTGTTGCTGCGCTCGCGCCCGGTGTCCGTGGCGCTGAAGAATTCAAGGGTCATGGTGAGGCGGCAAAGGGAGGCAAACGCTTGCGCGGATTGTGCCTTGGTTCGGTGCGTGAAAACCTCACGCTATCGCCCGGCGCCGGGGGTGGGCCGCCTCAGCCAGCGGCGCTTGCCCTGCCCGGCGAGCCATCCAGCTGCGTTGCGATCGCGCGCAGCGACTGCGCGATTTCGGCACCGTCGCCCGGGCGTGAAGCACGGTCCTTCGCCAGCATGCGCGCGACGAGCGCTTCCAGCGCTTCGGGCAGATCGGGGTTCAGGCTGCGCAGCGGCGGGGCGGCGTCGTTGACGATTTGTTTCATCATCGCGGCGAGCGTGGCGGCCTCGAAGGGCAGCCGCCCGCACAGGAGCTGGAACAGCAGCACGCCGAGCGCGTAGAGATCGCTGCGGCCATCGACGCGCTGGCCGACGAGTTGCTCGGGCGACATGTAGGCCGGCGTGCCGAGCAGCATGCCGGTGCGCGTGTGGCTCGCGTCGCCGATGCGCGCGACGCCGAAATCGGTGACGACGACGCGGTCGGTTGCGGCATCGACGATCACGTTCCCGGGCTTGATGTCACGGTGGACGACGCCTTGCCTGTGCGCATGCGCGAGCGCATCGGCGACACGCGCCGCGATGCGCAGCGCCTGCGGCACCGGCAGCAGCTGACCGGGGTCGACGTGCGGCTGCAGATCGTGCCCGGGGAGCAGTTCCATCGCGAGATAGGCGACGCCGCGCTCTTCGCCGGCGTCGAGGATCTTCACGATGTCGGGGTGGTCGAGCCGGCGCGCCGCCGCCGCCTCGCGCAGGAAGCGCGCGCGCGCTTCGGTGAGCGCTTCGCCGCTCAGCTCGCGGCCGAGCGCGATCGTCTTCAGTGCGACGCAGCGCCTGTCGCGCCCGTCGCGCGCCAGATGGACGACGCTGGTCGCGCCGCGCGCGATTTCGGATTCGACCGTGTAGGGACCAACAACGGTCACGGCGGGCATGCGCTTGCCCGGAGGGCGGCCCGCCGCCCGCCTACAACCTCGCCTTGAGCAACTTCCCCATCTCGGAAGGGTTGCGCGTCACGGTGAACCCGCAGGCCTCCATGATCTCGAGCTTGGCGTCGGCCGTATCGGCCCCGCCGCTGATGAGGGCCCCGGCATGCCCCATGCGCTTGCCCGGGGGGGCGGTGACGCCGGCGATGAAGCCGACGATGGGCTTCTTCATGTGCTCCTTGCACCACAGTGCGGCTTCGGCCTCGTCCGGCC
>JAMLIM010000075.1 GCA_023954175.1 Rhizobacter sp.
CGGCCAGGAAATCGACGTCGATGAAGTCGCCGTCCGCCGTCTCCCAGCGCTCCCGGCGATAGCGCGGCGCAGTGCCGTCGAAGCGACGCGCGAACAGCGCCGGCCAGATCGTCTGCAAGTGTCCGCCGACGGCGCCGGCGCCCGGCAACCAGCGCGGTGCGCGGTAGTGCTGCATCGTCGATCGACCGTCTTGACGCGCAGCGGGAACTAGCGGAAGACGACCGTCTTCGGCCCGTTCATCAGCACGCGGTGCTCGACATGCCAGCCCACCGCGCGCGCAAGCACCACGCTTTCCACATCGCGCCCGACGGCGGCGAAGTCCTCCGGGCTCAGGCTGTGGTCGACGCGCGCCACGTCCTGCTCGATGATCGGTCCCTCGTCGAGATCGGCCGTCACGTAGTGCGCCGTCGCGCCGATCAGCTTGACGCCGCGATCATGCGCCTGCAGGTAGGGCCGCGCGCCCTTGAAGCTCGGCAGGAAGCTGTGATGGATGTTGATCGCGCGGCCCTTCAGATAGGCGCAGAACGCCGGGCTCAGGATCTGCATGTAGCGCGCGAGCACGACGAGGTCGATGCGCTCGGCTTCGATGATGCGCTGCAGCGCCTGCTCCTGCGCCAGCTTCGCCTCGGGCAATGCACCGGCGGCGAGCGGCAGGTGATGGAACGCGATGCCGTAGTTCGTCGCGAGGGCACCGAAATCCGGGTGGTTCGAGGCGATCGCCGCCACCTCGGCGTGCAGCTGGCCGGACTGCGATCGAAACAGCAGGTCGTTCAGGCAATGCCCTTCGCGGCTCACCATCAACAGCAGACGCGGCTTGCGTGCGGCCTCGTGCAGCGCAAGCTCCATCTCGAAGCGCTCGCGTGCCGGCTCGAAAAGCGCCTGCAGCGCCTCCAGCTTCGCGATCGGCGCGGGCGCGGCGAAGTGCACGCGCATGAAGAACAGGCCCGTCGCGTGCAGGCACTGCGCGTCGTCGGCCGCCGGCAGGTCGCCGAACTGCTGCGAATCGATGATGTTGCAGCCCGCTTCATAGAGCCGGGCCGCAACCGCGTGCACGATGCCCGGGCGGTCGCGACACGACAGGGTGAGGATGAAGTCCGCGCGCTGGTTCATGTTGGTCCCGATCGTGAAGGGTGCATCCTGCGTTCGGCGCGCCCCGGCGTCACGCCGGGCCGCCCGGCTCTGCCGCGTCGCGCGGCGCCCCGCGCGGCAGCGTGACGCTGAAGGTGGACCCCTCACCCAGTCTGGATCGCACGTCGATCTCACCGCCCATCTCGCGCACCAGCGCGCGGCTCAACGCGAGGCCGATGCCCGTGCCCTCGATGCCGCTGTGGTGCTGCGCAAGCCGATTGAAGGGCTGGAACAGGGCCTTCAGGTCCTTCGCGGCAATGCCGGCGCCATCGTCCGCGACGGCGATCACGATGCCCTTGCGCGAGGCTTTCGCGCTCAGGCGGACCGTGCCGCCGCGCCGGTTGTACTTGACGCCGTTGGAGAGCAGATTGGCGAGCGCCTGCTTGAGCCGCGTGCGGTCGGCGCGCACGCCGAGCGTCGCTCCCGCCGGTACCGCAGGCCCGGCACCTTCCGGCGCCTCGAGCACGATCGAGACGCCCGCCGCGTCGGCCTGCGGTTGCAGCATGTCCACGCATTCGCGCAACAGGGGCGCGAGCGCGAACTCCGTCGTCACGATGTCGAGCCGCCCCGCCTCGACCCGCGTCAGGTCGAGCAGTTCACTGATCATGCGCAGCAGGTGTTCGCCGGACTCTCGGATCAGCCCGACATGGCGGCGCTGGCGCGTGCCGAGCGGCTCGGCGGCGTCGATCTGCAGCAGTTGCGCGAAGCCGAGCACCGCGTTCAGCGGCGTGCGAAGCTCGTGGCTCATGCGCGAAAGGAACTCGGTCTTCGCGCGGCTCGCCGCTTCGGCGGCGGTGCGCGCCAGGCGCGCGTGCTCGAGCTCGTGCAGTTCGCTCACGTCCTCGATGTAGCCGTGCCACAGCACGGCACCGTCGACGCCGCGCTGAGGCGTCGCGCTGCCGCGCAGCCAGCGCAGGCTGCCGTCGGGATGGTGCAGCCGGAATTCGCAGCGCCACGGCCGCAGCCGCCGCATCGAGCGGCTGATCGACTCGCGCACCCGCGCGCGGTCTTCGCGCTCGGTGGCGCGCAGCATGATCGTCGCGTCGACGTTCAGCACTTGCGGCTCGATGCCGGTCAGGGCCAGGCATCGCTCGCTGACATAGGCAAAGCGACCGCTGCCGTCGACCGTGCGCACGAACTGGAACACCATGCCCGGCACGTGCCGCGCGATCTTGTGCAGGCGTTCGGCGAACTCCTGCGCGAGGCCCTCGGCGCGCTTGCGTTCGGTGATGTCGGTCTGGGTGCCGAGCATGCGCAGCGGGCGCCCGTCGGCCGCGCGCTCGACGATGCGGCCGCGCTCGGACATCCAGCGCCACGACCCGTCACGCGCCTTGATGCGGTACTCGTGCTCGTAGGTCGCCGCCTCGCCGCGTGCGTGGCGTTCGTAGGCGGCGTCGTTGCCGGCGCGATCGTCGGGATGCATCAGCGCGTCCCAGGCCGCCTGCGTCGACTCGACCTCTGCCTGCGCGTAGCCGAGCATGGCCGTGCCCTCGTCGAGGTCGCTCAGGACGTCGGTGTCGACGTGCCATTCCCAGACCGAGGTGCCGGCGCCGGCGAGCGCCTGCGGCAGGCGTGGATCGCCGGAGAACGGCGAGCCGGGCGCTGTCGCGACGGCGCCGGCGGCCGGGCGGACCAGATCACCGTCGCGTGCCGCGCACATCATCGCTTCACCGTCGCGGCCGCGGCAGCGACCGCCTGCAGGAGTTGCGTCTGCACGCGCGGCGGCGCGATCTCGGTCAGGCAGCGCGTGTGGCCGAAGCGGCAGACGCGGTCGAAGCAGGGTGCGCAGTCGAGCTGCAGTTCCTCCTTCAACCACAGCACGCGCGCGTTCGGGTTGAGCGGCGGCGTGTGCTCGGGGCTCGTCGAGCCGAACAGCGCGGCCTGCGGCACGTCGAACGCAGCGGCGACGTGCATCAGGCCGGAGTCGTTGCTGACCATGCCGCGCGCGGCGGCGATCAGCGCCATGGCGTCGATCAGGCTCGTCTGGCCGGCCAGCACTTCACAGGCGCTGCCGGCGTCCTGCGCAATCGCGCGGCAGAGCGTCGCCTCCTTGCCCGAGCCGAGCAGCAGCACCGGCAGCCCGCTCTCCTCGTGCAGCGAACGCGCGAGCGCAGCGTAGTGCGCGGCCGGCCAGCATTTCGCCGGGCCGTACTCGGCGCCCGGTGCGAAGACCCAGTAGCCGCCCGCCGCGACACCGGCGCGCTCGGTCGCGGCCGCGATGCGCGCCGGATCGAAGTGCAGTTGCGGACGCTGGCCCTGGGGCACGGGTTCGCCCGCCAGCGCGCTGTAGAAGTCGACCATCGGCGGCCGGCCCGCAACGTTCGCGAGGCGCCGGTTCAGCAACACATAGCGCGATTCGCCCAGATAGCCGACGCGCAGCGGGACGTGCGCCAGAAACGGCAGCAGTGCGGACTTGAACGAGTTCGGCAGCACGTAGGCAGCGTCGAATCGCCCGCGCCATTCGCGCGCCAGGCGGCGGCGCGCCGCGAGGTCGAGCCGGCCGTGGGCGAACGGCAGCTCGATCACTTCGCCTACCTGCGGCATCGCCTGATAGACCGGCGCGACCCACGGCAGCGCCGCAACCGCAAGCGCCTCACCACGCGCCGCGAGCCGCGCGAGCAGCGGCTCGCTCATCACGGCGTCGCCGATCCACTGCGGCGCGATGACGAGGCTGCGCGTCATCGCCGCCTGCGCTTCAACGGATGTGCTGCGCCTGCCGCCGTTCGGTCAATGGGCGCCGACCACTTCGCCCGCCTTGAGGCGGTAGCGCGTACCGCAGTACGGGCACTGGGCAGCGCCGGTCGTGCCGATGTCGAAGTAGACGCGCGGGTGCGCATTCCACAACGTCATCTTCGGGTTCGGGCAGAAGATCGTGCCCGGCGCGGGCATGTCCTTGGCGGTCACTTCGACCACCGCCTTCGATTCGCTGCTGGCTGCGCTCATGGCCATCACACCTTGCTCAGCCATTCGGCGTACTTCGGGTTGCGTCCATTGACGATGTCGAAAAACGCGCTCTGGATCTTCTCGGTGATCGGCCCGCGCGAGCCGCTGCCGAGCTCGATGCGGTCGAGCTCGCGGATCGGCGTCACCTCGGCCGCGGTGCCGGTGAAGAAGGCCTCGTCGCAGATGTAGACCTCGTCGCGCGTGATGCGCTTCTCGACGAGCTTCAGGCCGAGGTCCTCGCAGATCGCGAACACCGTGTTGCGGGTGATGCCGTTCAAGGCGCCGGCCGACAGGTCGGGCGTGAAGACGACGCCGTTCTTGACGACGAAGAGGTTCTCGCCCGCGCCCTCGCTGACGAAGCCCGAGGCGTCGAGCAGCATCGCCTCGTCATAGCCGTCGTCGAGCGCCTCCATGTTGGCGAGGATCGAGTTGGTGTAGTTGCTGACCGCCTTCGCCTGCGTCATCGTGATGTTGACGTGGTGGCGCGTGTAGCTGCTGATCTTGACGCGGATGCCGCGTTTCATGCCCTCGTCGCCGAGATAGGCGCCCCACGGCCAGGCGGCGATCATCAGGTGGATCTTGTTCGCCTTCGGGCTGACGCCGAGCTTCTCCGAGCCGATCCACGTCAGCGGGCGCAGGTAGCACGATTCGAGCTTGTTGACGCGCACCACCTCGCGCTGCGCTTCCATCACCTGATCGGGCGTGAAGGGAATCTTCATGCGCAGGATCTTGGCGCTGTTGAAGAGCCGCTCGGTGTGCTCGCGCAGGCGAAAGATCGCCGTGCCGCCTTGTGCGTTGTAGGCGCGCACGCCCTCGAAAGCGCCGCAGCCATAGTGCAGCGTGTGGGTCAGGACGTGGATCTTGGCGTCGCGCCATTCGACGAGTTCGCCGTCCATCCAGATCTTGCCGTCGCGGTCAGACATCGACATGGGGTCGCCTCGGGTTGGGGGAGGCTGAGATTTTAGTCCGGGGCGGCAGCCTGGTCGGGCGCGATGACTCGGCATCAACACGAGGCCAAGTTCATTCGCCACCCCCTCATTCAAGGGGGGAAGTAACCCTTCCAATCGCGAGCGCGAGTAAATAGACTCGGGCTGTTACGAATCTGTAACAAGGAGGTGGATATGAAGCTTAGGCACCAGGCGATTGCCGTACTTGCGGCTGCCGCGCTCGCACCGAGTGCGTGGGCGTTGAGTACCTTTACAGTTGTGAACGGTGACTCCACTGAAGGTTTGGGGGCGTTCAGCGGTACCGTGACATACGATCCCTCCGCGTCGGCCGAACTGACCATCTCACTCACGAATACTTCGCCCGCCGCTAACGGCGGATTTATTACAGGCATAGCGTTCGACCTGGGCGGAACCGTAACAGCTTTGACAGCGCCCAACAGCACCTTTTCCTTCTTGGTCAATCCGTCAGTAGCTCCATATGGAACGCGGAATTGGGGTTCCGCCCTTCACGGGGACTGGTTGGGCGGCGGAAGTCCCAATGACGGCATCGCGGTCGGGGCAACTGGCACGTGGACCTTTGATGTCGTTGGCGGGCCCGCAGCGCTGGACTACCAGAATCTAGACATGCTCGTACGGTTCAAAGGTTTCGCCGACGGCGGGTCGGACAAAGTGGCAGTTGTTCCGGAGCCCGAAGCTTACGCAATGGCGCTGGCGGCTCTGGGCGTGATAGGGTTCTTCGGGCGCGTGCGCCGCAGGAATACCTGAGCGTCTTCGCGCTCGCGCAGCAAACCCCGCTTCGGCGGGGTTTATCGTTTTCGGGACGACGGCCTGTGTCAGTGCCGGCAACTGCAATCGGTTGCGTCCGTCGCCCTTGCATGGCCAAAGGCGACCGTCTTCGAGTTCAGCTCGGCGATCCGATGAGGTTCGGCGGGCGCATGGCGGGCACGCCGGTCGCGGCTGCGGCGGCAAGGTTCGCGTCGCGAAAGAACGTGAACAATGCCTCGGCCGGGAGTGGCTGCGAGAAGTAGAACCCCTGCGCCGCCTGAATGCCCGCGGCGCGCAGCGCCAGAAGCTGCGCCTCGGTCTCGACACCTTCGGCGATGACCGTCAGTTTCGACGCCGCCAGCATTGCCGCCACGCTGGCGAGCCACTCGGGCTCCGGTGCTTCTGGCTTGATCTGCGCGATCAAGTCGCGGTCGAGCTTGATGATGTCGAAGTTGCAGCGCGCCAGGATTGCCAGGTTCGCGCCGCCGACGAGGGTGACGTCGTCCAGCGCAAGCTGTACCCCCCCGCCGATCCCCTTTGTCGATGGCCAGGACAGCCAGAGCGTCGGGCACACCGCGTTCGGTCAGCTCCAGAATCACCTGACTGCCGAATGCGATCAACCCGGACTTGTCACCCGCATAGTTCAATCCTCCCCGGCCAACGATTTCCGGGGGCACGTTGATGCTGACGTGCGCGTCGCTGTTGGCGCGCAGCCAGCCGGAAAGCTCGGCCGCGACGGTTTCGATGACCCAGAAGGTGAGCGCGCCAGAGGCGGGTGTGTTCTCCGCCTGCGGAACGAAGTCGTTGGGCTGCACAACCCCGCCAGTGCGCCGCCAGCGGGACAGCGCTTCGGCACCGATGCACCTGCCGTCGGTCAGCGAGACGATGGGCAGGTACTCGAGGTAGAACTCGTCCCGCGCCAGGCCGTCCTTCACGTCAACGAAGCTGATCATGCGGGTCTCAATTCAATGCTGCGAGTTTCGGCGAAATGCCGGCCCGATCCGACCGCATGCGATCAACCTAAGAACCGCAGTTGCCCCTGTGCCGTTGCCGTTTTCTTCAACGCTGGCGCGGGTTTGCGAGTGTTTGGCACACTCACCCGATGAGTGAAGCCAACGAACCGAAGAAGAGCGCGCTGGCGCAGGCCAGCGAGGACGCGATGGTGGTCGACACGATGGGCGGCCGTGTGCACGTGCGCTGGGACGACACGGCCCAAGCCACGCCTCACGGACAGATCGTGTTCTTCGCCGAGTTCCTGGCCACCGCCGGCGTGTTCGACCGCTGGGTACAGGGCTGCCCGCTGCACTACAGCAGCCCCAACGCATCGCGACCGCGCGACGTGCTGGGCACGCTGATGCTGGGCATCCTGGCCGGCAGCAAACGCTACGCGCACATCGCCGGAGTTCGCGGCGACGCGGTAGCGGCCAAGGCCCTGGGCCTGCGCGGCATGGTCAGCGAAGACTCGGTGCGCCGGGCGCTGGCGGCGATGCTGCCCGAGGCGAGCGAACCGTGGATGCGTAACGCGCTGATGGCCAGCGTGCGCGAGGCGCTGGACCGGCCGTGGGTGCTGGACATGGATGCCACCATCAAGCCGCTGTACGGCCACCAGGAGGGCGCCGAGATTGGCTACAACCCGCACAAGCCAGGCCGGCCCAGCCATGTGCTGCACACCTTCTGGGTCGGCAACCTGCGCCTGGTGCTCGACGCGGTGCTCAGTTCGGGCAAGCAGCACACCTCGGGCCACGCCAAGGCGGCGATGGCGCGGCTGCTCGACGAGCTTGGTGACAAGGCCCCGGCGCTGGTGCGCGGGGATTGCGGCTACGGCAACGAAGACATCATCGACGTGTGCGAGCAGCGCGACTTGCGCTACCTGCTGCGTCTGCGCAAGACGGCCAACGTCAAGCGCCTCATCGAGCGGCTGTTCAGGCGCGAAGACTGGACGCGCGCCACCGAGGCCAGCCAGGGCTGGCAGGCCATCGAAGACGAGTTGCGCCTGAGCGGTTGGAGCAAGGCGCGCCGTGTGGTGGTGCTGCGCCGGCGCATCAAGAACGACATCGCCATCACGGCGAACGCGGCCAAGAAGCGCAGTCGGCACGAGGCCAACGAGCAACTCGTCTTGGCGCTGCCGCACGACGAAGTGCAGGACAACGCGCAGGTCTGGGAGTACACCGTGCTGGCGACCAACGCGACCTACGACATCGCCGCCATCGGCCAGCTCTACCGCGATCGCTGCGACTGCGAGAACGGGTTCGACGAGTTGAAGAACCAATGGGGCTGGGGCGGCTTCACGACGCAGGACATGCACCGCAGCCAAGTCACCGCGCGAGCCGTGGCGCTGGTCTACAACTGGTGGAGCTGGTACGTGCGTGCGGCCAACCCGCAGGCCCGGCGCGAGGCGCTGACGAGTCGGCCGCTGCTGCTGGCGGCCGTGGGCCGCGCCGCCAGCAGTAGCAACCAGACGACGCTGTACCTCACGCCAATGCATGCCGAAGCTGGGTTGATCAAGTCGATGATCGCCAATGTTCATGCGGCCATCCAGCACGTCAAGGCTGCTGCGGAGCAGTTGCCAAAGCTCGACCGCTGGCGGACGCTGCTGGTCTATATCTGCCAGCGCATCGTCGCCCAAACCGGCCTGCCAACCCCACCGCCGACGCTCGCGGCGCCGGGGTAACTGCTGTTTTTAGGATGAAATGAGGGGCCGCGTCAGCGACCCCTTCCAGCCGCTTCGAGCGGCTCACATTCCGAATGCCCCCGGCTTTGCCGGGGGATGGTTACCGAATGTTGTAGCCCGTCGCACAGCGCAGCGCGTGCAGAGATTCGCCGAGAGTATCCGCGGCGGCGGCGGGGAACTAAGCTTCGCTCTCGCGGCGCACGCTCAATTGGCGCGCGTCTCTATCAAGTACCAGCCCGTGTCGTAGGCCGGGCCGGTGACAAACTCGATGCGACCGCCATTGCGTACGACCGGAACGTTGGCCCGGCGCGCGCCCGTGGCGTCGAGCGCTGTGACGACGACATCGGCGCTTGTCGTGATGCGAACCGTGGCCGGTACGGCCTCGATGCGGGGCGTGTCGTCCCCCCATGAGTAGCGCCTGTCGCCCGGCTTGCGCGGATACTCGCCCGGCACCGCGAAGTAGCCCGCGATGCTGAACAGCATGCGATTCGCAGGCAGCACTTCGGCGCCGCTCAGCGAAGTTAGCGACACCACGGCGTAGTTGTTCATCGTCTCGCCGATGCTCACGTCGACGCCTGCGCCGAGTGCGACGTCGGTATTGCGGAAGTAACCCACGGCGGACTTGGTGCGCGGGGAATCCACCGTGATCCGGTCTTGTGGCTTCCAGGTGATTTGGCCAGTTGTGCTGATAAACGCACCCTCGACCGAGCGTCCTCCGGTAACGATCTGCTCTTCGGCCGCAGAGTTGACAACCTCTACGTACATGTTGCGCGTAACGGCTGCGCGCGCGTCGCCGCCGAAGTAGGAGTTCCACGCGATCATCGACCGTTTCGCTTCGATCGCGTTGAGAAACGATTGCCGAGTCTGCTTCAGGATCTGCGGCGTACCGGGGCTCAGGTCACCCCGGCGGAACGACAGCGCGGCCGCAACGCGCGTGACCGCATTGACCGTCGTGTTGTACCAACCCGGATAGGTATGCCGGGTCAGGTTGTAGTTCATGCCGTGGTAGTTGAACAGGAAGATCGCATCCAGATCCTGGAATCCGGCGAGCGCCGACATCAACGGCTCGGCTTCGGCCATGTACTGATTACCGTCACGATAGGTGTACTCGGTGACGATGTTGGGCCTGCCGAGCGCCTTACTCTCGAAGATGCCATAGCTGACCTTCCAGACATCGTCATACGCCAGCACGGATTTGTTCTCGACCTCGAAGACCGGTCGGCCGTTGCCCGGGGAATTGGTCAATCCGGTGTTGGTACCCATGTCACCGAAGTAGCTGTGAATGTCGCTCGCGTCCATGCCGTCGCGACTGAAAGGTTGGTTGTAGCTGGTCTGGGTGCCGTAGATGAGCGCCTGCACGCCCAGGCTACTCTTGAGGTAGCCCGAGATGTCCCGCTTGTAGGCGGACTCCGTATCGGCCATGAATTCGACCCAATCCTTGTATAGCTGGGCCTGAAGAGTTGCGCGTTGCGAACGCAGCGGGGCTTTCGCGTCGGACCACGCATTCAATGCCTGGCCCCACGCCGCGCCTGCCGCGCTGGGCGTGACGTACTTGCGCTGCGTCCAAGCGCGCCACAAGTGTTGAAGCGGCTCGCCATATTTCGTTGCGAACGCGGCTTCCGTCAAATAGCGGTCGATCGTTCCGTTCGCCCAACGGTGCGTCAGTGAATTTTCGTTGCTGAGTTCGTAGGCCCAGACGCCCGGGTCGGCCTTGTAGGCGAAGCCGGTGTACGGATTCACGTGATTCAGGAAGGTCGCGGCGAACGTCTTCTGCGACTGGATCAGCGCCGGCAAATAGTTGTCCAGACCCTCGCAACCGTCGACGCAGTCAGGAGTCTCGAGGTATACGCGGCTGGCATGCAGGGGAAACGAGACGTAGATGCCCGCGCGCTGCAATTGATGGACGAAGTTGTCGAGTCGGTCCATTGCCTCGGAGTTGAGCGTCTGGTCCGTGTTGAGCACGCCTTGCTGCTTGTAGGTAACTGTGAAGGTGTTGGGTACGGCCAACTGCCGGTCGAAGCCAAACAGCCGCACCGCATTGAACCCTTCCTTAGCCAACCGCGCGGCAATCACCGGGGCTTCCGCCTTGCTCGGCATCGTCGCGCCCAGTGGCATGTTGATGCCGTAGAGGCGAATGCGCTGGCCGTTGAGCGACAAGTGCCCGCCGGACACCGTGATGCGGCCCTGCGAACCCGCGGGCACCGAATTGAGATAGGCCAGACTGATCGGCGTCTCGGCAGTCTCGATGTCGGGAAACGAATGTCGGATGAAGAAGTTGCCGACTGCGCCCGGAGTACGTGGGTCGGCACCCGGTGCGGGAACCGGTGCGGGCGGTGGTGTCGGCGCGGGCGGGGGTGGTGGGGTCGGCGCTGGCGGCGGCACTGGTGCGGGAGGGGGTGGCACAGGAGCGGGTGTCGGCTCAGGCAGCGGCACCGGACGCGGTTGCGGCGTGGGTGCAGGGGGAACTTGCGCCACCACCGGCGGCGTTGCGGGCGCTGGCGCGGGGGGGAGTTGCGCGACCATCGGAGGCGTGGCGGGCGCTGGCGTGGGGATGAATTTCGGCGGTGCGGTGGATGCCGACACCGGTGTGATCATCGCCACCGTGACCGGCGCCTGCGCCGGTATGAAAGTTGGCGCAGCGCTTAGCGGCTTCGTTTGCGGCGTGGCTGAAGTTGCCTCGGTTCCCACTTCCTGCGGCTGCAGCTTGGGAGCGAATGCGCCATCAGGTCCGCTACCGGGCTCGAATTTCGCCAGCGCGATCCGGCCTTGGGATTGCTCGGTCGTCGCGGTCGGCGTCGCGATGTCGGCGGGATCTTCCCCCGGCCCGCAGGCCGAAAGCATCGCAATTGCAGTGAGGAGGGCAACGCTCACCTGGAGTCTCTTGGGTAGTGCCAATGACCCGATTCGGGCCGCAGGGGCAAGCTTCATGTTACGCGCTCCGCAGACGTGGACTGGCACCGCACAATCGCGGTTCGTGCCGGTCTTGTCGGTCGCGATCGCGTGCGACTTGAAGCTTCAGGGCGCTGCCGTACAGCTCTTACTTCTCTTCACAGTGCGCGGCGCGCGCGGCGCACATCGGCCCGCGTTGCGCAGGCCTGCGCGGCGTCAATACGTGCCTATGGCATCGTGAACTGCGTCACGATCCGCACGCTTCGCGGCGCTCCCAGCGTCGCAATGGCGGCGGCGAAGCCGGGCGGCGATGCAAGGGAGCAAACCTGAGCGGAGGTGGCGCGCAAGCCAAAGCCGACGGTCGTCCATTTACAGGTTTGCCACCCGACATGCACCGTCGCCGCAGGCAGCGCCAGGCCGACGCCTGCCGCTTTCAGCGCACTCTCCTTGCAGGTCCAGAGGCGGGTAAAGGCCTCCGGGCTGGGTGAACGCATTCCCGCGCGCTCAACCGGATCGAGTGCAAGATTCAGCAGGTCGTCGTCGCAATTGAGGCGCGGGTCGATACGCTCCACGTCGATCCCGATGTGCGTCGCCTTCGACAGCGCCACCGCGGCCAGTCCGGCCGTCGCGCTGCGGCTCGCAAAGTGATCGGGAAACCGAGCGAGCCACTCGTTGCACCATTGCCGCGAGGCGCTGCGCGCGGCTGCGATCGGTCCCGGTACGGAGATCAGGGCGACGATGATGTCGCCCTCCGACAGGCACTTGCGCCCGGTTTCCTGTGAAGGCGGCCAGCTCAGCATGGCGGACGATTGCCGCCTTGATCGACTTGCCGTATTGACCGGACATCGTCCGCGATCATCTGAGCCACGTTCGGCGCCGCACCGCGCCGCAACTCGTTGTGTTCGATGTCGATATCGATCACGCGAAGCCGCTCGAATTCGCGCGGATCGAACCCGTTCGTCGCGGCATGCCTTAACAAACCCGAGCGACGCTCGGTGACGCGCGAGTGAATCAGCGTCGCTTGCACCGTCTGCGTCGCCGAATCGCCTCGGGCCGCATAGTCCTCGAGCAGCGATCGCCAGCGGGGGCCGTCGAGTTCGGCCTCGGCTTGCATCGCCTTGGAGGTGGCTTGCCGCCTGGTCCACCACTCCACTGCGTGTCGGGTCGCCTCGATCGGGTGTCGCAATGCACTCGCCGCGGCACGCCGAAGCTTGGCGCGGCGGCTCATCTGCATCATGCGCGGGGCGTAGGTGTCGATCATCCACAGCGGCGCCCTGGCGTGGCCGTCGGCACCCAGCAGCAACGCGAGGTCGATGGCCATCAGCCCGCCGAGCGAGAAGCCGACGACGCCGCCGAGCCTTGTTGCGCCGATGTCGAGCACGATTTGCCGCAGTTGCTGGGCGAAGAACCAGGGGCGCTCGGCCTCCGGTGCGCGCTGCATGATCGCGTGCATATCGATGATGCCGACAGACCAGTCGCGCGGCAGCCGCCGATGCAGCTCGTCGGCGAGGCGGAACATGCCGAGCGCACCGCCGCGTGCCCCGGGCAGCACAAGCATCAGGTGCCGATAGTCGCGCGTGCCTAGCAGCGTAAGGGCTGGCACATCGACGCGGCGCGGCGGCTGTGCGAGCTGGGCACACAGCGCGCTGAAGCGCGGGCGCGCGAGGAAGGTGGCAACGTCGAGCACGACGCCGCTTTGGCGGCGCAAACCCGCCGACATGCGCATTGCGATCAGCGACGAGCCGCCGTCGCGCAGGAAGTCAGCGTCATCGTCTTGCGGCGTATGGCCAAGCCAGTACGTCCACGCCGCCACTGCGCGCCGTCGTGCCAATGCTGCACTTGCTGACGCGTCCAACGGCGCCATTGATCGATCCGCCGTATCGCGTGGTGTCGGTTGAAGCGTCGTCGCGTCGCCGATCTCGCAGACAAGGGCGAGCTGCCGGACGAATGCCGCGGCTACCGCATTCGCCAAGCCTGTATCGATTGCCTCACGTACCACCTCGAGCCGGGCACCGACGCCATCGGCGCTGCTGAAGGCATGCAGCGTCAGCCCGAAGCGTGCGCCGCGTTGTGGCACGCCACGCAGCCTCGCGCGAGTCGGCCCAAACGGTACTCTGCGCTCGGGTTCATGGCGCCAGGTGATTGCAAATTGCGTCACCGCCGTGCGCAGCGCGGGATCGATCGACGAGACCGCATCAGCGACGAGGTCCACCGAGCGGATGTTCTGCTGTTGCGCCTCAAGCAGTTCATGATGCACCCGCGCAAGTGCTTGTGCCGCCGTTTCGTCGGCGCGCGTCCCGGCCTCGATCAGCCGCATATCGAGCAGGAAGCCCACGGGCTCGAGCAACTCCGGTTCGATGCGTCTCGAGAACGGCGCGACGACCCAGGCCCATTCCGGTCCGAAGAGGTCCTGGATTGCGCGCCCCCAGGCGACCATCAGTGGCGTGAAAGGCGTGCAACCCCAGCGCGTCGTTGCAGCGTCGAGTGCGGCGCGAAGTTCGGCGCTGAGCGGCACGTCTAGCTCGGCGCCGGCGCGCGGCGGCGCTGGCAACGGCGGCTTGAGGCCGGTGAGGCGTCCGGCCATGTCCGCCGCCTGCTGCCTTGCGCCCGCCTCGTCGGTCCACGCGCGTTCGATCGCGTGAAACGCGAATGCCGAGCCGTAGACTGGCGTTGGCGGTGCGCCGCGCAACAGCGCGTCGAGTTCGATCAGGGCGCGATCGATTGACGCCTCGTCGATCGCGAAGTGATGGAGGCTCCAGACGCACAGGATTCCGCCCGCTGGCAGCGCCCAGGTCTGTACCCGGGTCGGTCCTGCGCTGGCGAGCGCCAGCGGGCGGTTGATCTCGCGCATCACGGCGTCCGGCCAGTGACCGCCCTCCGGTGCTGCGGCAAGCGCTGGCATCTCGATCCACCAGCCATTGTCTGCCGTCGCCGGCAGGCTCGCTTCGATGTGTTCACCATCGACTGCGATGCGCAGGCGCAGCATCGGGTGGCGCTCGAGAAGGCACTCGAAGGCGCGGCGCAGGGCGACATGCGTCAACCCCGGGTCGATCTCGAGCGCGACGTGAACCAGGTACGCGCACCCGCTCGCATCGAGCTGCGAGGCCTGGATGAGAGAACGTTGTGCGCGCGTCAACGCGAGCGCCGAGCCTCTGCTCTCGTTCGTGGCTGCGCTTGCCGGCGCGCTCGCGTCGATCAATCGCGCCTGCGCAGCAAGCACCGGATGCCTGAGCACGTCGATCGGGTCGAGGGAGCGGCCGAGTGTGCGTGCGACATCGGCTGCCACGCGCAGGGCCATCAACGAGGTGCCGCCGAGCGCTGTGAATTCGCTGTTGCGATCGATGCGCGCGCCAGGCAGGCAGCGCTCCCAGATCCTCGACAGCGCGCGTTCGGTGTCCGTCTGCAACGGTGCATCGGGCACGACTGCTTTCCGCGCCGTGCCGGCCGCGATCAATGCCTCGACCGCACGGCGATCGACCTTGCCGCTGAGGTTGATCGGCGGTTGCGGCATCGGATGCAGCACATGAGGCACGGCCGGCGGCGGCAGGCGCGCGGCCAGCCATTCGCGCACGTCGCCGACCGATGCCAGTGCCGACCCGGCCGGGCCATAGGCGGCGGCAAGGTGGCGCGAACCGGCGTCGGCGTCGTCGCCGAGCACGAGCACGACGGCATCGCCGACGCCGGGGCAGGCGGCGAGCACGCGCTCGACTTCGTCGAGCTCGATGCGGTGGCCTTGCAACTTGATCTGCCGGTCCAGCCGGCCGTGGAATTCGTGCACGCCATCTCGGCGGCGCAGCACCTTGTCTCCGGTGCGATACCAGCGCTTGCCGTCGTGTTCGACGAACTTTGCGCGCGTGAGCGCCGCGTCGCCCAGGTAGCCGAGTGCGACGCCGGCGCCGGACACCCAGAGTTCGCCGATGTCGCCGTCAGCGGCATCGGCGCCGCTGCAGGCCACGACTCGCGCGATCGTGCCGGCGATCGGGCGGCCGATCGGTAGGTCGAGGCTGCCTGCCACGTCACGCGCGCTGATCGGATGGCACAGGCTGAAGGTCGTGTTCTCGGTCGGGCCGTAGCCGTTGATGAGCTTGAGCGCCGGATGCGCCGCGAGGCAGTCGCGCGCATGCGCGGGCGACACGCGCTCGCCGCCGGTGAGCAACTGGCGCAGACCACGCAGCGCGTCGGGCCGGTCGTCAACGACGGCGTTGAACAACGCCGATGTAAGCCACAGATCGGTGATCTCGCGGTCGATGATGAAGGCGGCCAACTGGTCGAGCGACGGCGCGGGGGCTTCCTGGATCACGCAGCACGCGCCGTGCATCAGCGGCGCCCAGAGCTCCAATGTCGAGGCGTCGAAGCCTAGTGAGGAGACCTGCGCCCAGCGTGCGTCGGTGCGGAAGTCGGCGAAATCGGCGCCGCACACGAGGCGCTGAACCGCGCGGTGCGGCACCACCACGCCCTTGGGGACGCCGGTGGACCCGGACGTGAACATCGCAACACAGGGCGCCTCGTCGGACGCCTCGGGCCATTCCATCGACGCGTCGGGCAGTGCGAGCGCGAGCGCATCGCCGACGTCGACGACGCGCCGGGAGTGCGACGCGCCGGCTTCGCCACCGCCGTCGATCAGCATGATGGGGCTCGCCAGCGCTTCGAGCATTGCTGCCTGTCGCCGTGCGGGGCTGGAGATGTCGATCGGCGCATACGCCGCGCCGCAGCGCAGAACGGCAAGCATGGCGACGACGAAGCGCGGCGACCGGCCCATCGACAGCGGAACGATGTGGCCGGCGCGAACACCGTGTTCCTGGAGCAGCGCGGCGAGGCGACGGGACTCGCGATCCAGATCGCGGTAGCTCAGGATCCAGCTCGCGCCCTCGACCGCAATGCGGTCCGCGTGTACCGAGAGGCTTTGGCGCAGTTCCCGAATCAGACCGCTGGTCATGTCGTCGCGAGCAGAGGCGTGCGGGGAGCTGTCGTGCGAGGATTGTGGCAAGCATCGCCAACCTGCGAGCCGTTGAGGGGCGCACGAATCAGACGCAAGCGTCGAATTTGTCTCGCAGGCGACTGTCAGCCCGGCGTGCGGCCGTAGTTGTCCTCGAAGCGGACGATGTCGTCCTCGCCGAGGTAGCTGCCGGATTGCACCTCGATGATCTCGAGCGGCAGCTTGCCGGGGTTGGCCAGGCGGTGTACGGTGCCGAGCGGAATGTAGGTGCTCTGGTTCTCGGTCAGCAGGATCACCTGCTCGCCATTCGTCACTTCGGCCGTGCCGCTGACGACTATCCAGTGTTCGGCACGGTGGTGGTGCTTTTGCAGGCTGAGCGAGGCGCCCGGCTTGACCATGATGCGCTTGACCTGGAAGCGCGGGCCGTGGTCGATGCTGTCGTACCAGCCCCACGGTCGGTGCACCTGGCGATGCACCGTGGGCTCGCTGCGCCCAGCCGCGTTCAACTGGGCGACGATGTGCTTGACTTCCTGGCTTCGATCCCGATCGGCGACAAGCACTGCGTCCGAGGTCTCGACGACGACGACGTTGTCGAGACCGACGACGCCGACCAGTCGATTCGTTGCGTGCACCAGCGTGTTGCGGCTGTCGCGCAGCAGCGCGTCGCCGCGATACGCGTTGCCATCGGCGTCCTTCTCGCTCACCTGCCAGACGCCGTCCCAGGCGCCGAGGTCGCTCCAGCCGGCGGCGAGCGGCATCATGCGGACCGTAAACGTCTTCGATCCCGGGCAGCGTTCCATTACTGCGTAGTCGACTGACTCGGCGGGAATCGCCACGAACTCGCTGCGTCCCGGGCGTACGAAGGGCGCGTCGACCGTTCTGGCGCCCCACGCGCTGCGCGTCGCTTCGGCGATGTCGCGGCGGAATGTCTCGAGCGCCGCGAGCCAGACCGACGCGCGCATGACGAACATGCCGCTGTTCCAGAAATAGTGGCCTTGCGAGACGTAGTTTTGTGCGGTCGTGAGGTCGGGCTTCTCGACGAAGCGCTGCACGGGGTAGGGCGCGCTGCCGTTCGTATCGGCCTGGATGTAGCCGAAGCCGGTTTCGGGGCGCTCGGGCTGGATTCCGAGGATCACGATGCCGCCCGGGCTGCGCTGCGCACGGCGGCCTGCAAGGCCTTCGTGAAGGCCGCGTCATCGGTGACCGTCTGGTCGGCAGGCGTGACGACGAGCACTGGATCGTTGCCCGACTCCTGCGCGTGCAGCGCGGCGAGCGTCACTGCCGGCGCTGTGTTGCGCCCCGTCGGCTCGAGCAGCACGGTGCAGCTTTCGCGTGGCGGTTCAGCCGAAACTTCACGCAGCTGATCGAGCACCAGAAAACGGTGCTCCTCGTTGCCGACGATACAGGGCGGCGCGACGGCGATGTCTTCGCTGCCGAGCGCGCCGAGGCGCGAAACAGCCTGCTGAAAGAGACTTCGGTTGCCGGCCAGCACGAGGAACTGCTTCGGATATTGCGCACGGGAGAGTGGCCACAGCCGTGTGCCGCTGCCGCCAGCCATAACGACGGGTTGAATAGAGATGCGGTCGACAGTCGGGGTCTTCGTGGTCATGTTGCAGTTCGCGTCCTCATTGCGCCTTGCGCGCAGCCTCGGCAGCGAGGAAGTCTCGATAGGCGATGCGCAAGCCGTCGGTGAGTGGAGTCATTGCCTTCCAGCCGGCACGCTCGAGCAGGCCCACGTCGAGCAGCTTGCGCGGTGTGCCGTCGGGCTGGGAGGTGTCGAATACGATCTCACCGTCAAAGCCGGTGACGTCCTTGACGAGAAGGGCGAGTTCGCCGATCGTCAAATCGTGACCCACGCCGACGTTGACGAGAGGTGGCTCAAAGCGGCCGGTCACGGATTCGTCGCTGCCGAGCAAGGCGTCGAATTTGTCGTCCGCCAGGTTCATCAGGAAGACGCAGGCCTCGGACATGTCGTCACTGAACAGGAATTCGCGTCGCACGGTGCCGGTTCCCCAGACCACGACCTCGCGCGCACAGGAGACCTTTGCCTCGTGGAACTTGCGTAGTAGGCCAGGGATAACGTGGCTGTTCTGCGGGTGATAG
>JAMLIM010000076.1 GCA_023954175.1 Rhizobacter sp.
CGCAGCGGCCCGGGGTTGGCGCGCTTGAGGCCGTCGATCACCTGCGCCTCGCGTTCCGGCCGGAAGACGACCGATCCCTCGGCCTTCTTTAGCGCGCCGACCGCGAGCGCCAGCGCGGCGCGCTCGTTCAGGAGCGCGAGCAGCTTCAGATCGAGCGCGTCGATGCCCGCCCGCAGCGATTGCAGCGTCGGGCCGGCGGCGTCGGATGGATCGGCCATCAATGCCTCGACAGCGCGCCGCGAGCGCCTACTTGCGCGGTTTGGCGGCCGATGCGGCGGGCCGCGCCGGGCCGGAAGCGGCCGCGCTAGGCTCGGGGACGCCGAGCAGTGTGCGAAGGCGGGTCTGCAGGCCCTGCAGCTTCGGGTCGAGCAGCGGCGCCGCTTCGGTCGTCAGCTTCTGCGCGAAGCTGCTCTGCATCTCGGGGCCGACTTGCTGCAGCTTCTTGTTGGCCGGCGATTCGAGCCAGGTGATCATCTGCTTGAGTTCGTCGTCGGTGAACTTCTCTTCCAGCGTCGTGCCGAGCGTCGAAGGCGCGAGCTTGAGCGCGCGCTCGCGCAGCAGCGGCACGGCTTCGTCGACGTACTTGCGGATCTCGGTCTCGACCTGCTTGCCGATCGCCTCGCGCTTTTCGGGCGGCACCTGGGTCTGGAGGTACTGACCCGAGACCTGCATCAGCTGGATCGCCGGGCGCTCGGCGACGCTGCGCGAGATGCTCTCGATGATGGGTTGCTGCAACGCCAGCGCCTTTTGCACCAGCTCCTTCTTCGTCGTCTGGGCATGGGCGAGCGTGGCCGCGGCGCACAGCGCCGCAATGATCAATCGTTTCATCAGGGGTTTTCCTCGGGGTTGGGAGCGTGGTCGGACTCGCCGTTCGAGTCCGGCGCCGGGTCTGCGTTGGCATCGTTCTCGACAATGCGTTGAACGCCGATCAGTTGCGAGCCGGCGTCGAGCGCGATCAGCGTCACGCCCTGCGTCGCGCGGCCGAGCTCGCGGATCTCGGACACGCGCGTGCGCACGAGCACGCCGTTGTCGGCGATCAGCATGATCTCGTCGGCCTCGCGCACCAGCGTCGCGGCGACGACCTTGCCGTTGCGCTCGGTCTGCTGGATCGCGATCATGCCCTTCGTGCCGCGGCCGTGGCGGGTGTACTCGACGATGCTGGTGCGCTTGCCGAAGCCGTTCTCGGTCGCGGTGAGCACGCTTTGCGTCTCGTCCTCGGCGACGAGCATCGCGATCACGCTCTGCGCCGGGTCGAGCTTCATGCCGCGCACGCCGGCGGCGCTGCGGCCCATCGGTCGCACGTCTTCCTCGTCGAAGCGCACCGCCTTGCCGCCGTCGCTGAAAAGCATCACGTCGTGCTTGCCGTCCGTCAGCGCGGCGCCGACGAGATAGTCGCCGTCGGCGAGGTTGAGCGCGATGATGCCGGCCTTGCGCGGATTGCTGAACTCGTCGAGCGCGGTCTTCTTCACCGTGCCCTGCGCCGTCGCCATGAACACGTAGTGGTCGGCCGGGAAGGTGCGAAAGCCGTCCGTCAGCGGCAGCACGACGTTGACCTTCTCGCCCTGCTGCAGCGGGAACATGTTGACGATCGGCCGCCCGCGCGAGTTGCGCGAACCCTGCGGCACTTCCCAGACCTTGAGCCAGTAGACGCGGCCGCGGTTCGTGAAGCACAGGATGTAGTCGTGCGTGTTGGCCATGAACAACTGGTCGATCCAGTCGTCTTCCTTCGTCGCCGTCGCCTGCTTGCCGCGTCCGCCACGCCGTTGCGCGCGGTATTCGGCGAGCGGCTGGCTCTTGATGTAGCCGGTGTGGCTCAGCGTGACGACCATGTCGGTCGGCGTGATCAGGTCCTCGGTGCCCAGGTCCTGCGCGTTGTGCACGATCTCGCTGCGCCGGGCGGCGAGCTTGGTCTGCCCGAACTCCTGCTTCACCGCGGCGAGTTCGTCGCCGATGATCGCCGTCACCCGCGCCGGCTTGGCGAGGATGTCGAGCAGGTCGGCGATGCGCGCCATCACGTCCTTGTATTCGGTGATGATCTTGTCCTGCTCGAGCCCGGTCAGGCGCTGCAGGCGCATCTGCAGGATCTCGCTTGCCTGTTCATCGGACAGCCGGTACAGGCCGTCGGTCTGCATGCCGAGGCTGCGGTCGAGCCCTTCCGGGCGGAACGCCTCGCGCCCGCCGGGCGTCTCGCCCGCGGCGCGTGTCAGCATCTCGCGCACGAGCGACGAATCCCAGCTCTTGCTCATCAGTGCCGCCTTCGCGACGGGCGGCGTCGGCGAGGTCTTGATGGTCTCGATGAACTCGTCGATGTTGGCCAGCGCAACGGCGAGCCCTTCGAGCACGTGGCCGCGCTCGCGCGCCTTGCGCAGATCGAACACGGTGCGCCGCGTCACCACCTCGCGCCGGTGCTCGAGGAAGATCTCGATCAGGTCCTTCAGGTTGCACAGCTTGGGCTGGTTGTCGATCAGCGCCACCATGTTCATGCCGAAGGTGTCCTGCAGCTGCGTCTGCTTGTACAGGTTGTTCAGCACCACCTCGGGCACTTCGCCGCGCTTCAACTCGATCACGACGCGCATGCCGGACTTGTCGCTCTCGTCCTGGATGTGGCTGATGCCCTCGAGCTTCTTCTCGTGCACGAGTTCGGCCATGCGCTCGAGCAGCGTCTTCTTGTTCACCTGGTAGGGGATCTCGTCGACGATGATCGCCTCGCGCTGGCCGCGGTCGATGTCCTCGAAGTGGCACTTCGCGCGCATCACCACCTTGCCGCGCCCGGTGCGGTAGCCGTCGCGCACGCCGCTCGTGCCGTAGATGATCCCCGCCGTCGGGAAGTCGGGCGCAGGGATGATCTCGATCAGTTCGTCGATCGTCGCCTCGGGGTTCTTCAACAGATGCAGGCAGCCGTCGATCACCTCGTTCAGGTTGTGCGGCGGGATGTTGGTCGCCATGCCGACCGCGATGCCGCCCGAGCCGTTGACGAGCAGGTTGGGCAGCCGCGTCGGCAGCACCAACGGTTCCTTCTCGGAGCCGTCGTAGTTCGGGCCAAAGTCCACCGTCTCCTTGTCGAGATCGGCAAGCAACTCGTGCGCGATCTTCGCGAGGCGGATCTCGGTGTAGCGCATCGCCGCCGCGTTGTCGCCGTCGACCGAGCCGAAGTTGCCCTGGCCGTCGACGAGCATGTGGCGCAGCGAGAAGTCCTGCGCCATGCGCACGATCGTGTCGTACACCGACTGATCGCCGTGCGGGTGGTATTTGCCGATCACGTCGCCGACGATGCGGGCCGACTTCTTGTAGGGCCGGTTCCAGTCGTTGTTCAACTCGTGCATCGCGAACAGCGATCGCCGATGCACCGGCTTCAGGCCGTCACGAGCGTCCGGCAACGCACGCCCGACGATCACGCTCATCGCGTAATCGAGGTAGGAGCGGCGCATTTCCTCTTCGAGGCTGGTCGGCAGTGTTTCCTTGGCGAATTGGGTCATGCGGGCGGCGACGCTGGTTTAGACTTTCTGGGGCGGCTGGCACGGGGTTTGGCGGCCGCGACGGCCCCTGGCATTCCCGATGTTGCAATTCTAAGTGGCGCAAGCTGTAGCACCGACGCAACACAGCGCCTCCGACCGGCGCAGAGCGGGCCCAAAATAGCGTTGGCTGTGAGCCCTATGGCACAATGACGCGTCGGTGGTGAGCGCTCTGAAGCTGAGGGTTTGCCAGTACTTTCCGATTGCGATTCGGACGATTTGCAGGAACTCTGTACCTTCCCCCTGAGAGGAGAATCATGAAGAAACTGAACAAGGTGGCAATGCTGTTTGCAGCAGCAGCTTTTGCCGTCCCGATGGCCGCGAGTGCGCAGAATGTGCAGCCGTTCCCGGCAAAGCCGATTGCGAAGCCCACCGCTGAAGAGATGAAGGCCGCCAACAGTTCGGACCAATGGCGTTCCGCTGGTAGCGGCATGCCGGTCGTGAACGGCACCAACGAACTCTGCTGGCGTGACGCGAACTGGACGCCGGCAACTGCCTATCCGGGTTGCGATGGCGCCGCCAAGCCGCCGCCGCCGCCACCGCCGCCGCCGCCGGCCCCGAAGGCGATGCCGCCGGCCCCGCCGCCGCCGCCGCCGCCGGCGCCGCCGAAGCCCTCGAGCGAGAAGGTGACGTACGCCGCTGACGCGTTCTTCGACTTCGACAAGTACGCGCTCAAGCCCGAAGGCAAGGCCAAGCTTGACGACCTGATCGGCAAGATGTCCGGCATGAACCTCGAAGTCATCATCGCTGTCGGCCACACCGACTCGATCGGCACCGAGGAATACAACATGGGCCTGTCGGTTCGCCGCGCCAACGCGGTGAAGGAGTACCTGGTGAGCAAGGGTGTCGAGAAGAACCGCGTCTACACCGAAGGCAAGGGCGAGTTGCAGCCGATCGCGAGCAACAAGACCGCCGAAGGCCGTGCGAAGAACCGCCGCGTCGAGATCGAAATGGTTGGTACCCGCTCGACCAAGTAATTGACCGTCAAGGTCTCTTGCGAAAACCCCGCTTCGGCGGGGTTTTTTGTTAGTCACCCCGCTGCGGCGGGGTTCTTTCTGCCCGCCCCGTTTCGGTACCATCGACGCATGACCAACGCCGACCCGCAGGAACTCGCCAAATTCAGCGATCTCGCCCACCGCTGGTGGGATCTCGATGGCGAATTCAGACCGCTGCACCAGATCAATCCGCTGCGGCTTGAATGGATCGACCGTCTGTCACCCCTCAAGGGTCGGCGCGTGCTCGATGTCGGCTGTGGCGGCGGCGTGCTGTCCGACGCCATGGCGCGCCATGGCGCGCAGGTGCTCGGCATCGATCTCGCGTCCAAGCCCCTGAAGGTTGCGCAGCTGCACGCCCTCGAGGCCGGGACGCAGGCCGTCGAGTACCGCGAAGTCGCGGCCGAGACCCTGGCGGCAGAGGTGCCGGGCACGTTCGACATCGTGACCTGCATGGAGATGCTCGAGCACGTGCCCGACCCGGCGGCGATCGTCAGCGCCTGCGCGACGCTCGTGAAGCCGGGCGGCTGGGTCTTCTTCTCGACCCTGAACCGCAACCCGAAGTCGTTTCTGTTCGCGATCGTCGGCGCCGAGCACGTGCTGAACCTCCTGCCCAAGGGCACGCACGAATACGCACGCTTCATCAAGCCGAGCGAACTGGCGCGCTGGTGCCGCGACGCCGGGCTCGAGCTCCAGGCGACGCGCGGCATGACCTACAACCCGCTCACGCGGCGCTACGGCCTCGGGTCGGATACCGACGTCAACTACCTCATCGCCTGCACGCGCCCGTCATGAGCGCGGCGCCTGGCATGGTGCTGTTCGACCTCGACGGCACGCTCGTCGACAGCGCGCCCGATCTCGCAGGCGCCGGCAACGACATGCGGCGCCATCGCGGCCTTCCTGCGCTGCCGTTCGACCGATTCCGGCCGATGGTCGGCAGCGGCGCGCGCGGCATGGTCGGCATCGCGTTGAACGTGACGCCCGACGACGCGGCCTTTCCCGCGTTGCGGGACGAGTTCCTGAGCCGCTACGAGGCGCGCCTGACGCGCGACAGCCGCGTGTTCGATGCCGTGCTGCCGGTGCTCGGTGCGCTCGAGGGGGCGTCGATCCGCTGGGGCATCGTCACCAACAAGATCGCCCGCTACACGCTGCCGCTGGTGGACGCGCTCGGCCTGGCGTCGCGCGCCGCGGTTGTCATCTGCGGCGACAGCACGCCGCACGCCAAGCCGCATCCGGCGCCACTGCTCGAGGCCGCGCGCCGCGCAGGGGTTGCGGCGGCGGACTGCGTCTACGTCGGCGACGATCTGCGCGACGTCCAGGCCGGCCGCGCGGCAGGCATGCGCACGATTGCCGTCACCTGGGGTTACCTCGGGCTGGGCGATCCGGTCACGGCGTGGCAGGCGGACTTCGTGATCGACACGCCGGGGCAGCTCTTGCAATCCCTCGCGATGCCCTAAACTACGCATCACCAGGGGCCGACCTGGCTTCGACGCGGGTGCGGAGTTGGAACAGGGCATGCCGAGCACCAGTTCGCTCGTAAATCCACTGGAAACAAAGTAACTGCGAACGATCAAACGTACGCTCTCGCCGCTTAAAACCGGCGAGCCTCGCAACAGTTGGCCGATGGGCTGGGCCTGAGGGGTAACCTGAAGGCTGCGAGGTCATTCACATGGGCTCGTTCCCGGTTGGGTCACTCAGCCGGGAATCAAATCAAGTGACTCGGGACAGGGGTAGCGTGCTGCTGCGCGACCCACGGCCTTAAAAACAAATCAGTCAGCTACGCATGTAGATCTGCCCGATGATGGCCAGCGGACGGGGGTTCGATTCCCCCCGGCTCCACCATTCAAGGCCGGATGGCCGAAAGACCCCAGCGTGGATTCACCTGGGGTCTTTCTTTTGGGCGAACGCGATGGTGTCTGCGGCAGTCTTTCGCTCTTGCGGCTGCGCGCCGAAGCGGCGCTCGTCCGATTCCCCATCAGGCCGTGGCCGAGCGCGGAAGCCCGAAGACGCGATCGAAGGCCCAGGTGAACGCGACGGCGTAGATGAAGAAGAAGACGAGGAGGCCGAGGTTGGCGACGAACGCGTTGAGGGCTGTCGTGCCGAGCCAGGCGGCCATGATCGGGACCAGCATGATCGTCAGCCCGCCCTCGAATCCGATGCCATGGGCGAGACGGCGCCAGAGCGACCGCCCCTTGACCGTCTGGCGTGCCTCCCAGCGCTCGAACAGCGCGTTGAAGACGTAGTTCCACGCCAGCGCGACCGACGACATGACGAACGCCAGCAACAGCGTGGACCCGATCGGCTCGCCGAAGGCCCACCCGAGCACAGGGCCGACGAACGCGATGGCGAAGAATTCGTACAGAACCGCTTGAACGACGCGGCGCGTGACGGGTGTCATGGAATCGGCCACGGGCCCGTTGCTAGCGCTGCACCCAGCCGCCGCACAGCGGAAAGACCTGCCCGACAAAGCAGTTCGCCGCTTCGCTGCAGAGGTAGGCGGCGAACTCGGCATCCTCGGTTGGGCCGACGAGCCGCCCCAGCGGCACCTCGCGCTTCAAGCGCTCCTGGAAGCGGGGGTTGGCCTGCACCTCGGCCGGGAAGTAGGTCGGGTTGTCGACGAAGTTCTGCGCGATCGCGTTGACCTGGACGTTGTGGCCCGCGACCTCGACACCGACGGCCTGCACATAGGCCAGCTGCGCGCCGCGCGCGGCGCTGTAGGTCGAGGCGCGCTTCATGCCGCGCAGTGCCGACGCGCTGCCCATCACCAGGATCTTGCCGGCGCGCCGCTCGATCATCGCCGGCAGCACCGCGCGGCACAGGCGAGGCAGGGGATCGACGAGCGCTGCGAATGTGCTGCGCCACTCGTCGTCCGGCACTTCTGCGGCGGCGGTCGTTGGCGCAGGGATCGCGAGGTTGACGACCAGTGCATCGATCTGCCCCGCCGAGGCAACGACCGCAGCCGGCGCCTGCGCGTCGAGCAGCGCGTCGTCGCTGGCGACCACGATCGCGCCGTGCCGCGCGAAGACTTCGCACAGCACCGGGCCCATGAAAGCATCCGCCTGGGTGATGAGCACCCGCTTGCCCTGGAGAACCTGATTCGACACGCCCGCACCTCGTTGACCGCAACCCCGGCACTGTAAGCGCAGTCGCCGGCCCGCAGCGGCCGGCGAGCGGGAGCGCCCGGGCAGCGGTCGGTGCCCCCTGCACGCGCGGGCTCCATTGCGTTCGCCCGACGCTACGCGCGCTTCAGCTCGATCCTGACGAGCTTCAGGCGCGCGCCGCCACCCGATCTGATGGTGACGGCCGACCTGCTGCAGGCAAACTGCCGGGCGATCAGGTTGACGAGTTCGCTGTTCGCCTTGCCATCGACGGGCGCGGACTTCAGCTGCGCGAACCACGCCCCGGATTCGTCCTGTTGCAACACGCTGATTGCCGCGTTCGGCTTGACCTTGACTTGTATGAACTGGGCGGTGGCCGACGCCGTCACGCGCTTGGCGGCCGACCCGGCATCGGCATCGGCATCGGCATCGACGCCGCGCGCGCCGCGCGAGGCAGCGCGTCGCGCCTGGCCCGGTCGGTCACGGGCAGCCATGGCCTGCGCTCGCGAGGGCAACTGCGCCGCGGTCGGCATACACGGGCTCCGCGTGGTGCGTCGCTCGCACGTTCAATCGGGTACCGTGGGTATGCGCACGGTCTTGGTCGCCAGATGCACCTCGCGCAGGAAGTAGGCGAGGCCGACGACAAGCGCCAGGGACGAGGCCGCGAACAGCACGCCGACGACCGGGTTCAGGTCGACCTCGAGCAGTGCCTCCAGGAACAGGACCGTGACGACCACACAGACGAGGAGTGCCGAGAAGGTCGTGGCCGTGATGGCCGCACTCGCCAGAGAGCGTCTGCGCTCCAGAGCTCGCAACTCGTCCGCAGCCTCCTCGCGCAAGCGCGCACCTGGGTCGGCTTCGGAGATGTGGCGCCCGCGATCGATGATGCGCGCGAGCCGACCCGTCATCACGTTCAAGGTGCCGGCGATGCCCGTCAGCAGAAACACGGGCGCCAGCGCCAACTGAATTGCATGACCGACATCGTTGAGTGAAGCGGGTGCGAGGATCATCGTGAGTGGCAGTGGTCGTCTGGATTCCTTGATCGTGATGTCGAGTGCTCGCGCTAGGCGTCATGCGCGATGGCACGCTCGATCCGTCGATCCGGCACGAGCCACATGATCGCGACGGCGGCATAGATCGCTTGCGACAGCGCTGGGGCATAGGCGGTCAGCACGATGCCGCAGAGGTAGAGGACCGGAGAGGCCTTGCCCTTCCAGTCACTGCCGACGGCGCGCTTGAGTATCGACCCCTCACCGTGCAGCTCGATGATCGAATGCTGCAAGTACCAGTACGCGATCGCGGCGGCGAGCAAGACGACACCGTAGAGCGCAGTGGGCACGGCGGCGAAGTGGTTCTCGCCCATCCACCCCGTGGCGAACGGGAAGAGCGACAGCCAGAAGAGCAGGTGGAGATTTGCCCACAGCACCCGCCCGGATACGGTCTTGCTCGCCTGCAGCAGGTGATGGTGGTTGTTCCAGTAGATCCCGACGTAGACGAAGCTGAGCACGTAGCTCAGGAAGACCGGGAGCAGCGGCACCAGCGCTTCGAGCGATGCGTCGTGCGGCACCTTCATCTCGAGCACCATGATCGTGATGATGATCGCAAGCACGCCGTCGCTGAACGCCTCGAGTCTGCCCTTGCCCACGCGCTGCGCTCCTCAATTCAGTTGCTGACATCGACCGACGCGCTCGCGCGACCTGCGACCGCGCCCCAAAGCCTGGCCGCCACACAGGGTCAGCGGCCGTCGCCCGACCCTGCGGCGCATTCCTGCCGTTGCAGCGGCGGGCATTGCCGGCGGGTGCATCGGACGGTAACCATGCCATTCGGTCCCGTCAAGAATCGCAGGCAAGGGCGCACGCCGCAATGCGGCGCGCGCTGGCATCTGGCGCAACGCCAACCCCGGCGCCGACACTTCTACTCGACGAGCCTGCCGAGCGCGTTGTCGACCACGAGCGGCGTGTCGAAGTAGCGGATCTGCGGCTCGCTCCGGTAGGCCGCCCGGATGCGCTTGCGCCAGGCTTCGTCGTGCGCCGCCTCGGCGGAAGCCCGGTCGGCCCAGAGGTAGAACGCTCCCGCTTGATGGGCTTGCTCATCGAACACGAAGGTCTTGCGGATGAGGTTCGGCTCCTTCTGCCAGCGCGGAGCCACCTCATGCATGCCGGCGACGACCTCTTCGCGCGAGATGCCGTGCGGCAGATCGAACAGCACGTATTCAGTGATCATGTGTCGAGCCTCGGGGAGTGTTGCCGACGCCTGGCGTTCGGGCGCTGCCTCAGCGAAATGCTAGGCATCACCGGCCGCTACGTCGATCGCGAAAGCGAGAACGTGGCCATCCGGATCGAGAGAATACGCGGCCCGGTGACCCCAGGGACGCAGGCTCAGCGGGCTGAGCTCGACCGCACCGGCCGCGAGTGCGCGCGCGTGGCAGTTCGCCGCGTCGGCGCCAACCAGATAGAGCTCGGCCCTCGGCACCCCGCGTGCCGCCGAAGGGCTTGGCAATGTCGGCGCCAGCAGGCGCTCGATCGCCGCCTCGGGCATCAGGCCCAGGACTGCACCGCCCGGCAAATCGAACTCGGTCATGCCGGGTACGTCGAGCCGTGGCGCGGCGGCAAGCACGGCCGCGTAGAACGCAGTGGCGCGCGACTGATCGGCGACGTACAGGATGAAGTGCGACGTGCCGTTCATCGATGCTGCGTGCGGGTCAATGCCACTGCGCGATGTGACAGACGACGAACATGGCCCGTCGGCTTGCCGGGATGAGATCTATGCGTGAACGCTGCCGCACGGTGTCAAGGCTTGCGCCAGACGCGAAAGCCCGAGAGTTGTTCACCGAACAGCCCGTCGATGAAGTCCTCGCTGCCGGGGAAGCGGTCCTGCGCGAGCGCGGCACTCGCAAGACAGCACATCAGGGATGCGGCGAAGATGATTCTTTGCATGGCAGCCAGGCGTGGTGGCGTGTCTGCGGGTGAGGCCGCGCTCAGCCCCCGCCCAGAACCCGCAGGATATGCCGGCCCAGCGCCGGCCAGAACTCGGCGCCCGGATGCGCCGCGCTCAGCGCGGAGAAGTCGATCCAACCCTTGTGCAGAAGTAGGACGACGTAGGCGACGAGCGCCATCGCCGCGAGGACCTGGCCTGCGCTCTTCAGAAGCTCGGACACGCCACGGGCCGGGCCTGGTGGCCCGCGCTTGTCCCCGCGTTCGAGGGATGGGCGTCGCGGATGCTGCAAGGTGCTTGTGTGTTTGAGTTGGCGTGGAGGTTGGCGTGGCGGCGGCTCGAAGTTCATGGCGATGCGGCCGGTCGCTGCGGAGGATTCTCGTCCACCGCACCGAGCGACGACCTCGGCGGTCAGCTCTCGGGGTCGTACTGGAACTCGCGGAGTTCCTGCGCGCAGCGGCAGGCCCGGGCGATCTTCGCGGCCCACTGGACGGCGGCTTCACGCGACGGCAGTTCCAGCACGCAGAAGCCGCCGTCGAACTCCTTCGTCTGCGGGTAGGTCTCGTTCGTGACGGTGCCGTTGGCGGCGACCATCAGCGGCGCGATGTCCTCGTTGATGCCCCCGGCGAACACGTAGACGCCGGCTTCCTTCGCCTCGCGCATCACCGCGTGTGCCGCTTCGCCGACGGCAGCCATGTCCTCGTCCGGGACGTCCATCGCCCGCCCGGGGAAGGAGACAAGATACTTCGTCATCGTTCAGTCCTTCGGGTGTGAGTTTCGATACTGAATGCGGAATGCGGGCTCACGCTCAAGTCCAGCCGCCGCCGAAGGCGCTCGGCTGTAGCGGGTCAGCCACGCAGTCGGCCCGGTGCCGCAAATCGCGCCGAAGAAGCTCTGGGTGCCCGGTTGCTGCAAGCCGCCCTGCGCTTCGGCGCAAGGCTGACTGCATCGCGCGCACCGGCGGCCGCGCTTGGCGAACCTGAACCTTGCCGACGCGAAGCGTGAGCACGGCACGCAGTCAGAGCACCTTCGACTTGAGGACGATGGCGACGAGCGCGGGCACACCGAAGAGCAAGAGAAGGATTGGGAGTTCTTCTGCCACGGAGTACCCCGCCTTGTTGACACCGACCCACATGTTCGCGCTGGTGACAAGCAGCCAGAGCAAGACGAAGGCGACAGTTGTCCAGGTTGTCGCCGACGGGTAGTTCTCGGCAAACAGCCGCGCCAGGATGGAGAGTGCGGCAAGAAGGAAGAAGCCGGCGGCGAGGAAGAGGGCGGTGCGCATTCGGTCCTTTCGGTGCTATGGGATGATCACGCGGCGCCTGGGGGGCCTGACGAATTGAGCTGCCGGCGGCGGCGCGCCGGAATGAACGGATGGCGTCACCGCGGTCATTTCGCGACGGGCGGACGGTTCTTGCGGTAGGAGTTCTTCAGGAGAATCTTGCCATCACGAAAGGTGAACAGGTCGCAGCCATGGACTTCGACGCGTGTTCCGTCCGCCCGCGTCCCGGTGAACGTCCATTCCGACACGCCCCTGTCGCCATGGACGAAGTGGCGCGCATTGCCCCAGTGCGCATCGGGAAAGACGCTCCAGACGTCGGCGAATCCAGCGCGCACGGCCTCGGTGCCCACATGGCGCGTTCCGCAGACATCGGCGCCGGTCGAGGCCTCGAAGACACAGTCCTGCGTCATGAACGACATGAGGGCATCGACATCGTGGCGGTTCCACGCGTCGGCAAACGCCTGCAACACTTCGGTGGTCACTTCGGGATGCTTGGTCGGCATGATCGGGTACCTCCATCGTGGCGCAGTGCGGGGATTCTCTGCGTTGATGCCCAACGATTGGAGCGCAGCCACCGCGGGCGGTTGGCTGGAGCAGGTCAGGCTAGCCCAACGCACATTCGGAGTGCGTCCACGTTCGAAGTATGCGGGCGGCATGTTCCTTGGTAAGCACCCCGGTACCGACAGGAGAGTCAAATTCTCCTGAATTGCCTGGTCAGATGTCATTGAGAAAGGCAATGGTGCGTTTCCATGCCAACTCCGCCGCCGGCTTCTTGTATGCGTCCTTTCGATCACTTTCGAAGAACCAATGCGTCGTGTCGGGATACGTGTAGTACGTCGCATCTGCGTTCGCGCTTGCCAGGCTCTTCTTGAGTTTCTTGGCGCCACTGGGTGACACCCAGTCGTCGGACTCTGCGAAGTGAAACAAGAACCGCGATCTGCTGTGGGTGTAGTCCCCGTCTCTTGCCGCGTAGAAGACGATCGTCGCTCCGATTGGCAGTTCAGGTCGCTGGGCCAACCAAAGCGCCCAGTGGCCGCCCATCGAGAAGCCCACCAGAGCAACACGTGAGCCCTGCATGGCCTCATGCGTCCTGAGTTGTTCAATTGCTGCAACGAGTAGCTTGTACGCGGGCGTCTTGCGCTTCGCCGTGGATTCCGACCGCAGTACCCTGGCTTGTGTTGGTGTGGTGGCTACGCGTCCGCCATAGAGATCCGGCGCGAGAGCAACGAATCCCGCGTGAGCAAACCTGTCGCACAGCTTCTTGAAGAACGGATTCAGGCCCCACCATGAGTGCAGCACGACTACCCCGGGCCCAGAGCCCGACTTCGGAAGTGCAAGGTAGTGCGGAGTCGAGGTCATGAGGCTTTACGTTCGACATGAGCCGCCACCGAAAAGCTGCGAAGCAGATTCTTGGACCTTGCCTCCATTGATGGAATGGGCCCCGCCCCGAAATGCTCAGTGCGACTTGCACCAGTCAACTGCATCCTCAAGGCGGTCGTCGCCCCAGAATAGTTCGGCCTGGTACACGAACGTCGGGGAGCCGAAGATGCCAAGTGAACGAGCGATTTCGGTCTCCTGGTCGTACCGATCGCGTATATCCTGGGTGTTTGCGTTCGCGATAACTTCGTTCGGGTTCTTGCCCAGGCGCCCAAGAAGAGGGGAGAGATGTTCGAGCGCTCCCGGATCCTTGTTCTCCATGAACCACGCCCGGTACGCTGCCCCAACAAAGGCGGGGCACCATCCCTCGACTGCTGCCAGGGTCGCCACGCGGTTGGCCAATTCATCGGCATCGATTGGATAGTTTGGATTCGAGGCGAAGGGTATGCCGTGGCGCTGCGCCCGGCGTTCGAGGTCCCGCCACATGTACGCGAGTTTGACTGGCTTCCCGACAAAGGGGCGATTATCTTGCTCGATCATGATGCTGCGTACGCTGAATGGGCGCCAGCGGAGAGAAATGCCTTCGCGTGTGGCGAGTGTGTGTGCGCGATTGACAGCCAAGTACGTGTACGTGCTGCCGAGAAACAGGAAGAAGTCGAGTTGTTTCCGCATGAGTCTGCTCTCCGAGGCGCGAGCGTGAAGAGTCGTGGGGTCAGCGTTCGCGTTCAACCGCCGCCGAAGGCGGTCGGCTGGAATGAATGCTACGAGCGTTGCCGTTTCCGTTCAATCCGGCGCTGGTGTGCTCGTCGGTGTGGTTCTGGCCAAGAACGTGTTCCAGCTGTGTGTGGCCGATGCCGCTGGGCGTGCGCGCGAGGCGCATCGCCTGAGCCGCGGTCAGTTCGAGCGCTGGTTTGCCAGCCGCGCGGTCTCGCGCGTCGTCATGGAAGCCTGCGGCTCGGCCCACCACTGGGCGCGCTGGCTGAGTGCGCAGGGCATCGAAATCACGCTCTTGCCCGCGCGCTACGTGCGCGCCTACGTACGGCGCAACAAGACCGACGCTGCCGCGCTGCTCGAAGCGGCACGCTGCGCCGAGCTGCACCCGGTGCGCGTCGAGAGCATCGAGCAGCAGGCCCTGCAGGCGCCGCACCGCACGCGCAGTCTGTGGCAGGCCGACCGCACGCGGCGCTCAACACCCTGCGTGGCTACTGCGGTCGCCGGCGTTGGCGGGGGAGTCCATATACGAGGACGAGGGGTTGGGCCGCGCTTGGCTAGGGGGCTTGGATCGTGATGGATGCTTGCGACTCGCGACCGGAAGCGGTCATTCGAACGGTGACAACATTCGCCCCTGAGGCGAGTGTGATTGGGTTGCTTCGCCAGCTCATCGTGCGCCCGTCGCCGGAGTTGCAGACCCACAGTTCGTCGAACACCGGTCCGGTCGTTCCGGTAGCCGCGTTTGTGTACGCGATCTCGTGCGGCCCAAGGGTGCCGACTCGGACGAACTCGTTTGAGGCGGGGCAGTTCGATCCCTCGGGTACGAAAGAGCTTCCGGTGAGGATGGCAGTGCGTCCGATCACGGTCGCTGGGCGGTCGATTTCGAGTTCGACCGGTGCTTCGCCGCCGCCACCGCAGGCCCCGACGTGAACCGCCCCGGGTTTCGTGGAGGCCGGTTGGTGTGAGTCAGGCCGGCAAGGCCGACTCGGTAGGTTGACGATAGTAAGCGGCCTCGGCTTCGGCCGGCGGTATGTAGCCGATGGGTTCGAGCAACCGATGGTTGTTGAACCACGAGACCCACTCGAGGGTGGCCAGTTCGACGGCCTCACGGGTCTTCCAGGGCGCCCGCCGGTGGATCAGCTCAGCCTTGTACAGACCGTTGATCGTCTCGGCCAGCGCGTTGTCGTAGCTGTCGCCCTTGCTGCCAACGGAAGGCTCAATGCCGGCCTCGGCCAGCCGCTCGGAGTACCGAATAGACACATATTGGGTGAATTCAACCCGTCGTCGCAACACATCCTGATTGGAGGTGTTGATGAAGACGAAGAAGTTGAAGTCGGATCGATCGCTGCGGGCCAAGCTGCGCTCGCCCGGGCGGCCGCCAGTGTTGCATCGTGCAGAGCGATGGCCGTTCTGGAAGGCGATCGCCCAAGGGCACTCCAGCGAGGACGCCGCCGGCGTGGCCGGCGTGTCGCCGGCCGTCGGCAACAGATGGTTCCGACAATGCGGCGGTATGCCACCATCGAATCTTGCACCGTCCGCGCCCGAGCCGACAGGCCGCTACCTTTGCTTCGCTGAGCGTGAACAGATCGCGCTTGCGCGCGCTCGCGGAGAAGGTGTTCGGGCAATCGCCCGACAACTGGGACGAGCGCCGTCGACGATCTCACGCGAGCTGCGGCGCAACGCGGCCACGCGCGGCGGCGGCCTCGAGTACCGTGCCCATACAGCGCAGTGGCATGCGGACCGCGCCGCACGCCGACCCAAGCCTGCCAAACTCGTGACGAATCGTGCCCTCTTGAAGTACGTGCAGGATCGACTGGCCGGCAACGTCGCGACGCCAGGCGGGCGAGCCATCACTGGGCCTCAGGTCCAGTGGAAGGGGCGTCGACATGGACGCAGACAAGCCCGTCGGTGGTCACGAGCGTGGAGCCCAGAACAGATCGCGAATCGCTTGCTGACTGACTTCCCCGAAGATACTTCGATGCGCATCAGCCATGAGGCGATCTACCAGGCGTTGTACGTGCAGGGTCGCGGGGCCCTTCGCCGCGAGTTGACTGCCTGCCTGCGCACCGGCAGAGCCCTGCGCGTGCCCAGGGAGCGCGTGCGTGGCCGTGGCAAGTCGTTCGTGACGCCAGAGATCCTCATCAGCGAGCGGCCGGCCTGCGTCGATGATCGTGCCGTGCCTGGTCACTGGGAAGGCGACCTCATCCTTGGGCTGTCGAGTTCGGCCATCGGAACCTTGGTCGAGAGAACGACGCGGTTCACGCTTCTGCTGCACCTTCCGCCGCAAGCTGGCCACGGGCAGCAGCCGCGCGACAAGCACGGTCCAGCGTTGGCCGGCCATGGTGCGGCGGCCGTACGTGACGCGATCACCCGAACGATGGCCTCATTGCCCAAGCAGCTTCGACAGTCATTGACATGGGACCAGGGCTCCGAGATGAGCCAGCACGCGCAGCTCTCGATCGACACCGGCCTGAAGGTCTTCTTCTGCGATCCGCGGAGTCCTTGGCAACGAGGCACAAACGAGAACACGAATGGGCTGCTGCGGCAGTATTTTCCAAAGGGAACCGACCTCAGCGCATACCGGGCGAGCGAGCTGAATGCGGTAGCCCTTGCCTTGAACACACGACCGCGCAAGACCCTCGGCTGGCGCACGCCGACGGAAGCATTCAATGACCTGCTTCGCTCGATAAGAGCCACCGCGGGCTAATGCCGGAAAGGGTCTACTTCGCAGCGCTGGCGTCAGCGACCACCCGTCCATGAGGGGTTGAAACCTGAGTACAGGTCTCAACCGGGGGCGCCTCCGGCGGCCTGGCAGGGGCCTGAATGCGAGAGAAAGAATTCAGACCGCAGCCCAATCCGCTTATGCTGGGCCACCGCGTGCTCAAACGCATGAGCCGTACCTGTGTTGCGACGACCAGTTGAACCTGGGCAGGATGACTCGGTCAGTTTGCAGGCTCTTTTGCTCCCCGCGTGCCAGCTCAGCCTTGGGCTCGCCCGTCTGGTCCACTAGAAGCCGGCGCAGACCAAAGCCTGCAGGGCCGCCTTGACGAAAGCCCATTTCGATGAGGCGACACTGACCCGCGAAGACCTTCGCCGAGAGTTCGCGGCTGTACTCGCCCGCCATCGCTCTCTTGACGCCCTTGACGATGGTGGAAATCGGCGAGCCGTCGTTCTCGAACTGCTCGGCACAGTAGACGACCTGAATGCCGGCGCGCTTGCAGATGTACTCGTAGTAGGCGCTCTCGTCCGCGTCCTGAAAGCGCCCCCAACGGCTGACGTCATAGACCAAGACGACAGTGAAGTCGGCCGTCCGCGTCTCCACATCCTGGATGAGCTGTTGCAGTGCATGGCGCCCCGCCATGCGCAGCCCGCTCTTGCCTTCGTCCGCGTAAGTCCGGACGACCTCGATGCCACGTTGGGCGGCGTATTCGCGAATCCGCGCAACTTGGTTCTGCGTCGAATACTGCTGGTGTTCCGTGGACATGCGCACGTACTCGGCGGCCCGAAGAACCTCCGGCACACCTGACGGTGATGGACCGCTCTTCTGCATGATGCTGCGCTCCTGCTCTTGGCAACCGCACGGTCAGCACTCCGCTCGTGTCGCCCGTCTGGTGCGATGTCTGCGAGAACGCGGCGGCTTGAATTGCCCGACGCCAAGGGTCATCGCGACAGTAACAGGGTCGTCTTTCGATTTCGATGAAGTCCTCTCTTTGCAATCGCGAGCAGCATGGTCAGGCCGTATCTATCAGCGTTAACTGAACCGTCCACTCCCTGCGTGCGCCCCTGTAGTCAGGTTCAATCTGCGTCAATCGGAATATGCCTGCCGCGGGAAGGCGCAGCCGCGACGCGTCCCCCTTTGCAATCACGCGGTCACTCCCGGAACGACGGGCATTGCGTTGCTTTTGCTGTTGCCGGTTCGACGCTGTGTACTCGGGATGACCTTCACGGTATTGCCGCCAGTAGTCGGGATGACTTTGACGCCAACCTTCCTGGGCCACGGCCTGGTTCTCGCGATAGTCGTCATCCGTGCTGCGCTTGGCGCGTTGCCACAGCCGCTTGCGGGCCCGCTGGCAGGCTTCGTTCGGGCAGTAGGCCTGACGGGGCGCCTGCGGCCTGGGTTCAAACGCGTCACCGCATGCGCTGCACCATCTCCTCTCCATGACCCACCTCCATTGCGTGAACGATGAAGACATTGGAACTGCAGCGCTGCAGCGATGTGTTAGCGGTGGTGCACTCTGAGT
>JAMLIM010000077.1 GCA_023954175.1 Rhizobacter sp.
CTCATCTCGCCGACGTAGTCGCCCGGGTGCAGCGCGGCGAGGATCACCTCGCGGCCGCGCGAATCGGCCGTCAGCACGCGTGCCCGGCCGTTGAGCAGGATGAAGAGCGCATTCGACTTGCGGCCGTGCTCGACGATGATCTCGCCGCGCCGGAAGCGCCGCTTGACGACGCTGTCGGCGATGCTCTGCGCCTGCTCGTTGGTCAGCATCGAAAACAGCGGCACACGCCGGATCAGGTCGAGGCTGGACAGCATGGTCATGGGGTGGCTCCTCGTTGGTGGTGGGTTCCGCGCGGGACCGTGAACGCCTCACGCTCCCTACAATCGCCGTATTGTGACGAGGCGCGCGCCCGGCGTCACCGGCTTGCGCCCTGCAGCAGGCCCGGTCGACCCAATCCGGCCCCGAACTGTCTCGCCCGCTCCACACCAACGCCTTCCATCGACTCGCCGACCATGACTACCGCTCCCCCGCTGCACGCCCGCCTGCTGATCCTCGGTTCCGGCCCCGCCGGCTACACCGCCGCGATCTACGCCGCACGCGCCAATCTCAAGCCCGTGCTGGTGACCGGCATGGCCCAAGGTGGCCAATTGATGACGACCACCGACGTCGACAACTGGCCGGCGGACGTGATGGGCGTGCAGGGGCCGGACCTGATGCAGCGCTTCCAGCAGCACGCCGAACGCTTCGACACGCAGATCGTGTCGGACCACATTTCGAGCGTCGATCTCTCCAGGCGCCCCTTCACCCTGCAAGGCGATTCAGGCAGCTACACCTGCGACGCGCTCGTGATCGCGACCGGCGCGAGCGCGAAGTACCTCGGCCTGCCGTCGGAGGAGGCCTTCATGGGCCGCGGCGTCAGCGGCTGCGCGACCTGCGACGGCTTCTTCTACCGCGGGCAGGAGGTCTGCGTCGTCGGCGGCGGCAACACCGCGGTCGAGGAGGCGCTCTACCTGTCGAACATCGCGAGCAAGGTACACCTCGTGCACCGGCGCGACAAGTTCCGCGCCGAGCCGATCATGGTCGACAAGCTCGACGCCAAGGTCGCCACGGGCTCGATGCAGTTGCACCTGTGGCACACGCTCGACGAGGTGCTGGGCGACGCCACCGGCGTGACCGGCGTCCGGCTGAAGAACACGCAGGACGGCACGACGCGCGAGCTGAAGCTCCAGGGCTGCTTCATCGCCATCGGCCACCAGCCCAACACCGACATCTTCAAGGGCCAGCTCGAGATGAAGGACGGCTACATCATCACGCGGAGCGGCCTCGCCGGGCTGGCGACGATGACGAGTGTCGAAGGCGTGTTTGCCGCCGGCGACGTGCAGGACCACGTCTACCGGCAGGCGATCACGAGTGCCGGCACCGGCTGCATGGCCGCGCTCGACGCGCAGCGCTTTCTCGAGCAGGAGTGACGGCGTCCCTTGCGCGGCCTGGCGGTCACTCGCTCGGCGCCGTAGTCATGAAGCGGCACTTCGGGCTATAATCGTCGTCTTTGCTGCACCCGTGCCGCCTTCGGGGCGTGCGTCGGCGCAAGCTGTGCCGGACCCCCCGCCTCGCGCAGTGCGGCACACCGATCCAACAAATCAATCACGGAGAAGCGTCATGGCACGCGTCTGTCAGGTCACGGGCAAGGGCCCGATGGTGGGCAACAAGGTTTCCCACGCCAACAACCGCACGAAGCGTCGTTTCCTGCCCAATCTGCAGTACCGCAGGTTCTGGCTCGAGAACGAGAACCGCTGGGTGCGCCTTCGCATCAGTGCCGCCGCGTTGCGCCTGATCGACAAGGTCGGCATCGAGCAGGTCGTCGCCGACCTGCGCGCGCGCGGCGAAATCTGAATCAGGAGCACGCATCATGGCAAAAGGTGGACGCGAGAAGATCAAGCTGGAATCGTCGGCCGGCACGGGTCATTTCTACACGACCGACAAGAACAAGAAGACGACGCCCGAAAAGCTCGAGATGATGAAGTTCGACCCCAAGGCGCGCAAGCACGTCACGTACAAGGAAACGAAGCTGCGCTGATCGCACGCGCCGCGTTCAAAGGAAGAGCCCGCCCGGCAGCCGCTCGGCGGGTTTTTTGTCGACCCCTTTTCGCGTACCGGTATCCCGCGCACGCGCAGGGCGCGTGTAAAGTGTCGCGACACTGGCTCTGGCACCTCAAATGTCTGCAACTCAACTCGAGACGATCACCCTCGGCGGCGGATGTTTCTGGTGCCTGGAGGCGGTCTACCTGCTCGTCGACGGCGTCAGCGCGGTCGAATCCGGCTATTCCAACGGTCACGTCGATCACCCGACCTACGAGCAGGTCTGCGCCGGCGATACCGGGCACGCCGAGGTCGTGCGCATCACGTTCGACCCGCAGCGCATCACGCTGCGCGAGCTGCTCGCGATCTTCTTCGTCATCCACGACCCGACGTCGCTGAACCGGCAGGGCAACGATGTCGGCACGCAGTACCGCTCCGGCATCTATTTCGACGATCCGCAGCACGAGGCGATTGCCCGCGACGTGATCGCCGAGCTTGCCGCGAGTGACAAGTCGGGCCGGCCGGTCGTGACGGAAGTGCTGCCGCTCGCGAACTTCTCGCGCGCCGAGGACTATCACCAGCGCTATTTCGAGCAGCACCCGGGCCAGGGCTACTGCGCGTTCGTCGTCGCGCCGAAGGTCGAGAAGTTCCGGCGTGTGTTTGCGGAACGCGTGCGCAAGGCGCGCTGACATGGGCCACGACACGCCGCCGGCTGCCCCGGCCGAAGGGACCGAGGCACACCTTGCCGCGCGGCTGGCGGCGACCGAGCGTCAACTTGCCGAGGTATCGCGCCAGCTGGCCCTGGCACAGGCCTTCGGGCGGATGGCGATCATCGAGCGCGACATCCGCACCGGACACGGCCACTGGAGCCCCGAGGTCTATGCCTTGTACGGCTTCGACCCGGCGCTCGGCACGCCGCACTTCGACACCGCGTCCGCGCGCATGCACCCCGAGGATCGGGAGCGCGTGATCGCCGGCCACATGCAGTTCATCAAGCAGGCCGGCCGCTACGAAACGCGCTTTCGGATCCTGCTGCCGAACGGAGACCTTCGCTACGTGCATTCGCTCAGCGAGGTGAGCAATGGCGCAGACGGCGCGCCGCAGTTCATGACGAGCGTGTTGATCGACGATACCGAGGAAGTCCTGCGCCAGCAGGCCGCCGGTCGCGAGAACGCGCATCTCGCGACGACGCTCGAGATGAC
This sequence comes from Rhizobacter sp., assembly GCA_023954175.1. Lineage (GTDB taxonomy): Bacteria > Pseudomonadota > Gammaproteobacteria > Burkholderiales > Burkholderiaceae_C > CAIKUF01. The sequence continues at coordinate 3,222 of JAMLIM010000077.1, forward strand.
GGGCCTGTCGGCCTGGCGGCTCGACCCGGCGGCGAACCGGATTGATTTCAACGACGCCGGCTACCGCGCGATGAGCATGGCGCCGCCGGCGCAAGGCATGTCGATCGACGAGATCCGCGCGATGGCACACCCCGACGACCGCGAAGGCCTCGCCGCCGCTGCCGACGCCGCCCTGGCCAGCGACGCCCCGGTCGATTTCCGCGCCCGCTACATCAATCCCGACGGCAGCTATCGCACGCTCATCACGCGCCGCGTCGCGCAGCGCGATGAGTCGGGGCGGGTGCAGGCGCTGCTGGGCGTCTCGTTCGACATCAGTGCCGAGATCGAAGAGCGCGAGCGCGCCGAAGCGCTTGCGCTGAGCATGAAGCTGATCAGCGACGCCGTCGGCGTCGGCCTCTGGACGCTCGACCTGGACACAGGTGTCGTCGAGTGGAATGCGCAGATGTACCGCCTCTACGGCCTGCACGGTGACGAGCCCCCGCCGCCCGCGGCACACTGGATGGAGGCGCTCGCGCACCCGGACGACCGCACCCGCGTGGCGCGCGAGCGCAGGCGGTCGCGCGACGCCGGCGAGCTCGACTTCGAAACCGACTTCCGCATCCGCCAGGCCGACGGCTCCTGGCGCTGGGTCGCCTGCCGCTCGCGGCGCACGCTGCGCAACGGCCGGCCGACGCTGTACGGCATCCACCTGGACATCCACAAGGCCAAGCTGGCCGAACAGGCGCTGCGCGACAAGGCGGCGGCGGAGCAGGCGAGCAAGGCCAAGTCGGACTTCCTCGCCCACATGAGCCACGAATTGCGCACGCCGCTCAACGCGGTGATCGGCTTTTCGCAGCTGCTGGCGCACGACGGGGTCGATGCCCTGAGCCCGGCGCAGCGCGAGCGCGCCCAGCGCATCGAGGCGGCCGGCAACCATCTGCTGGCGCTGATCGACGACGTGCTCGATCTGGCGTCGATCGAGGCCGGCTCGCTGCCGGTTGCCGATGAACGCGTCGACCTTGCCGACCTGCTGCGCGACGTCATGCAGTGGATGGAGCCGCAGGCCCGCGCGGCCGAGGTCGAGCTGCGGGCGACGCTGCCGACCGACGGCGCGGTGCGCGCCGATGCGCGCCGCCTGCGCCAGGTGCTGACCAACCTGATGAGCAACGCGGTGAAGTACAACCGCCCGCAAGGCTGGGTGCAGCTGCATGCGACCGCGCACGCGCACGATGGCGCCGACGGCTGGGAGTTGGCCGTCGCCGACAACGGGCCGGGCCTGTCTGAGCAGCAGCAGCGCGGCCTCTACGAGCCCTTCAACCGGCTCGGTGCAGAGCGCGGCGGTGTGGCCGGCACCGGCATCGGGCTCACGATTGCGCGCCGCCTCGTCGACCGCATGGGCGGGCAGCTCGACGTCCGCAGCGCGCCCGGCGCCGGCTGCGAATTTCGCGTCTGGCTGCCGGCAGCGCTCCGCGTGGTGGACGCCGCGCCGGCGCCTTCGGCGCAGGCTGCAGACGCCGCGCCGCCGGCGCCTGCGAGTGAACGCACCGATCGTCTGGACGTCCTGTGCATCGAAGACGATCCGACCAACCTGCTGCTGGTGCAGGAGCTCATCGCCCTGCGCCCGCGGATCGCATTCCGCTCCGCCCCCGACGGCGAGACCGGGCTGCGCCGCGCGCTCGATGCCGCGCCGGACGTGATGTTGGTCGACATGCATCTGCCCGACTTCGACGGCCTCGAAGTCCTGCGCCGGGTGCGCGAAGCGCCTGCGCTGCGCCATACCGTCTGCATCGCGCTGTCGGCCAATGCGATGGCCGAGGACATGGCCCGCGCGCGCACCGCGGGCTTTGCCGACTACTGGACCAAGCCGATCGCGTTCGAGCACTTCCTCGCGCAGCTCGACGCCCTGCTCGACGGCACGCACCCGGCGCAGCAGGTCGCCTCGAGCGCCTGATCCCGCTGCGCCTCACGGCGCGAGGCGTTCGCGCCGCCAGCCCTTCGAAGCGTCGCGGCGGTAGCGAAGCCGGTCGTGCAGGCGCGACTTGCGACCCTGCCAGAACTCCCAGACCTCGGGCGCGAGCCGAAAGCCCCCCCAGTGCGGCGGGCGCGGCGGATTCATCAGGTACTTTGCGCTGACTTTGGCCGCGTTGGCGACGAGCACCGCGCGCGAGGCGATCACCTCGCTCTGCGGTGACGCCCAGGCGCCGATGCGCGAATCGAGCGGGCGTGAGGCGAAATAGGCGTCCGACTCGTCGGCGCTGACCCGGGAGACCGACCCCTCGATGCGCACGACGCGCTCGAGCTCGACCCAATGGAACTGCAAGGCGGCAAACGGATGCACGGCAAGCTCGCGCCCCTTGCGGCTCTCGTAGTTCGTGTACCAGACGATGCCGCGCTCGTCGATGCCCTTGATCAGCACGATGCGCGTCGAGGGCCGGCCGTCGGCGCCGACGGTTGCGAGCGTCATCGCGTTCGGCTCGGGCAACTCCGCCTGCAACGCCTGCTCGAGCCAGCCGCGGAACTGCTGCAACGGGTCTGCGGCGCTCGCCTCTTCGTCGAGCGCGGCACGCTCGTAGCTCTTGCGCAGGCCGGCCAGATCCTTCATGCGGGAAGTATAGGCAGCCGTCCCGCGCCCGTTACACCGCGAAACGTCTAGGGCAATGCCCTAAGTGAAGGCCCCACTAGCCGGGCGGCGACGGAACTCCGATCCTCGTCACAACAACAACACAGTACTCGCGGCGCCCCGGAGGCGCTGGCGGGTTCGGAGATCGGCATGTCGGGACCGGTGGTGGTGGTGCTCGCAGCGGGTCGCGGATCGCGATTCCAAAGCCCGGAGCACAAGCTCGTCCAGCCGTTCGGTGCGTCGAGCGTCCTCGGCACGACGCTGGGCAAGGTGCTCGCGAGCCAGCTCCCGATGGTCGTCGTGGCGACCGCGGCGATGTCGGAAGTCGCCGGCCGCAGCGTCGCGACGCGCGATGTCGTCGTCGTCCCCGAGGTCGGCCAGACGCGCACGCTGCCGCTGGGCATGGGCTATTCGATCGCCTGCGGCGTCGGCGCCCGCCCCGACGCAACGGGCTGGCTGGTCCTCCCGGGCGACATGCCGATGGTCAAGCCCGAAACCCTGCAGGCGGTGGCCCGCGCGCTCGAGGATCACACGATCGCCTACGCCCAATACCGCGGCCGGCGTGGCCACCCGGTGGGGTTCGCGGCGGAGCTGTTCTCCGAGCTCGCGACGCTCAGCGGCGACGACGGCGCGCGTCGCCTCATCGCGCGCTACCCCGCGCACGGCGTCGAGGTCGACGACCCCGGCGTGCTGATCGACATCGACACCGAGGCCGATCTGGCGAGCCTGCGCGCCAGCACCTCGCCCGCCGCGCCGCAGCCGCATCCCTGAGCCGACGGCCGCGCGGCGCTTCAGGTCGCCAGCGCGTGCCGATGCGCGAGCCGCACGAGGCGCTCGATCTCCCGGTCGCGGATGCCGTGCGCGGCGAGACCGCGCGCCGTCTCCAGCAGGTAGTCGAGCGTCGTGCCGTAGCGCCCGCGCGCGCTCTTCAGGATCGCGATCATCTCGGCATCGTCGAGCACGCCGGTGAAATTCTGGCTGCTGCGCCTGAGCGTGAAGCCGAGCGCACGCACCCGGCCCTTGGTCGTCTCGCACGGCAGCCAGCGTGCGTCGTAGACGGCGGTCGGCATCTCGCGCGCCCACAGGCGCGTCAGTTCGTGCTCGGCGCGTTCCTGCGCGATCCGGAATGCAAGGCCGTGGCACGACCCGCCCGGCAGCAGCGCGAACACGAGACCCGGCGTCTCCGGCGTGCCGCGGTTGACGCGCGAGCGCATCTTCAGCGCACGGTGATATCCGCGCACCCGTGCCGGGCGGCACTCGGCAGCGTCGAACTCCGGCCGCCAGATCAGCGACGCGTAGCCGAACACCCACAGATCGCCTTGCCCGCCCCATTGCGAGCGGGCGAGCTGCAGCGACGCCTCGGGGTCGCGCGGCGGGCGCAGCGGCACGTGGACCTTCATCGCGTGAACCCCGCCGACCGCACCGTGCTCAAGGCGTCGGCGCGGCCTCGTTCGCCGCGCGCTGCACTGCACGCTTCGCGCTCCGGCACGCCAAGCGGATCACGGCTTGCGTTCGATGAGCTCGATCTTGTAGCCGTCCGGGTCGGTGACGAAGGCGATCACCGTCGAGCCGCCCTTGACCGGCCCCGCCTCGCGCGTGACGGCGCCGCCGCCGGCGCGGATGCGGTCGCAGGCGGCGTACGCGTCCGGCACCTCGATCGCGATGTGGCCGTAGGCGCTGCCGAGTTCGTAGTGCGAGACGCCGTGGTTGTAGGTGAGCTCGATCTCGGCATGCTCCGGATTGCGCCCGTAGCCGACGAACGCGAGGGAGTATTTCTGCTCCGGCCGCTCGGTCGTGCGCAGCAACTCCATGCCCATCACCCGGGTGTAGAAGTCGATCGAACGCTGCAGGTCGCCGACGCGCAGCATGGTGTGAAGTAGTCTCATCGCTTGCCTTTCCTCCTGGATGCAATCGGTGTCATGTCACGGTGTAGTTCAGGCTCATGCGCCCACCGTCGACGTAGACGATCTGGCCCGTCATGTAGCTCGCCGCGTCGCTCAGCAGGAAGGCCGCGACATCGGCGACCTCGGCCGGTTCGCCCAGGCGCTTCATCGGCGTGCGGCTCATGATGCGCGCGCGTGCTTCGTCGCTGCCGAGCACGGCCTGCTGCGCAAGCTCGGTCGCGATCGTGCCCGGCGCGACGGCGTTGACGCGGATGCCGCGGTCGGCGAGCGCGAGCGCCATCACGCGCGTCAACTGGTTGATGCCGCCCTTGCTGACGTTGTAGCTCGCGATGCTCGGGATCGCCATCACCGCATTGACCGAACTCATGTGCACGATCGCACCGCCCCCCTGCGCCGCCATCGCGCGCGCCACTGCCTGCGCAACGAGGAACGCGCCCTTCAGGTTGACGCCGATGACCGCGTCCCAGTCGGCTTCGGTGATCTCCAGGAAATCCGCCGCCTTGAAGATGCCGGCGTTGTTGACGAGCACATCGACGCGGCCGAAGGCGGCGAGCGTCTCTGCGAGTGCGGCGTCGACTTCATTCTTGCGCGCCACGTTGCAGTGAACATAGCTCGCGCGCCGGCCCTGCGCAGCGAGCGACGCGGCCAGCGCCTTGCCGCGGTCGTCGTCGACGTCCCACAAGGCGACGGTCGCGCCGTCGCGTGCGAGGCGCTCGGCGCATGCCGCGCCGATGCCCTGGGCGGCGCCGGTGACGATCGCGACCTTGCCGTCGAAGTCGAAGCGGGTGGTACTCATGTCTGCTCCTTCTGTTCCTTCTGCACGCGGCGCGCCGCACGCTCCATGCGATGGCGCCAGATCAGCAGGCCCTGGGCGTTGAGCTCGATGTCCATCGCCAGCAGGCGGCGCAGCTCTTCATCGGCGAGGGTACAGCCGTGCGCCCGCAGCCGACTGACGTAGAGGCCCTCCAGCGCGCGCTCCAGCGCCGCCTGGCGCGTTGCCGCGTCGCCCGCCACCTGAAGCGCGAGCGCCGCCATCTCGGACACTTGTTCGAGCATCAGGTCGGCCAGCCGTGCGACGTCGCCGACGCGGCCGAAGTGCGTCAGGTACAGACTCTCGGGCTCGAAGCCCGCGATGCGCCGCACCGACGCCGCGAGCGCCTCCGGATCGAAGGCGACCGGCGTCGTCGTCGGCAACAGCCAGGCTCGGCCGTCGACGTCGAATTCGCGGTACGACAGCCCGAAGGTGTCACCGGTGAAAACGCCGCGGCTGCGTTCATCCCAGATGCAATGGTGGTGGCGCGCGTGGCCCGGGGTGTCGATGAAGTGCAGCCTGCGCCCGGCGAGCGAGATGTCCATGCCGTCGGCCGTCGTCAGCACGCGTGCCGCGGGCACGGGCACGAGGCGGCCGTAGGACCGCGCCATCTCCGCGTCGCCGTAGACGCCGCGCGCGCTTTCGAACAGCGCGCTCGGGTCGATCATGTGGCGCGCGCCGCGCGGATGGACGACGAAGCGCGCGTTGGGCAGCGACTGCAGCAGCAGCCCGGCGCCGCCGGCGTGATCGAGGTGCACGTGCGTCACGATCAGCCAATCGACATCGCCCGGCGTCAACCCCACCGCGCGCACCGCATCCAGCAGGCGCGGCACGCCATGGTTGGTGCCGGTATCGATGAACGCCGCGCGCCCGCCTTCGACGATCAGATAGGCGGCGTCGAAGCGCGGCCTGTGAAAGCCGGTGTCGATCACGTGAATGCCGTGCGGCAACTGCTGCACGGACGCTGCGCTCGCGGCTATCGTCGTCATTTGGTGCTCAGATCGAGCTTGGCACGCGGCGCCCACGCGGCGGCTGCCTTGGCGTCGCCCTTCGGGGCTTCGTTCGCGTCAACCTTCGCGTCAGCCTTCACAGCGGCCGCGCCGTTCAAGGGATCACCCGACCCAGCCTTCGTATCGGGTTTCGGCTCGACGTTCGCCGCATCGTGCAGCTTCGGCGCACCGAGGAAGATGCGGTCCGTCGCCAGGCCTTTTTCGGCGAGCGCATCGCGCACGACGAGCCCGCGCTGCAGCGCCAGATCACGCATCGCATCGGGGCCGACCGTCACGCTCTTGCGCAGCATCGCCTCCATGTCCGCGATCGGGATGTCGGCCGACATCCCGATCGCGTTGCGCGGCTTGTCGGGCAGGTCGGTGTTCTTGTAGAGCGCCTTGAGAAGGCGAACCCGCTCGTCACCTTCGATCGCGACCACGGCCTTCGGCTCGGACGGCTTGCCCGAGGCGCTCGGCGCTTCGCGCCGCTGCTCCTGCACGAGCATCGCCTCGAGCGCTGCGCGCTCGAAGGCGTCACGCTCGGCGACGAGGTCGGCCTCGCCGGTCACGGTCAGCTTCAGGGAGGGCTTGCCCGCGAGCGCCTTGGCGACCTTCTCGATCGTCGCCTTGCCGTCGGCGGTGGGCGTCGCCCTTCCCGGCTGGAACGCGACGATGCTCATGTCCTTGCCGCCGCTGCCCGCGAGCAGCGAGAAGGGCGCCGTGATGACCTTCGCGAACAGGTTGAGGATCATCTTCCAGACGATGCCGCCGACGCTGAACTCCGGGTCGGCGAGCGTGCCGCTCACCGGCAGGTTGATGTCGATCACGCCGTCGGCGTCCTTCAGCAGTGACACCGCGAACAGCACCGGCAGCTTGGTCGCGGTCGGACTTTCCACCCGATCGCCGAAGGTCAGTTGGTTGAGGATCAGCTGATGCGTTGCCGTGAGCCTGCCGTCGCGCTCGATCTTGTAGTGCACATCGGTCGACAGCTTGCCGCGCTCGATCGCATAGCCGGCGTACTTGGCCGCGTACGGCGTGAGCGGTGCGAGTTCGACGTCGGTCGCCTTCGCGGTGATGTCGAGTTCGCGCGGCACCGCGCCCGGGTTGATCTTGCCGGCGATATTCAGCAGCCCGGTGCCCGCCACGCGACCATCGAGTTGCAGCAGCGCCGACTCGCCGCTGCCGGAACGGTAGGCCCCGATGCTGCCGTTGAGCTCGGTCAGCGCCGTGCTGAAGTTCGGCTTCACGAAACGGTCGCTGTAGTCGATGCGCCCGGCGACGAGCTTGAGCCCGCCGAGATCGAGTCCGACCGGCAGCCGCCCCCCCGTTGCCGGCGCGGAGGCCGCAGCGGCGGGGGTCGAAGCCGGAGTCGAAGTCGAAACCGCATTCGCTGCCATCGCCTGCGGCGCGCTCGCCGCGCCGGCTGCCGGCGTCACGTCGCCCGTGTCGGTCACGTCCTTCAGGTTGAGCCGGCCGTCCTCGGTCAGGACGAGCCGGGCAAAGAAGTCGCTCAGCGTCGCATCACGGATCGCGAGCCTGGGTGTCGCATCGGGGCGCGTCGACAGCTTCACGCCCTTCAGATCGAAGGCCTGCCAGCTCAGCAGTTCCTGGCCGCGCTCGTTCGCTGCGTTCCTCGCAGCGGGCGGCACGGACAACAGCATCAGGTCCGACACCAGCACATCGCCGGCGACATCGACGTTGAAGCCGGCCGCGCCCGATTGCTGCACCAGGACGTCGCCCTTGAAGCCCAGCTGGGCGCGGGCCAGTCGAATGCCCAGATCGTGCGGCGCATAGGGCTGCAGCGCGAGGGCCGGGAACTTCTCGACGCGTGCCGTGCCGCGCACCAACAGCGGCTCGATGCCGAACTGGCCGCGCCAGTCGAGCGATCCCGGCGCTTCGCGGCCGCCGTCATCGGCGGGCGCGCGGACGCGGGCCGTGAGCGTGAGCTTCGGCTGCGAGACGAGCCGCGCGCCTTCCAGGCGCACGTCCTGTGCAGCGAGGTGTGCCTGATCGAGGTCGAGGCGCGCGAGCCTTGCGCGCCGGCCGGCACGAGGCGGTGCGGGCGCTGCGTCGTTCAGGTGCAGGCGGCCGCCGTCGATCCGCAGGTCCTTCAGCGCGAACTGCCACGCCTTGCTCGCCGCGGCGCGCACGTCGGCGCGCGGGTCCTCGGCAAGCGACGTGGCACCGGCGAGCCGCGCCACGTTCCAGGCGCCGTCAGCGCTGCGATCGAGCTGCAGGTCCGGCTGCTGCAGGCTGATCGCGGCGATCGCGATCTTCGTCGCCGTCAGGTCGATCTCTGCATCGGTAAGGCGAACACGCTTCACCGCAACGATGTCGCCTCCGTTCTTGGCAGGCGATGCGCTGCCGGCCCTCAGTCCCTCGAGGCCCAGTTCGGCGATCGTCGCCACGAGCTGCCGAGGCTTGTCGCCCGCTGCTGCCGCCCACGCTACCCGCCCGCGCAGCGCACCGGTACCGGAGATGCGCGCCGTCGTCGCCAGGCTCACGTAGGGTGCGAGCGCCGCCAGCGACAGTGCGCTGACATCGATGTCGACCGTGGCCGCGGCGTCGCTCGCCTGCCCCTCGAGCGCGAGGGTGGCCAGTGTCGTGGCCGGATCGCCCTGCGGGCGCAGCACGCCCTTCAGCGTGAACGGCATCGGCTCCTTTGCCGGCATTTGCAGTCGGGTCGCCTGCAGGCCGAGGTCCGCGAGCACGAACGCCGATGCGGGCTGCACGGCAGCGTCGTTCCAGACCACTTGCGAGCCCGTGACGTCGAGCGACTCGAGCGTGACCTGCCAGTCAGCTTGCGTCGAGACGGGCGCCGGCGCGGGCATCGCGGCCGACGCCGCGGGGCCGCTCGCCGCGGCCGGCGACGACGCCGGACCCTGCGGCGATGCCGCTGCCGGCTGCAAGCGCGTGAGGCTCAGCGCGCCCTGTGCGTCACGCGCCACATGCGCGCTCATGCCGTCGATCCTGAGGGCGCCGAGCGCGGCCTTGCGCGCCAGCGGCCGCACATCGATCAACGCAAGCGAGAGCGTCCCGATGCCGAGCAGCGGTGCGCCGTCGGCCTCGGTGACATCGAACTCGTCGAGCTTGACCGACCCGTGGATGCCGACGCGCGCCTCGGCTGCTGCCGGCGCGGCGAAATCAAGCTTCAGATCGGCGCTGACCTTTCCCCGCGTGACACGCACCGGCAGGGTGTCGGGAAGGTAGCCAAGGTAGGGCTCGAGGTCGATCCCCTCGACCTTCAGCGACAGCGCGCCGCTCTGCTCGGGCGAGAACGGCAGGGCCTGCGCGCCGCTGTCGAAGGCCACGCCGTTGAGCGAAAACGCGAGGCGCGGCTTGACCGCCACCTGGATGTCGGCGGCGAGGTTCGAGATGAAAGGCAGGCTGAGCTGAAGGCCGCTCACCCGGTGTTCACGTCCGACCGGCGCATCGTCGAACACGAACTCGCCGTCGTGCACCTCGAGGTTGTAGAGCGCAAAGTGCTGCGGCTTGCCGGGTTCGGCTTCAGGCTTGGGCGCGAGCCGAGCCAGCAGGTCGTCGATGTCGTAGTGACCGTCCGCGGTACGCGTCAGGCGCACGCGCGGCGCGTCGATCTGCAAGGACTCGACCACCGGCGCCAGGCGCAAGAGCGAACGCGCGTCGGCGTCGACCCGGATCGCCGCGACGCTCAACTGCGGCGGCAGCGCCGAGCCACCCGGGGCCACACCCCCTGCGGCCGACACCACGAGATCATCGATCGCGAGCCGCAGGCTCCAGGGGCTGAAATCGACCTTGCCTATCGTGACCGTTCGCCCGAGCAATTCCGACAGGCGCTTCTCGCCTTGCCACTTCAGGAGCGGCGGCACGGCAAGCCAGGTGATGCCCCACAACACCAACACACCGACCGCCAGCCAAAGCAGCCTTCTCAGCCAGACCATTCGTCTCCCCGAAGCCTCGCGTCAATGGTGCCATGGTTTGGCGACTGACCGCCGCCGCGAAAGCCATGTCGTGCGGGCGACCCGCGGAACGGGGGGCACAAGCGCTGAACGCAAGCGGGTGACACAAAAAAGGGCCCGCTGTGCGGGCCCTTGAGCCACTCGCAAAGCGCGAGCAGCAGCGGTCAGCGGCTGAAGCCGCCGCTGCGCGGGCGGTTCGGCTTGAAGCCATGCGGCTTCGCGCCAGGGCCGGCAGCCTTGCGCGGCGCAAACGCGGAGCGCTCGTTGCTCGGGCGGTCGAAAGGCCCGGGCCCGCGGGCGCCGGCCTCACGCGCCGGCTGGAACGGCGCGCGCTCGCGGGCGGCGAAGTTGTCACCCCCGCGCGGGGCAAAGCGCTCGCCGCCGTGCGGCGCGAATCGGTCCGCGCCACGCGGCTGGAAGGGCTTGCCCTGGCCCCTGCCGGGGCCGCCGGGGCGCGGCGCAAAGCGGCCTTCCGGGCGTGCCGGGAACATGCGCGGCTCGGGGCTCTTCGGCTCGAGGCCGAGGATCGTCGCGACCGGGATGTTCTGCGTCGTGAAGTGCTGGATGCGCCGGATCATGCCGGTGTCGCCGCGATCGGCGAGCGTCACCGCCAGGCCGTTCTTGCCGGCGCGGCCGGTGCGGCCGATGCGGTGCACGTAGTCCTCCGCCTTCATCGGCAGCCCGTAGTTGATGACGTGGCTGATGGTCGGCACGTCGATGCCGCGCGCAGCGACGTCGGTCGCGACGAGCACGCGCAGTTCGCCGCGGCGCAGGGCCGTCAGCGTGCGCGTGCGGCGGCCTTGCGGCATCGCACCGTGCAGCGAGGCGACGGCGTGGCCCTGGTCGGCAAGCCGGTCGGCGAGCCAGTCGGCGTCGCGTTGCGTGCTCGTGAAGACGAGCGCCTGCTCCATCTCGCGCGTCGTCAGGATGTGGTCGAGCAGCGCGTTCTTGTGGTTGCCGTTGTCGACCCAGTGCAGGCGCTGCTCGATGTTGGCGTGGGTGTCGGTGTGCGAGGCGACGTCGATCTTCTGCGCGTCGCGCAGGAGTTGCTGCGCCAACCGCCCGACGTGGCCGGCGAAGGTGGCGCTGTACATCAGCGTCTGGCGCGTCTTCGGCGTGTGCTCGGCGATCAGCTGGATGTCTTCGATGAAGCCCATGTCGAGCATGCGGTCGGCCTCGTCGAGGACGAGGATCTCGACGTTGTCGAGCACCGCCTTGCCGCTCGTCAGGTGATCGATCAGCCGGCCCGGCGTCGCGATCAGGATGTCGAGCGGGCCGCGCAGCGCCTTCAGCTGCAGCGGGTAGGGCACGCCGCCGACGACGGTGGCGACACGCAGACCCTGCACATGGCGGCCGTAGACGGTCGCCGCCTTCGCGACCTGCATCGCGAGCTCGCGCGTCGGCGTGAGCACCAGCACGCGCGGGCCGTAGACGGTGCCGCGATCGCGCCGTTCGCCGGAGGCGCGCGCAGCGAGGATGCGTGCCAGCGCCGGGATGATGAAGGACGCCGTCTTGCCGCTGCCGGTGGACGACGCGACCATCAGGTCGCTGCCGGCGAGCGCGGGCGGGATGGCGCGCGCCTGCACCTCGGTCGCCTCGGTGTAGCCGGCGTCGGCGAGGGCACGCGTCAGGTTCTCGTTCAGGTTGAGCGAGGCAAAGTTCGAATCGAAGCTCATCAAGTTCTTTCACAAGCGGCGACCGCGCGGCCGCAAACCGGCGCGCAGACAGTCACCCACAGCCCTGATTTCGGGGCTGCATCACACAGGTCGCTGGGAGAATGTTCCGGCGCCCCAGAAAGGAGCCACCGGCGGGACAGTCAAAGCGACGGCATCGCCGCCGACCGTGGGCGCCGTGGATTCACGGTGCCGCTACCCGAAGGAACTCGACGTGCCGGCAGCCATAAGGCCGCTGGACTTGCCGAAAGGGGTCGAAGGGGATGAACGAAGCGGCCCGGATCGTTCCGGGCCGCAGCGCGCATTCTATTTCAGTTCGGGTTTTCACTCAAGCTTCTTGTCTAGACAGGACACTCGAGACGCCCGACCCGAGACCGCCCGGCGCTACACTCGCACCCGGTCGGCAGTTCACCCAGGCGTTGTCGCGCGACGTGTTCGCGAGCTAAACCTGCCCTCGCAACCCTCGGTTCGGTCACGTTCATCGCGTGCGCCTGGCCGGAAGGCGACAACCCCCGGCGCCTTTGAGAAGGCTCGTGCGCACGCGGCAACGGAGACCTTCGATGACTCGTGAAGCCATTCCTTTCGCGGTGCCCGATGTCGGCACTTTCGCGCGCGCGCTCGGCCGCGCGCTCGATGCGCGCCACGGCACCAAGCCGGAGCCGCCCGGCCACGTCGAGCTGCTCAACCTGCTCGCCCGCGCCGCCGGCCACCGCAGCTACCAGGGCCTGCGCGCCGCGGCGCGGATGCCGCGCGCAGCGCCTTCAGCCGATGAGGCGCCCGCCGCGCCCGCGCTCACACCCGCCGCACGCAAGGCGCTGACCCAGTTCGACGCCAACGGCCGCCTCGTGCGCTGGCCACACAAGTATTCGGTGCAGCGGCTCGCGATGTGGATCCTGTGGACGCACTTCGACGCCAAGCGCGTCTACACCGAGCGCGAGGTCAACGAGATCATCAAGCTGTGGAACACCTGGGGCGATCACGTCACCCTGCGCCGCGAGCTGATCAACCACCGGCTGTTGACGCGCAAGAGCGACTGCTCCGAGTACCGCAAGCTGCCCGCCCGGCCCGACGACGAAACGCGCTGGCTGCTGCGCGCCTGGCGCGAACGGTCGCGGCTGGCGGCCTGACGCCCGCGCGGTCCTCAGCCGCCGCAGGGCCGCCCCAAGGCGGCTGGGCTCCCCTCGGGGGACGCGAACGGAGTGAGCTTGGGGTCGTCATTTCACACTGCGAGGAGATGCTCGCGGTAGTAATTGAGTTCGTCGATCGACTCGTTGATGTCGGCCAGCGCAGTGTGCGCCTGCGCCTTCTTGAAGCCGTCGAGCACGGCGGGCTTCCAGCGCCGGGCGAGTTCCTTCAAGGTGCTGACGTCGAGGTTGCGGTAGTGGAAGAAGGCCTCGAGCGCCGGCATGCCGTTGGCGAGGAAGCGCCGGTCCTGGCAGATCGAGTTGCCGCACATCGGGCTCTTGCCGGCCGGCACGAACTGCTGGAGCCATTCGATCACCTGCGACTCGGCCTCGGCTTCGCTGATCGTCGATGCCTTCACCCGGTCGATCAGGCCGCTCTTGCCGTGCGTGCCCTTGTTCCAGGCGTCCATCGCGTCGAGCGTCGCATCGCTTTGATGGATCGCGAACACCGGGCCTTCGACGCGCCGCGTGACCTGCGCATCGGTCACGACGACGGCGATCTCGATGATGCGGTCGCGGTCCGGGTAGAGCCCGGTCATTTCCAGATCGATCCAGACGAGATTGTTGTCGTCGCGGGCCAGCGTCGGCGCGGTGGCAATGGCGGTGTCGGTCATGGGGTTCCTGCGAGATTGAATGTGAAGCTCATTTTCGCAGCCCTACACTTGCGCCCATGCAGACTGCTTCGTCACCCGCCCTCACCCTGTCGATCGTTTTCGCACTCGCGCTCGTCGCCTCGATGTCGATCAAGTTCTGGCTCGCGACACGCCAGATGCGCCACGTCGCCGCGCACCGCGAGCAGGTGCCCGCACCGTTCGCCCAGCGCATCAGCCTGCAGGCGCACCAGCGGGCGGCCGACTACACGCTCGCGAAGGGGCGCTTCGGCCTGCTGAGCATGGCCTTCGGCGCTGCCGTGCTGCTCGGCTGGACGCTGCTCGGCGGGCTCGACCTGCTCAACGTCACGCTGCGCGACGCCGTGCAGCCGCGGTTGGGGGACATGGCCTACCAGCTGGCGCTGATCGCCGCGTTCGCGCTGATCGGCGGCGTGCTCGAGTTGCCGCTCGAGCTGTACTCGACCTTTCGCATCGAGCAGCAGTTCGGCTTCAACCGCATGACCTGGAGGCTCTACGTCATCGATCTCGTCAAGGGCGTCGCCGTCGGCGTGCTGATCGGGCTGCCGATCGCCGCGCTCGTGCTGTGGCTGATGAACGCCGCCGGCGCGCTGTGGTGGCTGTGGGCCTGGGGCGCGTGGATGGTCTTCAATCTCGCGATCCTGGTGCTGTACCCCACCGTCATCGCGCCGCTGTTCAACAAGTTCGAGCCGCTCGCCGACGAAACGCTCAAGACCCGGGTGCAAAGCCTGATGGCGCGTTGCGGCTTCAAGGCCAAGGGCCTGTTCGTGATGGACGGCAGCCGGCGCTCGGCGCACGGCAACGCGTATTTCACCGGCCTCGGCGCGGCCAAGCGGGTCGTCTTCTTCGACACGCTGCTCGCCAAGCTCTCGCCAGGCGAGGTGGAGGCGGTGCTCGCGCACGAGCTCGGCCACTTCAAGCACCGCCACGTGACGAAGCGCATTGCGATGATGTTCGGCTTGAGCCTGCTCGGCTTCGCGCTGCTCGGCTGGCTCACGCGCGAGGCATGGTTCTATGCCGGCCTCGGCGTGCAGCCCAATCTGGCCGCGCCGAACGATGCGCTC
>JAMLIM010000078.1 GCA_023954175.1 Rhizobacter sp.
GGCGCCGCCCGCGATCCTCCGCCGTGAAGAGCACGGCATCGTCCTGCGGCGACCAGCGCAGCGGCGCATCGACCGCGCGGTCCCAGTCGGCGCCGATGAGCCGCCAGCCGGCCTTGCTGCGCCGCCGGCCGTGCTCCAGCACCGCGAGCTGATTCGGCATCGTATGGCGCTTGGCCTGATGGCAGGCCAGGAAGGCGATGCGCCGCCCGTCCGGGCTGAAGCGCGGCGCGGTGAAGTCCCATTGCGCATCGAGCGCGATGGTTTCGACAGCGCCGCCCCGTACATCGATCTCGCCGAGCGCGAAGCGGTTGTCGATGCGCTTGACGGGTGCCGGGTCGTAGGCGAAGACGATGCTGCGGCCGTCGGGCGCGATGTCGAAGGCGTTGGCGTCCGGATCGGCGCGCGTGAGTTCGTAGCCGCTGCCCTCGAACAGGTCGCGCACGCGGCCGGTCTTCACGTCGAGCACGTGCAGGTGGGCGACACGCCCCATCGGCAGGTTGTGGTCCCAGAAGCGGTATGCCGTTTCGCTCGTTGCGTAGGCGCTTTCCTTGCGCTCCTTGAACTCGCGCCACCGCTTCGCCTGCGCCTTCGCGCCCTTGAGCTCGGGCCAGACCCAGGCGACGAAGGCGATGTGCCGGCCGTCGGGGAACCACTTGAAGGCGTCGATGCCGGGTGCGACATCGCTCACGCGCCGCGCCTCGCCGCCGTCCGGCGCGATCAGGTAGAGCTGCGGCGACTCGTCCTTCTTGCCCTGCTGCTCGCGCTTGGCGACGAAGGCGATCGCGTCACCGGCCGGCGACCAGGCGGCCTGGCCGTCCTTCTCGCCGCAACTCGTGAGCCGCCGCGGGCCGCCGCCGAAGGTCGACAGCAGCCACAGGCTGGATGCGCCCTTGTTCTCCTCCATCGAGTAGCTCGCGACCGAGCACACCGCCTGCGCGCCATCGGGCGACAGCGCGACGCCGCTCAGGCGCTCGATCTTCCACAGGTCGTCGATCGTGAAGGTCCTGGTCTTCCTGGATGCCGGCATGGGGTCGCTGCGTGGTGGGTGGAACGGGTGGTGGCCGGCGCTGCGCACGAAAGGCGTCAGCGTGGCTTGTCGAGTTGGAAGCGCAGGTGCGCCTTCACCATCGGCCACTCGTCGGCGGTGATGCTGTAGACGCAGGTGTCGCGCAGCGTGCCGTTGGCCATACGCTGGTGGTTGCGAAGAATGCCGTCAAGCCTGGCGCCCAGGCGCTCGATGCCGCGCCGGCTCTGCTGGTTGATGAAGTGGGTGCGGAACTCGACCGCGATGCAGTCGAGCACCTCGAACGCGTGCGTCAGCAGCATCAGCTTGCACTCGGTGTTGAGCGCGCTTCGCTGCACCCGCGTTGCGTACCACGTCGAGCCGATCTCGACGCGCCTGTGCGTCGCGTCGATGTTCATGTAGGTCGTCATGCCGGCGATGCGGCCCGCGGCGTCGCGCACGGTGAAGGGCAGCATCGAGCCGGCGGCCTGCAGCGCAAGGCGGCGCTCGATCTCGGCCGCCATGCCTTCGGGCGTGGGAATCGAGGTGTACCAGAGCTTCCAGAGTTCGCCGTCGCGCACGGCATCGACGAGCCCGGCCTCGTCGCCGCGCGCCAGCGGCGTCAGGCTCGCATGGGTGCCGGCCAAGGCGATCGGGGCGAGCCAGCTCACTGCCAGACTCGTGCGTCGTCGTGGCTCCGGCCGGCCGGGCGGGCCTTGGCTTCGCTGTGCGAAGTCAGCCTCCACCGCAAGCGACGATCGGCGCCGACGATCACCGGTTGTGCCTTTGCATGAAGACGAGCTTTTCGAACAGCGACACATCCTGCTCGTTCTTCAGCAGCGCACCGACGAGCGGCGGCACGCTGACCTTGTCGTCCTTGCTCTGCAGCGCTTCGAGCGGGATGTCCTCGGCGACGAGGAGCTTCAGCCAGTCGAGCAGTTCGGAGGTGCTCGGCTTCTTCTTCAGGCCGGGCAGGTTGCGCACGTCGTAGAAGCTCTTCAGCGCGGCACCGAGCAGCGCCTTCTTCAGCCCCGGGAAGTGCACGTCGACGATGCTTTGCATCGTCTCGGCGTCCGGGAACTTGATGTAGTGGAAGAAGCAGCGCCGCAGGAAGGCGTCGGGCAGCTCCTTCTCGTTGTTCGAGGTGATGAAGACGAGCGGGCGGTGGCGCGCCTTGACGAGTTCGCGCGTCTCGTAGACGTAGAACTCCATGCGGTCGATCTCGCGCAGCAGGTCGTTCGGGAACTCGATGTCGGCCTTGTCGATCTCGTCGATCAGCAGCACGACCGGATGGTCGGCGGTGAAGGCCTGCCACAGCACGCCCTTGACGATGTAGTTGTGGATGTCCTTCACGCGCTCGTCGCCGAGCTGGCTGTCGCGCAGGCGGCTCACGGCGTCGTATTCGTAGAGGCCCTGCTGCGCCTTGGTCGTGCTCTTCACGTGCCATTGCAGCAGCGGCATCTGCAGCGCCTGCGCCACCTCTTCTGCCAGCATCGTCTTGCCGGTGCCCGGCTCACCCTTCACGAGCAGCGGGCGCTTGAGCGTGATCGAGGCATTGACCGCCAGCATCAGATCCTGCGTGGCGACGTAGTTGTCGGTACCTTGAAACTTCATGGGGGTGCGCTGCGGTGAGAGGGCGGGCCAGTATAAGTTGACGGATGTCACCCCTATAATCCGCCGCTAGCCGCGAAGCTGCTCCCCCCAATCTGCCCCCGCCGGAACATGAAGAAAATTCTCTCGACCTTGACGCTGTCGGCCCTGTTGGCCGGCTTCATGCCGGGCGCGCAGGCGCAGGAAGCCAAGGCCGGGGACGCGCAGGCCGGCGCGAAGATCAACGCGATGTGCATCGGCTGTCACGGCATTCCGGGCTACCGGGCGAGCTTTCCCGAGGTGCACCGGGTGCCGATGATCGCCGGCCAGAGCGAGAAGTACATCGCCGCCGCGCTCGAGGAGTACAAGAAGGGCACCCGCAAGCATCCGACGATGCGGGCGATCACCGAGTCGCTGACCGAGCAGAACATGGCCGATCTGGCCGCGTTCTATGCGCAGCAGGGCAAGACCACCGACGCCGCGGTGGCGAGCGCGCCGCCGGCACCGGCCGAGCCGGTCGCGGCGCTGCTGCAAAAGGGCGGCTGCACGGCGTGTCACGGTGAAAACTTCAACACGCCGATCGACGCCAACACGCCCAAGCTCGCCGGCCAGCACGCGGACTACCTGTTCATCGCGCTGAAGGAATACCAGACCAAGAACAACATGCGCATCGGGCGTGAGAACCCGGTGATGGTCGGCATGGCCGCGCAGTTCAGCCACGCCGAGCTGAAGCAGCTCGCCAAGTACATCGGGTCCCTGCCGGGCGACGTCAAGACGGTTCCCGAGGCGCGCTTCCGCTGATCGCCCGGGCTGCGCGCACCGCGCGCGGCTACTGGCAACGCGATCCAGGAATCAGGCCAGGCCCGAGGCGAAGTCCTCGACCAGTTTTTCGGTCCATTCGTCGATGTCGGCATCGCCGAGCATCAGCGCGCCGGCTGCGGCGTCGCCGCCCTTGTCCCACTCCCGGCTTTCATTCATGCCGGCGAAGCGCTGAATCGCGAGTTCCGCGACCAGCCCCATCCCGATCAGGCGCGTCACGACTTCCGGTGCTTGCGGGTCCTGGAAGACGGCGTAGTCGTGGTGCGCGCGAATCGCCTCGCTCACCGTCTTCGGCAGCCCCCAGGCGCGCGCCATCAGCGCGCCGATGAGGGCGTGGTCGGTCTGGTGCGCCGCCTGCTCGACCTCGGTGAAGGCTTCCACCTTGCTGCGATTGGCGGCGCCGAGCGTCTCCGCGTAGTTGGGGAAACGCTGCATCAGCAGCGCGATGCCGACATCGCAGAAGAGCCCGAAGGTCTGCGCCACGTCGACATCGACGCCGCGCAGCCCGCGCGCGAGGCGTGACAGTGCAAACGAGCGCTTGGTCGTCACGTCCCAGAACCGGGTGAGGTTGGCGCCGTCGCCACCGACCGCCTTGCGCAGCACGAAGCCGGTCACGAGCGCGCCGATCTGGCGCAGGCCGAGCAGCGAGATCGCCTCGGTCATCGTCGTCGCCTTGCGCGACAGGGCATAAAAGGGCGAATTGACGGCGCGCAGCACGGCCGCCGTCAGCGCGACGTCGCTCGCGACGAGCCTCGCGATGTGGTCGAAATCGGGATCGGCGGCGGCCATCTCGGCCTGAAGCTCGGTCAGCAGGGTCGGCCGCGGCGGGATCGAGATGCTGCTGACGAGCGCATCGATGTCGAGTGCAGGCTTCTGGATGGCGACGGAGGCGGACATCTTGTGTGTGCTCTTGCGGCGGTGAATCGATGGGCGGGCGCAGGGACCGGGTTCGCGAGTGTGCAATGCCCTGCTCGCAGAGCGGATATCGGCATTTGCGGCGATGGACTGAAGCCGGCACTGCACCTGCAAGGACGACACGGTGCGGCACTGTGCAGCACTGCGCGCCGGCATCCGGCTCCGAAAGGCTCAAGTGCGCCGCGCCCGGCCCGATAGGTTCATGGACGGCCTTGCGCCCATCGACTGATTTCCCGGATGCGAAAGAAGATCGCGGTTGAAGAGTTGCGCCTCGGCATGCACGTGCACGAGTTCTGCGGCTCATGGCTCGAGCTGCCGTTCTGGCGCACGCGCTTCACCCTCAACGACGCGCAGACGCTCGAAGCGGCGCGCGGTTGCGGCGTGACGCATTGCTGGATCGACGTCGCCAAGGGGCTCGACGTTGCGCCTGCGCCCGGTGTGCCGGCGCCGCGCGAGCCTGCCGCCGACGCGCCCCCGGTTCGACAGGCGCCCGAGCCGGCGCGCGTCTCGCAGCAGGACGAACTCAAGCGCAGCGTCGCGCTGCTCGACGCATCGCGCGAGGCGGTGGTCGAGATGTTCGGCCAGGCGCGCATGGGGCTTGCGGTCGACGCCAAGAGCTGCCTGCCGCTGGTCGAGAGCATCAGCGCCTCGGTCATGCGCCACGGCGGTGCGATGGTCAGCCTCGCGCGCCTCAAGCGGCACGACGACTACACCTACATGCACTCGGTCGCGGTGTGCGCGCTGATGATCGCGCTCGCGCGCCAGCTCGGTCTCGATGAGGATGCGGTGCGCGCCGCGGGCACCGCGGGCCTGTTGCACGACCTGGGCAAGGCGGTCATGCCCGCGGAGGTGCTCAACAAGCCCGGCAAGCTGACGGACGATGAATTCAGTCTCATCAAGCGCCACCCCGAGCGCGGGCACGAATTGCTCGCGAAGTCAGGCGAGGCGAGCGAGACGGTGCTCGACGTCTGCCTGCACCACCACGAGAAGACCGACGGCAGCGGCTACCCGCATGGCCTCGAGGGCGACCGGATCAGCCTGCCCGCGCGCATGGGCGCAGTGTGCGATGTCTACGACGCGATCACCTCGAACCGCCCCTACAAGCAGGGCTGGGACCCGGCCGAGTCGATCGGCCGCATGGCCGAATGGCGCCGCGGGCACTTCGACGAAACCGTGTTCCAGGCCTTCGTCAGGAGCCTGGGCATCTACCCAACCGGTTCACTGGTGCGGATGAAGTCGGGCCGCCTCGCGGTGGTGGTCGAGCAGAACGCCGCCTCGCTCACCGCGCCGGTGGTCAAGGTGTTCTTCTCGACGCGGTCGCAGATGCACATCACGCCCGAGCTGATCGATCTCTCACGGCCCGGCTGCGCCGACCGCATCACCTGCCGCGAATCGAATCTCGAGTGGAAGTTCACCCACCTCGACGAGCTGTGGGCCGGCGCCGAGGTGCTGCGGCGGTAGCTGTCGAGGGTCTCGACGGCGTGGCGGGCGGTTCCCCGGCCGCGCGTTCGCCGGCCAGATCGTCGAGGATCGGGCAGTCGGGCCGCGCATCGCCGTGGCAGGCGTGGGCCAGCCGCTCAAGTGTGCGCTGCATCGCCTGCATGCGAGCGATGCGCAACTCCAGATCGGCCACGTGGGCGAGGGCGATGCGCTTGACGTCGCCGCTCGCGCGGCTGCCATCGGCCCAGAGCTGCAGCAGCGTCTCGATCTCGTGCAGGCCGAAACCGAGGTCGCGCGCCCGGCGCACGAAGCGCAGCGTGTGCACCGTCGCCGCGTCGTACTGCCGGTAGCCGGCGGCGCTGCGGGCCACGGTCGGCAGCAGGCCGAGGCTTTCGTAGTGGCGGATCATCTTGGCCGAGATGCCCGAGGCGCGCGATGCTTCGCCGATGTTCATGCTTCGGGCCGCCAGCGCCGCAACAGGAGCGCATTGGTGACGACGCTGACGCTCGACATCGCCATCGCCGCGCCGGCCACCACCGGGCTCAGCAGCCCGAAGGCGGCGAGCGGGATGCCGATCGCGTTGTAGACGAAGGCCCAGAACAGGTTCTGCCGGATCTTGCGCGTCGTTGCGCGCGAGATCGACAGCGCCTGTGCGACGAGCGAGACGTCGCCGCGCATCAGCGTGATGCCGGCGGTCTGCATCGCGATGTCGGTGCCCCGCCCGCCGCTGTCGGTCATCGCGATGCCAACGTCGGCAGCCGCGAGCGCGGGCGCGTCGTTCACGCCGTCGCCGACCATCGCGACCTTCACGCCGGGTGCGAGTCCTGCGCGCAGCTCGCCGATGACGGCCGCCTTGTCGCCCGGCAGCACCTCGGCGCGCACGTCGTCGATGCCGACCTTCGCCGCGACCGCGTTGGCGCTGCCGTGGTTGTCGCCGCTGACGAGCACGCTGCGCACGCCGAGCGCATGAAGGCGCGCGATGGCCGATGCCGCTTCGGGCTTCACCGTATCGCCGAAGGCGAGCAGGCCGAGCAGCCGCGGCGGCGCGCCGTTCCCCGCCGCCTCGACGAGCCAGGAAACGCTGTGCCCGGCCGATTGCAGCGCCGCGGCTTCGTTTGCGAGCGCATCGGTTGCGACGCCGAGTTCGGCCATCCAGGGCGTGCTGCCGAGCATCAGTCGGCGGCCGTCCACCTCGCCTTGCACGCCGCGCCCGGCCACCGACTGCACGTTGCCCGCCGCGGCGACGGTTTCGCCCGCCGGCACCGCCTGCAGCACGGCGCGCGCGAGCGGATGCTCGCTGCCTTGCTGCAAGGCCGCAGCCTGCGCGATCAGATCCGCGCGCCCGCCCGCGATCGGCAGCGCCTTGGCGAGCACCGGGCGGCCTTCGGTCAGCGTGCCGGTCTTGTCGAAGGCGATGACGCCGACATGACGCATCGTCTCGAGGGCGACGACGTCCTGGATCAATATGCCGTGGCGCGCGGCAACGCCGGTGCCGACCATGATGGCCGCCGGCGTCGCGAGGCCGAGCGCGCAGGGGCAGGCGATCACGAGTACCGCGACCGCGTGCAGCACGGCGGTCGAAACCGCCGCGCCGGCCAGCACCCAGCCGACGCCGGTGACGACCGCAATGACGACGACGACCGGGACGAACACCGCGCTCACCTGGTCGACAAGGCGCTGGATCGGCGCCTTCTTCGCCTGCGCCGATTCGACCAGGCGCACGATGCGCGCGAGCTGCGTTTCGGCGCCGACGGCGGTCGTGCGCAGCAGCAGCGCGCCTTCGCCGTTCACCGCGCCGCCGGTCAGCCGGTCGCCGGGCGCGCGCGCGACCGGCAGGCTCTCGCCGGTGAGCAGCGATTCGTCGACATGGGTGCGGCCCTCGAGCAACTCGCCATCGACCGGGATGCGTTCGCCCGGCCGCACGACGACCTCGTCACCGACGCGCACCTCGGCGATCGGCACCTCGCGCTCGACGCCGTCTCGCCGCACGCGCGCGACATCCGGCCGCAGCGCCTGCAGCGCGCGGATCGCGTCCGTCGTCTGCCGCTTGGCGCGCGACTCGAGCCACTTGCCGAACAGCACGAGCGTGACGACGACCGCTGCCGACTCGAAGTAGAGCGGCGGCATCGCCTCGTTCGACGTGAGCAGCGTGAAGACGCTCAGGCCGAAGGCGGCACTCGTGCCGAGCGCGACGAGCAGGTCCATGTTGCCGCTGCCGGCGCGCAGCGCGGCCCAGCCGGCGCGATAAAAGCGCGCGCCGAGCCAGAACTGCACGGGCGCCGCGAGCAGCAGTTGCAGCCAGCCGTCGAGCATCCAGTGGCGGCCGAACACGTCGCCGATCATCGGCAGCACGAGCGGCGCCGAGAGCAGCGCGGCGAGCGCGACACGCCGCCCCTCGCCGAACCATGGCGGCGCTTCGGCGGCGCGTGCCGCAGCATCGCCATGCTCGTGCGCGGTGTAGCCGGCGCGTTCGACGGCGGCGATCAGCTCGGCCGTGCTTGCGCTGCCGGCGAGACGCGTCACGCGCGCCTGCTCGGTCGCGAGATTGACTTCGGCCTGCGTCACGCCCGGCAGCTTCAAGAGCGCCTTTTCGACGCGGCCGACACAGCTCGCGCAGGTCATGCCTTCGATCGCGAGCGTGACGTTGTCGCTCGCGACGTGAAAGCCGGCGCGCTCGACGGCTTCGACGAGCGCACCGGGTTCGAGCCTGCCCTGGGACTCGACGCTCGCGCGCTCGGTGGCGAGGTTGACGGTTGCCGCGCCGACCCCCGGCACGCGCGCGAGCGCCTTTTCGACCCGCGCAACGCAGCTCGCGCACGTCATGCCCACGATCGGCAGCGACAGGATGGACTCCGGGGCGGTGGAAGAATTCATGGCGCGACGATAAACCTTGACATGATGTGAAGGTCAAGCGGACTGAATCAAGCCCCGCGCTTTGCACGCACCTTGCCCGCTCGTCCCACTTGACCTTGCCCCCGTGGCATGCCCAACAATGCAGGCATCGATGCCAACCGGAGGACCACGATGATCGAACTGACTCTGCCCACGATGACCTGCGGCCATTGCGTGAAGACCGTGACCGAGACGGTGCAGCGCATCGACCCGAAGGCGACGCCGCAAATCGACCTGCCGACGCACCGCGTGCGCATCGAATCGGCGCAGCCCGCAGAAGCGTTCGCCAAGGCGCTCGCCGAGGAAGGCTACGCGCCGGCCTGAAAGAGCGCCGGGGCGCGGGCGGCGCCTCGTGGTTTCCCCTGCCCCATCCTCTGTCCGGGAGCGCCCCGTGGCGCGTGCCCGTCGCTACACTCGCGCCACGTGAGCCACTCGAGCGCAATGGAGGCATCGACATCATGAAGCACTGGCTGATCCGAACACTGCTCGCCGCAGCACTGCTGCCGCTGGGCGCCGCGCAGGCGCAGACGCTGCGCTGGGCCTCGCAGGGCGACCCGCAGACGATGGACCCGCACTCGCAGAACGAGGGCCTGACCAACGCGATGAACGGGCAGGTCTACGAGTACCTGATCGGGCGCGACAAGCAGTTGAACCTGGTGCCGCAACTCGCGACCGAGTGGCAGCAGACCGGCCCGCTGCAGTGGCGCATGAAGCTGCGCCCGAACGTGAAGTTCCACGACGGCTCGCCGTTCACGGCCGACGACGTCGTGTTCTCGATCAACCGCGCGAAGGAGCCGACCTCGCAGATCGCCGTCTACGCCAACGCGGTCGGCGACGTGAAGAAGATCGACGACCTGACGGTCGAGTTCAACCTGGCGCAGGTGAACCCGATCTTCCTGCAGCACATCAACGCGCTCTTCATCATGAGCAAGAGCTGGAGCGAGAAGAACAAGGCCACCAAGCCGCAGGACTACAAGAACAAGGAAGAGGCCTACACCGCCTACAACGCCAACGGCACCGGGCCGTACATGCTCGTCAAGCGCGAACCCGACGTGAAGACGACCTACAAGCGCAACCCGAACTGGTGGGGCAAGCCTCAGGGCAACGTGCAGGAGGTGATCTACACGCCGATCAAGCAGGACGCCACAAGGCTGGCGGCGCTGATCTCGGGCGAGATCGACTTCGTGCTCGACCCGCCGCCGCGTGACCTCGAACGCCTGCGCGCCGGCGGCCAGGTCAAGGTCATCGAGGGGCTCGAGAACCGCGTCGTCTTCATCGGCATGGACCAGGGCCGGGATGAACTGCTCTACAGCAGCGTCAAGGGCAAGAACCCGTTCAAGGACGTGCGGGTCCGCAAGGCGCTCTACCAGGCGATCGACATCGAGACGATGAAGACCAAGCTGATGAACGGCCAGTCGATCCCGACCGGCGCCGTCGTGCCGTCGCCGCTGGGCAGCTTCAACGACCCGGAGATCGAGAAGCGCCTGCCCTACGACGTCGCCGCGGCGAGGAAGCTGATGGCCGAGGCGGGCTATCCGGACGGCTTCGAGGTCACGCTCGACTGCCCGAACAACCGCTACATCAACGACGAGAAGATCTGCATCGCGCTGGCGAGCATGTGGGCGCAGATCAAGGTCAACGTCAAGGTCAACGCGATGCCGCGTGCGACCTACTTCCCGAAGCTCGAGAAGCTCGACACTTCGCTCTACATGCTCGGCTGGGGCGGCTCGATCACCGACGCCGAGACCACCTTCACGCCGATCTACCGCAACCGCGGCACGGGCGGCATCGGCTCCTACAACTACGGCAACTACACCGACGACAAGCTCGACGCCGTCGCCGCCGCGTCGAGCAAGGAAGGCGACCCCGACAAGCGCAAGGCGCTGATCAAGCAGGCCTTCCTGCTGCACAACGACGCCGTGCACCACATCCCCCTGCATCGCCAGTTCATTCCCTGGGCGGCGCGCAACAACGTGGCCGTGGTGCACCGGGCGGACAACTGGCTCGAGTGGTCCTGGGTGACGGTGAAGTGACACCTGCGTCGCTCCGACGCCAGATCCGCGGATGGCGCGGCGTCGAAAGAGTTGGCTGTGAAAGCGTGGCTGGAGTCGATAGGGCTTGCTGGCCGCCCCCTTCTTCCTGGGCGCGGTCGTAGGCCGGCCGGCGGCAGCGCTTCTCGAACGCGCCTCAGCGCGACACCGGCGCCTTGGTGACGAGGCTGCGGATCTCGGCCAGCCTGGCCTTCAGGCGGCGTTCGTTGACCGGGCCGATGCGCAGCAGGATCTTCTGGCCCGCCGACAGGGACTGCAGTTCGGGCGCGTCGAACTCGTAGAGGACCCACGGCCGCTCGGGGCGTTCCGGGCCGTTGATGGTTGGCAGCACGACTTTCAACGGGGTTTCGATCTCGGGCGTCGCGAGCAGCAGGTCGATCACCTCGACCAGCCGGTCGTTGAAGTAGCGGTTCGGGAAGCCGATGTCCTCGTAGGCCTTCTGAATCTGCGGATAGAACTGCTTGTAGAGCGCGACGGCGCGTTGCGCGTCCACCGATTCGACCATCAGCACGAACGGCGTGTAGCGCAGCCCGTTGTCGGCGCTGATGAAGCTCGCGTCGGCACGCGTCTCGACCGTGAAGTGCCCCGGCGTCGGGTTGACCGGCCACAGGCGCGATGGCGCCGACGAGCGGCCGAGGTTGTCGACCGTCGCCGCGAAGCGGCGCGGGAAGTCGTCGAGCTGCAGCATCGACAGCACGGCCTTGCGGCCGAGCAGGCCGATCAGCGCATCGTCGAGCGAGACTGGCCCTGCCTGCGCGCCCGATGCGGCGTCGCTGGCGGCCTCGATCGGGTGCGCCGGCACGAGGGCGGCCGGCGCCGAAGCGGGCGCCATCCCTTCTTGCGCCGTTCCGGGCGCCTGCGCGATCGGGGCCGGCATCGTGGCCGGGGCAGGCCCGGGCGTGGCCGACTCGCGCTGGCGCCACCAAAGCAGGGCCGCGGCGATCACGGCGATCGCCACGACGGCTGTCCAGACCCATTTCCTGGTCAAGTTCGCTCAACCTCCCAAACCACCGTTGGCCCGCGTCGACCGCGGATCGCAAACACCATAGCATGCCGCAGCACGCCGATCGGGCATCCGGGGCGTGCGCCGGCGGCGCGACGCGTCAGCGCTTGGCGCCCTGGCCGAACTTGCTGGCGTGATAGCCGAGCGCGAAGCTGGCGATGAACTTGCACCAGATCGTCGTGCCGGCGATCGCGGTCCAGGTGTCGTAGGGCAGCCCCGCAAGCAGCACCGCAAGGATCACGAACACGACGACGACGCCGGCGATCGCGTTGATCGCCAGCTCGTACGGCGCCCAGCGCTGCGCGTCGGGCGGCGGCGTGCCGCGGCGCAGCGCGACCTCGGAGTAGTCGCGCTTGAAGCCGATGCGCCAGGCCCGGCGCAGCCAGAAGAACGCCATCGGGAACAGCGCCAGGTACAGGATCCATGTCAGGGCGACGCCGACGTCGAATTGCATCTCAGTGCCCGTCCGCCGACCGCCCGAAGGGCAGTGACATCTCCAGGTGTACGGGGCCGCAAGAGAAGTGAGCTTGAGGTTGCTGCATCGAATGCTCCAAGAGAAGAGGCCCCGCCGGCATGGCCGGCGGGGCCTCGATGTTACGGACCCGCGGAACTCAGCGGGTCACCCGGCGTCAATGCGCGCCGTGCACGGCCTTGGAGCCACGCGGGATGCGCACCGCCTCGACCATGGCCTGGATGTGCTCCGGCGGCTCCTTCGTCACCTTGTCGACCAGGAAGGCGACGACGAAGTTCACCAGCGCGCCGACCGCACCGAAGGCTTCCGGCGTGATGCCGAAGAAGCTGTTCGCCCCGCCGATCAGGTCAAGGTACTCGGTGCCCTTGATGAAGAAGATGCCCTTGTGCGCGAACACGTAGAACAGCGTGATGAACAGGCCCGACAACATGCCGGCCATCGCGCCTTCCTTGTTCATCTTCTTGCTGAAGATGCCCATCATGATCGCCGGGAACAGCGAGCTCGCGGCAATACCGAACGCGAGCGCCACCGTACCGGCCGCGAAGCCTGGTGGATTCAGGCCAAGGTAGCCGGCGACGACGATCGAGATGGCCATCGCGATCTTGCCCGTCATCAACTCGCCCTTCTCGCTGATGTCCGGCGCGAAGACGTTCTTCACCAGGTCGTGCGAGATCGCCGACGAAATCGCCATCAGCAAGCCGGCTGCCGTCGACAGCGCAGCCGCCAGACCACCGGCCGCGACGAGCGCGATCACCCAGTCGGGCAGCAGCGCGATCTCGGGGTTGGCGAGCACGATGATGTCGGCGTTGACCGTCAGCTCGTTGCCCTTCCAGCCGGCTTCTTCGGCGTGCTTCAACACCGTCGCGTCCTTGGTCTTGTCGTTGTAGTACTGGATGCGGCCGTCGCCGTTCTTGTCTTCCCACTTCAAGAGGCCGGTCTTTTCCCAGCGCTTCATCCAGTCGGGACGGTTCGCGCCTTCGATCGCCGCGTCAGGCGCGAACGGGTTCGAATCCTGCATCACCACGCCCGGCGTGATCGTGCGGATCAGGTTGGTCTTGGCCATCGCGGCGACCGCAGGCGCGGTCGTGTACAGGATCGCGATGAACACCAGCGCCCAGCCGGCCGACGAGCGTGCGGCCTTCACCGAAGGCACGGTGAAGAATCGCATGATGACGTGCGGCAGGCCCGCGGTGCCGATCATCAGCGACAGCGTGTAGACGAACATGTTGAGCTTGCTGCCGGGCAACGAGGTCGTGTACTTGCCGAAGCCGAGGTCGGTCACGACCTGGTCGAGCTTCGAGAGCAGCGACACGCTGTGACCTTCGAGGTTCGAGCCGAGACCGAGCTGCGGAATCGCGACGCCGGTGAGCTGCAGCGAGATGAAGATCGCCGGGATCGTGTAGGCAAGGATCAGCACGACGTATTGCGCCACCTGCGTGTAGGTGATGCCCTTCATGCCGCCGAACACCGCGTACATGAACACGATCGCCATGCCGACGTAGATGCCGACCTCGCTCGACACGCCGAGGAAGCGCGAGAACGCGACGCCGACACCCGTCATCTGGCCGATGATGTAGGTGAGTGACGCGACCAGCAGGCACAGCACCGCCACCGTCGAGGCCGACTTCGAGTAGAAGCGGTCGCCGATGAACTGCGGTACGGTGAACTTGCCGAACTTGCGCAGGTAGGGGGCGAGCAGCATCGCCAGCAGCACGTAGCCGCCGGTCCAGCCCATCAGGAACAGCGCGCCGCCGTAGCCCATGTTGGAGATCAGGCCGGCCATCGAGATGAACGACGCTGCACTCATCCAGTCGGCCGCCGTGGCCATGCCGTTCATGACCGGGTTGACGTTGCCGCCTGCGGCGTAGAACTCGCTGGTCGAACCGGCACGCGCCCAGATGGCGATGCCGATGTAGAGCGCGAAGCTCAGCCCGACGACGAGGTAAATGGTGGTTTGAAGTTCCATGTTCGTCAGTCCTCGTTATTCTTCATGCACGTCGAACTTGCGGTCGATATCGCCCATCTTCTTGCCGTAGTAGAAGATGAGGATGATGAAGATGTACATCGAACCTTGCTGTGCGAACCAGAACCCGAGCGGGTAACCGCCGAGGTGGAAATTGTTCAGCCAGTCGGCGAACAGGATGCCAGCGCCGAAAGAAACCAGGAACCAGATGACCAATATCTTGGTCAGCAGGTTCAGCGTGGCCTTCCAGTAGCCGTGCGAATCATGATTCATCGTCGTCTCCTCCTTCGGTCGGTGAATGCTGCAGTCGCTACTGCACATGTTGAAGTGCGGCGCCAGTGTCGGGTTCCACCCTGACCGTTTTCTGACTCCGACGCCTCGGTTCGCGCCCATTTCACAGGGGGATACCCTGAAAGCGCCGCGATCGACAGGGGTTGTGCCTCAGGACAAGGGGTTTTCCCGCAAGCCTCGTTACGATCGGGCTTCGACCCTACGAACTGGCGAAAGCGGCGAACACCATGACGAGCGCAGACGACACAACGAGCACCCCGCCGGATATGCAGTCGGCATCCGCATCGGCATCCGCTACCAGCGTCACGCCGTCGAAAGACGCGACTTCGGCAACGGCGGGCGCACCGCGCGCCAGCGACCCGAGCCTGGCGCTGACGGCCACGCCGGTACACGCGCTGTTGCGGCGCGAACCGGTCACGGTCGACTCCGGCGCATCGGTGCGCGAAGCCGCGGTGTGCATGCGCGCCGCGCGCGTGTCGTCGGTGCTGATCGTCGAGGCGGGGCGGCTCGTCGGCATCGTCACCGACCGTGATCTGCGCGACCGTGTCGTCGCTGCCGGGCTCGACATCGATTCGCCGGTGATCGGCATTGCGACCGCCAAGCCGCTCACGGTCGACGTGCGCACGACGGGCTTCGACGCGCTGCTGCTGATGGCGCGCCGGAACGTTCACCATGTGCCGGTGATGGATGGCGAAAAGGTCGTCGGCATGATCACCGCGACCGACGTCAACCGGCATGCGAGCACGTCGGCCGTCTTCATGGCGGGCGAGATCTACCGCCAGGACGATGTCGAGGGCCTCAAGCGCATCAGCGCGCGCGTGCGCGAACTGCAATGCAACCTCGCGGCCGCGGACGCAACGGCGTATGCGACGGGGCAGATCATCTCTGCCATCACCGACGCGCTGACGACGCGGTTGATACAGCTGGCCGAGGCGCGCCTGGGCCCGCCGCCGGTGGCGTATGCGTGGGTCGCGGCCGGCTCGCAGGCGCGCAGCGAGCAGACCGCGCGCAGCGACCAGGACAACTGCATGGTGCTTGCCGACGACTACGACGCCGCGGTGCACGGCGAATACTTCGACACGTTCTCGCGCGAGGTGTGCACCGGGCTCGACGCCTGCGGCTACATCTTCTGCCCGGGCGAGATGATGGCGATGACGGACACCTGGCGCCAGCCCCAGGCGCAGTGGAAGCGGTACTTCCACAAGTGGATCAACACGCCCGAGCCGAAGGCGCTGATGCTCACCAGCGTCTTCTTCGATCTGCGCCGCATATACGGCGACGCCGCCCTGCTCGACGATCTGCGCAGCGAGACGCTGGCGAGCACGCGCGCGAACGGCATCTTCCTGGCGCACCTCGCGCGCAACGCGCTCGATCGCAAACCGCCGCTGACGCTGTTCGGCGGCCTCAACACGGCGCGCTCCGGGCCCAACCGAGGCACGATCGATCTCAAGCTGCTTGCGATCGCACCGATCGTCGATCTGGCGCGCGTCTTCGCGCTGGCGTCAGGGCAGAGCGCGGTCAACACCCGGCACCGGCTGGAAATGGCGGTGCATGGCGGCGAACTCAGCGAGAAGGGGTCGCACGACCTGCGCGACGCGCAGGAATTCCTGTCTGCGCTGCGCATCCAGCACCAGGCGCGTCAGATGGCGGCCGGCCAGACGCCGGACAATTTCCTCGTGCCCGAAGAGCTGTCGCACTTCGAGCGCACGCAACTCAAGAACGCGTTCAAGGTCGTTTCCGAGATGCAGGACGTCGTCGGCCAGCGCTATCAGGTCGGCAGCTTCTGAGCCCCCAGGCCCGGGCTGCGCCCAGCCCGCCCCCGCGGGGGTCAAGCAAACCTGGGGCGGCCCGGCGTTTCCTTGAGGCAGCGCGCCCGATGCCGGTTCAACGCCGCCACCAATCGCCCTCGAACCGCTGCTGCAGGTAGGCGATGAAGCTGCTCACCTTCGACGGCACGAGCTTGGGTGACGGAAACACGGCGTGCATCTCCTGCGCCGGCAGCGTGTAGCGCTCGAGCAGCGCGCGCACCTCGCCGCCCGCGATTGCTTCCTGTGCGACATAGCGCGGCAGGATGGCCAGGCCCATGCCGGCCTGCACACCGGCGAGCAGCGTCGACAGGTTGTTCGAACGCAGCGGGCCCGACACCGGCACCGCCGTCTCGCCGCCCGGGGGGGTGCCGAAATGCCAGCGGTCGTCGCCCTGCACGCTGCTGTAGACGAGGCAATCGTGGGCCGAGAGTTCGCCCGGCGCGGCGGGTACGCCGCGGCGCTTCAGATACGCCGGCGCGCCGACGAGCACCCAGGGGTTGAGCCCGAGATAGCGCGCACCGAGCGACGAGTCGGCGAGCCGCCCCATGCGAAACGCCAGATCGACACCTTGCTCGACGAGATTGACGTAGCGATCGTCGAAGCTGAGGTCGACGCTGACCCCCGGGTGCGCCTGCATGTACTGCAGCACGAGCGGCGTCAGCACGCGCCGGCCGAACGCAACCGATGTGCTCAGGCGCAGCTTGCCGCCGACCTTGCTCTGGAACAGCGCGGCGAGGTTGTCGGCCTCGTCGATCTCGCGCTGGATCGCCTTGCATTTCTCGTAGTAGAGCGCGCCGATCTCGGTCGCGCTGACGCCACGCGTGTTGCGGTTGAGCAGCCGCGCGCCGAGCTTGGCCTCGAGCGCGGCGACGTGCTTGGTCGCCGTCGGCTGCGTGATGCCGAAATCGGCCGAAGCCTTGGAAAAGCTGCCGGTCTCGACGATGCGGATGAAGAGCTGCAGCCCGGCGACGGTGTCCATGCGCGCACTGTAGCGTCGCAGCGCGCGCGCGTCGGCGACCCTCGGGTGTCATGGATTTCACTGACAGGCAGGCGGCGACGATTCACTACAGTCGTCGGTCACGTCGTCTCGGCGCGCGAGCCTGCTTGGCCCGGGTCGCCCTCTCATCCAATTCACGCAGGAGATTCGCCATGCAAACTCGACAC
>JAMLIM010000079.1 GCA_023954175.1 Rhizobacter sp.
GGCTCCTCGTTCTACTTCGTCTTTCTCGACAACAGCCTGACACCGCCGACCGACGCGCTGTCGAAGGACAAGGGCGTCAGCGGCGAGCTCTGGGCCATCCACGGCGGGGGCTTCTACCACCCGCAGAAGTACGCCGTCGCGCCGAAGAAGATCCCCGATCACCTGCACTGGTTCTACTGGGAGAGCTACTCGACCTGGCTCACCGGCTTCGCGCTGTTCACGGTGCTGTATCTGTACCAGGCGAGCAGCTTCCTGATCGACAAGAACCTGATGGACTGGTCGCCCGCGGCGGCGGGTGCGGCGTCGATCGGCTTTCTCGTCGTCTTCTGGCTCGTCTACGACGCGATCTGCCGCAGCTTTGGCCGCGGCGACAAGGGCGATCTGATCGTCAGTCTCGGCGTTACCGTGTTCGTCGTCCTCGCGTCGTGGCTCGCCTGCCATCTGTTTCCGGGCCGCGCCGCCTTCCTGCTCGTCGGCGCGATGATGGCAACGTCGATGAGCGCGAACGTGTTCTTCTGGATCATCCCGGGCCAGCGCAAGGTGATCGCGCAGCTGAAGGCCGGTGAACCGGTCGATCCGGTGCACGGCCAGCGCGCCAAGCAGCGCAGCGTGCACAACACCTACTTCACGCTGCCGGTGCTGATCGCGATGCTCAGCAACCACTACGGCTTTCTCTACGGCGCGCCCGTCAACTGGCTGGTGCTCGTGCTGATGATGGTCGCCGGCGCGCTGATCCGGCATTCTTTCGTCGCCCGCCACAAGGCGCTCGTGCAGGGCAAGCCGGTGCCGTGGGCCTACGCCGTCGCGGGCACGGCGATCATCGTCGCGATCGGGGTCTGGCTGATGCCCGCGCCGCAGCCCAAGATCGAAGCGTCGGCGCCGGTGACGTATGCCGAACTGCGCCAGGTGCTCGACACGCGCTGCGTGATGTGCCACAACGATGAGCTCGCGAGCAAGAACGTCAACCTGACGAAGGCGGAAACGCTGACGGCGCAGGCGCAGATGATCAATCAGCAGGCCGTCATCCTGAAGACGATGCCGCTCAACAACGCAACCCAGATCACCGACGCTGAACGAGCGCTGATCGGGCGCTGGTTCAAGGAGGGCGCGCCGGTCAAGTAGCCGGCCGCGAGAGCAGAGCGGGCGGCGCCGACCCGCGTGGCGCGCGACCCGATGAGACAACCCGACGGAGGAGATTCCATGAACGAAACCGCTGTCCACCCGGTGGACGAGAAGCTGCCGCTGCCACGCCTCACCGCGCTCGGCCTGCAGCACGTGCTGGTGATGTATGCCGGTGCGATCGCCGTGCCGCTGATCGTCGGGCGTGCGCTCAAGCTTTCGCCCGAGCACGTCGCGCTGCTGATCTCGGCCGACCTGTTCGCCTGCGGCATCGTCACGCTGATCCAGTCGCTCGGCATGACGAAGTACTTCGGCATCAAGCTGCCGGTGATGATGGGCGTGACCTTCGCCGCCGTCGGGCCGATGGTGGCGATCGCCAACGCGGTGCCGGGCGAGGACGGTGCGCGCGCGCTCTTCGGCGCGATCATCGGCGCCGGCATCGTCGCGATGCTGATCGCGCCGATCGTCAGCAAGATGCTGCGCTTCTTCCCGCCGGTCGTCACCGGCACGATCATCACGATCATCGGCGTCAGCCTGATGCGCGTCGGGGTGGGCTGGGCGGTGGGCGGGCCGGCATTTCTCGCGCAGCGCACCGACGTGCCCAAGCTGGTCGAGATGGTGGACAAGGCCAAGGCCGTCGCCGCGTCCGCGTCCGACATCAAGCTCGGCCCGATCCCGATGATCGACAACCCGAACTATGGCGACCTCGGCCACATGGCGGTGGCGGCCTTCGTGCTCGTCATCGTGCTGCTGCTCGTGAAGTTCGCGAAGGGCTTCTTCGCCAACATCTCGGTGCTGCTCGGCATCATCGCCGGCTGCATCCTGGCCTTCGGCATGGGCCAGATGAACTTCGACAAGGTCGGCAAGGCCGCCTGGGTCGATATCGTCACGCCGCTCGCCTTTGGCATGCCGACCTTCGACCCGGTCATGGTGCTGACGATGTCGCTCGTGATGATCGTCGTCATGATCGAGTCGACCGGGATGTTCCTGGCGTTGTCGGACATCACGGGCAAGAAGGTCAGCCAGCCCGAGCTCGCGGCCGGCCTGCGCACCGACGGCCTGGGCACGCTGATCGGTGGCATCTTCAACACCTTCCCGTACACCAGCTTCTCGCAGAACGTCGGCCTCGTCGGCGTCACCGGCGTGCGCAGCCGCTACGTGACGGTCGCCGGCGGCATCATCATGATCCTGCTCGGCCTGTTGCCGAAGATGGGTGCGCTCGTCGAGGCGATCCCGCAGTTCGTGCTCGGCGGCGCCGGGCTCGTGATGTTCGGCATGGTCGCGGCCACCGGCATCCGCATCCTGTCCACCGTGGACTACAAGGGGAATCGCCACAACCTGTACATCGTCGCGCTCGCGATCGGATTCGGGCTGATTCCGCTGGTCGCGCCGCGCTGGATGCAGCAGATGGCGCATGAACTGCACCCGCTGCTCGAATCGGGCATCCTCCTGACCTCGATCGCTGCCGTGTTGCTCAACCTGTTCTTCAACGGCGCGAAGGGTGATGCGGCGGGCTCGATCGAGGCCGCGAAGGCGGCCGAGGCGCACTAGATGACGGCCCCAAGACGCCTTCGGCGTCGCCGTCCCGCGGGCGGGGCGAGGGGCGCCGAATCGGCTTGGGGCGGCCCGGCGCCGAATCGGTTCGGCCTGCCGCTCGGTCCCCGACCATGCCGACGCTGCTGATCCGCAACGCCCGATTGCTCGTCACGATGGACGCGGCAAGGCGCGAGATCGCCGACGGCGCGGTCTTCGTGCGCGACAACGTGATCGAGGCCGTCGGCGCCAGTGCCGAACTGCCGGCGTCAGCCGACGAGGTGATCGACGCGCGCGACCAGGTCGTCATCCCCGGCCTCGTCAACACGCACCATCACATGTACCAGACGCTGACCCGCGTCATCGGGCCGGCGCAGGACTGCGAGCTCTTCAAGTGGCTGCAGACGCTGTACCCGATCTGGGCCGGGCTGACGCCGGAGATGGTGCGCGTGAGCACGCAGACGGCGATGGCCGAGCTGCTGCTGTCGGGCTGCACGACGACGAGCGATCACCTCTACATCTTCCCGAACGGTGTCAGCCTCGACGACAGCATCGAGGCGGCACAAGAGATCGGCATGCGCTTTCACGCTGCGCGCGGTTCGATGAGCGTCGGCCAGAGCCAGGGCGGGTTGCCGCCCGACAGCGTGGTCGAGCGCGAGCCGGCGATCCTCGCGGACACGCAGCGCCTGATCGAACGCTGGCACGACCCGGCACGCTTCGCGATGCTGCGCATCGTCGTCGCGCCGTGCTCGCCGTTCTCGGTCAGCCGCGAGCTGATGCGGGATGCGGCACTGCTCGCGCGGTCCTTTGGAAGCGCGCATGGCGTGTCACTGCACACCCACCTCGCCGAGAACGACAACGACATCGCCTACACGCGCGAGAAGTTCGGCTGCACGCCGGCCGAGTACGCCGAACAACTCGGCTGGGTCGGCCCCGACGTCTGGCATGCGCACTGCGTGAAGCTCGACGCCGCCGGCATCGCGCTGTTTGCGCGCACCGGCACCGGCGTTGCGCATTGCCCGGGGTCGAACATGCGCCTCGCCTCGGGCATCGCGCCGGTCCGCGCGATGCGGGACGCCGGCGTGCCGGTATCGATCGCGGTCGACGGCTCGGCGAGCAACGACAGCGGGCACATGCTCGGCGAGGCGCGCCTCGCGCTGCTGCTGCAGCGCGTCGCACACGGGCCGGTCAAGGGGCCGTCGGCGCTGAGCGCGCGCGAAGTCCTCGAGATCGCCACCCTCGGCGGCGCGAAAGTGCTGCATCGCGACGACATCGGCGCGCTCGCGCCCGGCATGGCGGCCGACATCGTGACGATCCCGCTCGACGAGATCGGCATCGCCGGCGCCCACCACGACCCGCTCGCCGCGCTCTTCTTCTGCCACGTGCCGCAGGTGCGCCACAGCATCGTCAACGGCCGCGTCGTCGTGCGCGACGGGCGACTCACGACGCTCGAACTGCCGCGCCTGATCGAGCGGCACAACCGGCTCGCGCGCGACCTGGCGCAAGCCGCGTCGGGGTAGAGACGCGCCGCCAGCAGACTGCAAGCAGCGGGCGCGA
Organism: Rhizobacter sp.; assembly: GCA_023954175.1. GTDB lineage: Bacteria > Pseudomonadota > Gammaproteobacteria > Burkholderiales > Burkholderiaceae_C > CAIKUF01. The sequence continues at coordinate 4,210 of JAMLIM010000079.1, forward strand.
CGCGAACGCACCGCCGCGGTGAGTTTCGCTGCTCGCCCGACGCAAGCAGGGCCGCGCGAGGCGGCCCCGGATCTGACTCAGCGCGGTCGCGTTCAGTCGGCGCGGCGGCGGCGTGCGAACCAGCCCACGATGCCCAGGCCGGCGGCCATCAGGGCATAGGTCTGCGGTTCCGGCACGGCGGTCATGACGCGAACGTGGTCGCCCGGATTGCTGGCGTTCCAGTTGAGCGTGAGCGTCGATCCGGCGAAGCTGGTACCGGCCTTGTCGCCGGCTTCCAGGCCGACGAGGCTGTTGCGATAGTCGTAGGTGACGCCGGCTTTGCCGAAGCTCGAGGTGGCGACCAGTTCTGCCTTGTCGTCATGCACGAACAGGATCGGCGCATCGAAGCTGACGCTGCCCTTGACGCGCGCGCTCGTCGGGTCCCAGATCAGGAACCAGGAGTTGACGGCCTGGCCGGCGTAGGTGCCGCTGCTCTCGAACATCCAGTAGAAGGTGTTGATGTTGAGGTTGTTGTTGCCGATCGGGCCGCTGCCGGTGTACTCGGCGAAGGACTTGTCGAGCGAGGCCGTCGGATCGGCGGCCTGCGCCGTGAGGGCGCCGACGGCGAGGGTGGCGGCGATGGCGACGTGCGTGAATTTCATTTCGAGGTCTCTCGGTGACGGGATGACCCATCGTAGGAAACCGGCCACGGCGCAACCATCCCCCAGGTGCGGGGCAGCCCCCGATTGCGGTGGGCGTTGCGTGAATTGCGCACGCGAGCGGAGCGCCCGCCTCGCGCGCTTGCTGCGCTACTTGCGCATCAACGTCGACTTGCCGAACAGGCTCTCGATCAGATCGACCGCGACTTCGGCGGTGCGGTTGTGGTCGTCGAACGCGGGGTTGAGTTCCATCACGTCGAGCGACGCGAGGCGGCCGGTGTCGGCGATCATCTCCATGCAGAGTTGCGCTTCGCGGTAGGTCGGCCCGCCCTTGACGGTGGTGCCGACGCCGGGCGCGATATCCGGATCGAGGAAGTCGACGTCGAAGCTGACGTGCAGATGCGTGTTGGTGTCGATCGTCGCCAATGCGAGCTCCATCGCCTGGCGCATGCCCATCTCGTCGATGTAGCGCATGTCGAAGACTTCGAGGTCGGCCTCATGCACGAGGCGCTTCTCGCCCGCGTCGACGCTGCGGATGCCGATCTGGCGCACCCACTTCGGGTTGATCGCGGGCGTCGTGCCGCCGATCCCGGTCAGCGCCTGCGGGCCGTTGCCGCACAGGCAGGCGACCGGCATGCCGTGCGTGTTGCCGCTCGGCGTCAGCAGGTGGGTGTTGAAGTCGGCGTGCGCGTCGAGCCACAGCACGCGCAGCTTCCTGCGCGCCTCGCGGCAGTGGCGCGCAATGGCGCTGATCGAGCCGATCGCAAGGCAGTGGTCGCCACCGAGCAGGACAGGCAGGCGTCCTGCCTTGAGCTCCGCATACACCGCTTCGTGAACCGTCTGGTTCCAGGTCGCGACCTCGTCGAGGTGGCGATAGCCGTCGACCGGCGGCAGCCAGGGGTTGATCGGGCCGCTCAGGTTGCCAAGATCGACGACCGTCATGCCATGCGCCTCGAGCGCCCGCTGGATGCCCGCGACGCGCAAGGCCTCCGGGCCCATGCTGGCGCCGCGCGAGCCGGCACCGATGTCGGTCGGTGCGCCGATCAGGCTGAGGGTCGGAGGCGAGGTGGTGTTCACGCGGGCGTGCGGCGCTGCAAGGCTCAGATGTCGAGCGCGAAGTCGCCAGTCTGCGTTTCCGGCAGGTCGAAGCCGTACTCGGCGGCCAGAACCTCCCACGCCTCCTCCGCGGTTTCGACGAAATGGAAGAGATCGATGTCCTGCGGGCTGATCATGCCGGTCTCGACGAGCAGATCGAAGTTGATCAGGCGCGACCAGTGCTCGCGCCCGAAGAGCATGATCGGGCTGCGTCGGCACTTGCCGGTCTGCATCAGCGTCAACGACTCGAACAATTCGTCGAGCGTGCCGAAGCCGCCCGGGAAGCACACGAGGCCGATGCTGCGCATCAGGAAGTGCATCTTGCGCAGGCCGAAGTAGTGGAACTGGAAGCACAACTCGGGCGTGATGTAGGGGTTGGGCGCCTGCTCGTGCGGCAGCACGATATTGAGGCCGATGCTTCTGCCGCCTGCCTCGTGGGCGCCGCGGTTGCCGGCCTCCATGACGCCGGGGCCACCGCCGGTGACGATGTAGATCGGCGTCTCGAGCTCGCGTGACTTGCGCGTCACGAGCGCGCCGAAGTTGCGCGCCTCTTCGTAGTAGCGCGACATCAGCACCTGCTGCTCGGCCCGCTTGATCTCCCTCGCGTCGCCACTGGCCTGCGCGTCGCGCAACTGCCGGGCGGCGACATCGGCCGCCAGGATGCGAGCGCTGCCGTAGATGACGATCGTCGAGACGATGCCTTGTTCGGCCTGCACCAGGTCGGGCTTGAGCAACTCGAGCTGCATGCGCACCGGGCGCAGTTCTTCGCGCAGCAGGAATTCCGTGTCCGTGAACGCGAGGCGGTACGAGCTCTCCGGCCCGTCGTAGCGCTCGAGCGAGGTGACACCCTTGGCCTCCTGCTGTGCGCTCGGGAAGTTGCGCGCCGTCAGATTCTTGCGCTTGTCCATGCGGTCGTCCGTATTGATCGAGCCCAGAGCTTAACTGGCCGGCGGCTGCGCCTGCGGCGCCGCGTCGAGGGTGCCGCACACCGCGCAGCCCGGTTGGCGGACGACATTGATCTCGCTCCACGTCATCGTGCGCGCGTCGAGCATCTGCAGCCGCCCCGCGAGTGACGAGCCGATGCCTGCGAGCAGCTTGAGCGCCTCGGCCGCCTGCACCGTGCCGATGACGCCGACGAGGGGCGCGAAGACACCCATCGTCGCGCATTGCGCCTCCTCGAACGCCGCTTCGGGCGGGAAGACGCAGGCATAGCATGGCCCCGATCGCGCGTCGTAGACCGACACCTGGCCGTCGAAGCCGATCGCGGCGCCGGACACCAGCGGCTTGCCCTGCCGCACGCAGGCGGCGTTGACCGCATGACGCGTCGCGAAGTTGTCGCTGCAGTCGACGACGACATCGGCCTGTCCGGCCAATTCGACGAGCGACGCCGCGTCGACGCGCAGCTCGAGTGCGTTAACGCGCACGTCGGGGTTGATCTCGCCGATGCTGCGCGCCGCGGATTGGGCCTTCGGCTGCCCGACGCGCGAGAGGCGGTGCGCGATCTGGCGCTGAAGGTTGGTCAGATCGATCGTGTCCGCATCGACGATCGTGATGCTGCCGACGCCGGCGCTGCCGAGGTAGAGCGCAACCGGGGAGCCGAGACCGCCGGCGCCGATCACGAGCACACGCCCGGCGAGGATGCGTTGCTGTCCTTCGATGCCGATGTCATCGAGCAGGATGTGGCGCGAATAGCGCAGCAACTGGTTGTCGTTCATCGCAGCAGCATATCGGCAAAAGCGGGCGGCAAATTCAGGCGGCAGATGCAGGCGGCGCGTCTGCAAAGGACAACGCCCGCGGATCGCGCGGGCGTTGGTGGCGACCGGGATCGGCCGCTTTCAGTTCGTCGTCGTCTCGGGCTTGCGCTCGACCATCGTCTTGGAGACGAGCACCGGCTGGCCCTTGAGGCGGTTGAGCGCCTGCGTCAGCGGGAAGTCCTTGTCCGAACCGAACTCCGGCAGCGGCTTGGGCAGGGCGTTCCTCGCGATCTCCTCCTCGAGCTTCTTGCGTGCTTCCTCGCGCAACTTCTCGCGCGCCTTGTCTTCCTGCTCCGGGCCCTGACCGCTGGTGATGTGCTTGTCCAGATCGGCCTCGCGCACACGCAGCGCAGAGAACACGTTGCCCTCGGCCGTCTCGTCGATCATGACGTCGGGCACGATGCCCGTGGCCTGGATCGACTTGCCCGACGGCGTGTAGTAGCGCGCGGTCGTGATCTTGAGCGCCGTGTCGGGCGAGAGCTGGCGCACCGTCTGCACCGAGCCCTTGCCGAAGGTCTGCGCACCCATGATCGTGGCGCGCTTGTGATCCTGCAATGCGCCGGCGACGATCTCGCTCGCCGATGCCGAGCCCTCGTTGACGAGCACGATCAGCGGCACCCGCTTGATCGCCTCCGGCAGGCGCTTGAGCGGATCGGTGCCGCCGCGCCGCATGTAGTACTCGGGCGAGGCCTTCAGGGTCGACTTGCTGTCGCTGATCTGGCCATTGGTCGTCACGACGACGGCGTCGCCCGGCAGGAAGGCCGACGAGATCGCGACCGCACCCTCGAGCAGGCCGCCCGGATCGTTGCGAAGGTCGAGCACGATGCCCTTGATCTTCGGGTCCTGCTTGTAGAGCTCCTCGAGCTTGCGCGCGAAGTCCTCGACCGTGCGGTCCTGGAAGATGCTCACGCGCACCCAGGCGTAGCCGGGCTCGATGAACTTGGCGCGCACGCTTTGCTGGCGGATCTCCTCGCGCGTGATCGTGACCGGGAAGCTGCGGCTCTCGGACTTGCGAAAGATCGTCAGCGTGACCTTGGTGTTCGGGTCGCCGCGCATCTTCTTCACCGCCTGGTCGAGCGTCAGGCCCTTGACGACCGAGTCGTCGATCTTCGTGATCAGGTCGCCGCTCTTGAGGCCGGCGCGGAACGCGGGCGTGCCTTCGATCGGCGAGATGACCTTGACGAGGCCGTCTTCCATGCCGATCTCGATGCCGACACCGACGAACTTGCCGGTCGTGCCTTCGCGGAATTCCTTGAACGACTTCTTGTCGAAATACTGCGAGTGCGGGTCGAGCCCGGCCACCATGCCGGCGATCGCGTCATTGATGAGCTTTTTCTCGTCGACCGGCTCGACGTAGTCCGACTTCACCATGCCGAACACGGCAGCGAGCTGCTGCAGCTCTTCGAGCGGGAGCTGCGCAACCGAGTTGCGCGCAATCGCCTGCAGTTGTATCGCGCCCAGCGCTCCGGCGACGACGCCGACCGCGATCCAGCCGCTGACTTTCCATTTCGAACTCATGAAGATCCCGCTTCTAGAAATAGAGGGTAGTAGACCAGTATATGTAATCCGGCTTCGTCGGTGGAGTCGCATAAGGGCCGGAAAGTTGCATCTGCCGCGGGGATGGGCGACTGGCTGGCGCTGCGCGTGCCATTTCCTAACCCGCGCTTAATCTGCGCCGCATCAGAGCGCCCCCGAGGCGCGGCGGACGGACGCTGAAGCCGAGGCGCAACCTTGATATATAGCAATGCGACTCATTCGCATTCAATGATATGCTTCGCCCATCGTCTGCAACGGAGGGTAAATGAAAATCACGAAAACGCTGCGCACACTGGCCGCCGCCGGGTTGGCCATTCTTGCGTTGTCCGCAACGGCGCAGGAGCGCGAGCTCAACATCTACAGCGCACGCCACTATGCGTCCGACGAGGCGCTCTACGCCGCGTTCACCCAGTCGACAGGCATCCCGATCCGGCGCATCGACGCCGATGACGCCGCCGTGCTGGCGCGCCTCAAGAGCGAGGGCAGCGCGAGCCCGGCCGATGTCGTGCTGCTCGTCGATGCATCGCGCCTGTGGCGCGCCGAGGTGGATGGGCTCTTTCAGCCGGTCGCGTCCAAGCAGCTCGATGCACGCATCCCGGCGTCGCTGCGCGGCAAGGATGGCGGCGAGGGGTCGCAATGGTTCGGCTTCTCGACCCGCGCGCGCGTCATCGTCTACAACAAGGCGAGCGTCGAGCGCACCGATGTCGACACCTACGCCAAACTCGCCGACCCGGTGAACAAGGGCAAGGTGTGCACGCGCTCGGGCTCGCATCCGTACAACCTGTCGCTCTTCGGCGCGCAACTCGAACACATGGGCGAGGCGAAGACCCGCGCCTGGCTTGCCGGCCTCGTCGCCAACATGGCGCGCGCCCCGAAGGGGGGTGACACCGACCAGATTCGCGCCGTCGCGAGCGGCGAGTGTCAGGTGGCGGTGACGAACTCCTACTACCTGGCGCGGCTGATGCGCTCGACGAAGCCCGAGGACCGCGCGGTGGTCGAGAAGATCGCCATGGTGTTCCCGGACCAGGCGGACTGGGGCACGCACGTCAACATCGCCGGCGGCGCCGTCGCCCGGCATGCGAAGCACCACGCGGAGGCCGTGCGCTTCCTTGAGTACCTGGCGAGCGACGACGCGCAACGCCACTTTGCCGATGGCAACAACGAGTGGCCGGCGGTCAAGGGCATCAGAATCGCCAACCCCGCGCTCGATGCGATGGGGCCGTTCAAGGCCGACACGCTGCCCGTCTCCGTGATCGGGATGAACCAGGTGAAGGTGCAGCGGCTGCTCGACGAGGTCGGCTACAAGTAGGTCGAGCCGGCTAGGCAGCAGGCCATGCCCGCGCCCGGCCGATGCAGTCGGCGCGCCCTCAGGCCGCCGGCGCCGCCTCGCGCCCGAAGGTGACGACGTGGTCCACCTCGGCGCGGATGCCGATCCATTCGCCGACCTGATGGTCGTGATGCGAAGGCACCTGCGCCAGCACGCGCTCACCGCTCGCAAGCCGCAGCGTGTAGAGGAACTGCGACCCGCGAAACGCCTTGCGCTCGATGCAGGCGCGCGCGGGCGCGGCGTCGTCGTGAACGATGTCGTCGGCGCGCAGCAGCACGTCGCAGACGCCCTCCGGATAGGCGTCGGGCAGCGGGCATTCGGCGGCATCGATCAGGTCGCCGAGCCCGGTGCGCACGACCGGGCCGGCGGCCGACGCCACGATGCGCGCCGGCGCGAACACGCCGTGCCCGATGAACTCGGCGACGAAGCGACACGCCGGGCGGTGGTACAGCGTGTAGGCGTCGTCCCATTGCAGCAGACGGCCGTCGCGCATGACGCCGATCTTGTCGCCGACGGCAAAGGCTTCGAGCTGGTCGTGCGTGACGAACAGCGCCGTCGTCGCACTGGCCTTGAGAATCGCGCGCAGCTCCTGCGCGAGGCGCTCGCGCAGGTCGACGTCCAGGTTCGAGAACGGCTCGTCGAGCAGCAGCAGGCGCGGCCGCGGCGCGAGCGCGCGGGCGAGCGCGACGCGTTGCTGCTGCCCGCCCGACAACTGGTGCGGCGCACGTTGCGCGACGGCGCCGAGCCCGACCAGATCGAGCACCTCGGCCACGCGCCGCTCGCGCTCGTCGCGCGACAGGTGGGCGATGCCGAAGGCGACATTGCGCGCAACGCTCAGGTGCGGGAAGAGCGCGTAGTCCTGGAACACCATGCCGATGCGGCGCGACTCGGGCGCGCGGTGCACGTTGCTGCGGGCGTCTGCAAGCGTCTCGTCGCGGATCGCGATGCGCCCCTGCGCGAGGCGCTCGAGGCCGGCGATCGCGCGCAAGAGCGACGTCTTGCCGCAGCCCGAGGGCCCGATCAGCACGCCGATCTCGCCCGCCGCAAGGACGAGCGAGGCGTTGTCCACCGCCGGTTTCGCGCTCGCGCCGGGGTAGGTGATCGAGACCTGTTCGAGCTGAAGAAACATGCTCCGTATGATACGCATTCAAATGAAAACAGTTCTCATCTGTGGTGGCGGCGTCTGCACGGCGATGAGGCGTTGATGGCTGGGTCGCGCTGCTGGAGGCGCTGCCGGGGGCGCGACCCGATGCGCTGCGAGATGCGCTGCAAGATGCGCGGCCTGGCGCGCCATCGGGCAGGCCGCCATACAGCGCCCCCGGCGTGTCGCCTGCGCGCGCACTGAACTGCTTCCTTCATGCTGCGCGCCGTCACCCTCTTGTGTCTGCTGCTCGCCGTGCCGGTGCTCGGCGTGCTCGGCTCGTGGCTCGTGTTCGACGCCGAGAGCCTGGCGACACTGCAGCACCAATGGCAGACCGTGTTGCCCGAGTACCTGTGGCATTCGGGCCTGCTCGCGCTCGGCGTCGCGATCGGTGTTGCGCTGCTCGGCGGCGCGACGGCCGCGGCGGTGACGCTGTTCGACTTTCCGCTGCGGCGCGTCTTCGAGTGGGCGCTGCTGTTGCCGCTCGCGATGCCGGCCTATGTGCTGGCCTACGCCTACACCGATTTCCTGCAGTTCAGCGGCCCGCTGCAGATGGCGCTGCGCGAACTCACCGGCGCGCAGGGCGCGCTGTGGCCCGACGTGCGCAGCCTGCCGGGCGCCGTCGCGCTGTTCATCCTGTGCCTCTATCCCTACGTCTACCTGCTGACGCGCGCTGCGCTCGGCGAGCGCGCAGTGCCGCTGATGGAGGCGGCGCGCCTGCTCGGCGCCGGCAGCGCACGGCGCGTGCGCGAGGTGGCGTTGCCGCTCGCGCGCCCGGCGCTCGCCGCCGGCGTCGCCCTCGCGCTGATGGAGACGCTCGCCGACTATGGCGTCGTGTCCTATTTCGGCCTCACGACCGTGACGACCGGCATCTACCACGCCTGGCTCGGCATGAACGACAGCATTGCGGCGTCGCAGCTGGCGTCGGTGCTGCTCGCCGGTGTCGCCCTGCTGATGTGGCTCGAGCGGCGCGCGCAGCGCCGCCTGCGCTTTGCGACCGGAGGGCGCGGCGCCGCGCACGGCGCGGAGGCGCGCCCGATCGAACTGCAGGGCGCATCCGCCGCGTTCGCGTTTGCCCTGTGCCTGCTGCCGGTGCTGCTCGGCTTCGCGCTGCCGGTGGCCGTGCTGCTGCGGCTCGTCGTGATCGAGGCCCACGATGCGGGCGCGCTCGACGCCGCCGCCTGGTCGCGCTTCGCCGACTGGGGCTGGACCAGCCTGCGCCTCGCGCTGATGGCCGCCGCACTCGCGGTCGCGTTGTCGCTCACGCTCGCGTTCGCCGCGCGCACCCGGCGCGGCGGCCTGCTGAACTTCGCGACACGCGTCGTCGCGCTCGGCTACGCGGTGCCGGGCGCGGTGATCGCGGTCGGCATCCTGCTGCCCGTCGGCTGGCTGCAGGCGGTCGCACCCGGCGCCGGCACGACGGCGCTCGTCACCGGCACTGCCTTCGGCCTGATGTATGCCTATCTGGTGCGCTTCTCGGCCGTCGCACTGCAGTCGGTCGAGGCCGGCTACGCGCGTGTGCCGTTGAGTGTCGACGAGAGCGCGCGCCTGCTCGGCGTGCCGCAGCGGCGCATGTTCTTCGAGCTGCACGTGCCGCTGCTCAGGCGGTCCGCGCTCGCCGCCGCGCTGCTGGTGTTCGTCGACGTCATGAAGGAACTGCCCGCGACGCTGCTGCTGCGCCCGTTCGACAGCGATACGCTCGCCGTCGTCGCCTATCAGCTCGCACGCGACGAGCGCCTCGGCGAAGCGGCGCTGCCGTCGATCGCGATCGTCGCCGTCGGCCTGATCCCGGTGCTGCTGCTGTCGCGCGCCATGCGCGAACGCGCGCCCCGCGCCTGACGCCCGGAACGACGCTGAGCGATGCGCCGAATCGTGCCGCGAGGGGTGCTGCACAATTCCGCCCTACAGGCCCTGTAGTCCAATGGATAGAACAGCCCCCTCCTAAGGGGCAGATCCAGGTTCGATTCCTGGCGGGGCCGCCAGATGAATCCTTTCCGACCTCAGTCCCAGCGCCAGGTCCAGATCAGGTCGATCGAGTTGTCGATCCCGGTCTGCAGGCGCAGCGTGAAGCGCTGGGCGAGGCGGTAGATCAGCTGCCAGTTGCCGGCGGTCGAGCTCAGGCTGCGTTCGTAGCCGATGTACCAGCGGCGGCTGAGTTGCTTGCCGACGCTCACCACCGTGTCGCGCACGTCGCCTTCGGTCTGGCGCACCGACAGCGTGTCGAGCCCGATCAGCTGCGTCAACTGGGCACTTGGCGATTCGCCCTCGCCGGCGAGCAATGCGGCGGCGGCGGCCTGCAGCAGCGCGATGTCGGACCCGCCGAGCCCGTCCGGCGCGCGGCCGAGCACGAGCCACGACAACTTCTCGTTGTCAGGCAGATCGGGTTCGGAGTAGAGGCTGATGCGCGGCGCCGCCGCCGTCCCGGTGACGGCGACACCCACGCGTATGTCCAGGTTCGGTCGCAACGCGAGGATGTCGAGCCGCGGGTTGTCGGGCGGGCCGTTGAAGATCACCGCGCCGCGCTCGATCTCGAGCTTCTGGTTGTAGGCGGCGTAGGTGCCCCGGGTCGCGTTCAGGGTGCCGTGCAGCGCCAGGCGGCCGCCGGGTGTGGTGAGCTTCAGCTCGCCGCGCAGCAAGGTGTCGAGGCCGCGGCCGCGCAGCCGCAGCGACTTGCCGAGGTCGAGCATGAGCTCGACGTCGACCTCGCGCCCGCCGGCCGCTGCGGTCGGCCCGGCCAGCACCTGCTCGGGCGTCGGCTCGCGCAACACGGTCACGTCGCTCGCGAGCGTCGGCGCGTCACCGCGGCTCAGATCGAACAATCCCTTGTCGATGTTGACATGGCCCGTGACGGCAAGCCGCTTCGGTTCGAGCTTGAGCGTCGCGTCCCCGCTGGCGACGATCTGGCGATCGACGCGCCCGAGCACCAGCAGCTTGTCGGCGACCACCCGCACCGTCGCCCGCGGGCTCTCGCCGAAGGTCGCACCGCCGCTCACCTCCAGCTTGCCGTCGCCGCCGCGCGCCTGCAGCTTGACGATCTTGGCGGTGTCGCCCTGCAGTGCGATCTCGAGTTCGCCTTCGTTCAGGTCGATGCCTTCGAGCAGGTTGCGCAGGCCCAGGCGGCTGCCCTCGACCTTGCCGGTGAACTCGGGCGCACCGAAGAGGCCGCCGAGCGATGCGCTGGCGTGCAGCGCGCCGCGCAGGCGCCATCCGGCCGGCACCCAGGCGCCCCAGGCGGCGAGGTCGTCGATGCGCAGTTCCATCACGCCCTGCAGCGGCGCATCCGCGGGCGGCCAGATCGCGCGCGCGTCGGTGCGCACGGTCGCCGCGCCGGCCATCGCGCCGAGCGTGCGGCCGGCGAGCGCGTGCGTGAAATGCCAGACGCCGTCCCTGGCATCGAGCGCGATGCGCAGGTCGGTCAGCTCGAGCTTGTGCGTTTCGACCTCGTCGGTCACGCTCAGGTCGCCGCTGCGGCGGCCGAACTCGATGTCGGCGACGAAGCCCGGCGCGCTGTGGATGTCGATCTTGCCGCCGACGACGAGATCCCCGCTCCAGCCGAACTCGGGCTGCATCCGCGCCATCAGCGGCGCCACGCGGAAGGGCTCGACCTCCGCCTGAACATCGAGCGCCGGCGTTTCGCCGCCGCGCCAGCGCAGCGCAGTCCAGCGCAGCGCCATGTTCGTCAACTCGGCGCGGCCGGCGCTGAGGTCAAGCTGCGGGCTGCGCGTCAGCGGGTCGTAGCGCGCGACGACATCAAATCCCTTGGCGCTGAACCAGGGCGTCTTCAGCGTGCCGCCACGGCGCAGCGCCTCGAGCTGCTGCAGTTGCAGGCTCCACTGCGCGGGCTGCTGCCAGTCGAGGTCGAGCTTCAGCGCTCCCTTGGCGCGCAGCTCCGCGCGCGTGCCGGTCGATGGCGCGGCCCCTGGTGCGGCGCCATGCAACGCGTCCAACCAGAGGGGCGGGCGCACCGGGCTGGCGGCATCGATCGCAAGGCGATGCTCGGCCGTCGTGCCCTGCAGCGCGAGCGTCAGGCTGTCGAGCTTGCGCACTCCGACGCTGCCCTGCGTCAGCTCGATCTTCAGATCGAGCGGCGCCTGCGGCAGGGTGCCGAGGGTCCAGCGCGCCGCAGCATGCGCCAGCCGCGCATCACCGAGCCGCGCGTCGTTCAGCGTCAGGCTGCCCTGGCTGCGCATCGTCGGCCAGCGGCCGTCGATGCGCGTCGTGGCGTCGAGCGCACCGGCGAGCGCCGGCTTCGCAACGCCTGCGGCCTGCGCGAGTTGCAGCACGGGTGCCAGCGGCGCGAGGTCGGGTGCATGCAATTCGATGTCCCAATGATCGTTGGCGTCGGCCGCGAAGCGACCCTGCAGGCCCACGCTGGCGCTTGCCAGCGCAAGCTGGCCGCGCAGGTCCAGCCCGGCCGCGCCCTCGCCGCGCAACGTCAGTTCACCCGAAAGTGGCGTGCCGGCGAGCTCGCTGTCGGTGATGCGCAGCGTCGCCTGGCCCTGCGATCGCGCGAGTTGCGCAAGCGTCATCGCAGCGGCGTTGGCCGGGACGAGCAGGTCGATGTCGAGGCTGCCGTTGAGCCGGTGCGCGCCGCGCTGCCACGCCGAGCCCTCCGCGCCCCGCCACCAGAGCGCCGGGTTCAACTGTTCGATCTGGCCGCCGCCCTTGACCTGCCAGCCGCCCTGCGCCTGCTGCTGTGCCTGCCCGGCAAGCGCGGCGCGCGCCGCGCCTGCCTGCAGCGCCGCCTGCCGCAGCACGATGCGCCGCGGCGTCGCGGTTGCGTCGAGCTCGAGTTGCACCTCGTGCGTCTGCCCGCCTTGGGGCAATTCGCCATCGATGCGGCCGCGCAGCGTCAGCGTCGGTTCGCTCTGCGGCGCCGCGGTCGTGCCATTCGGCGCGAACCAGCCGTCCGCCTGAAGGCGGGCGCTGCCGCCCAGACGCATCGGCGGCGCGCGGGCGTCGAGCGCCTGCGGTGCGATGCCCGTGAAGCTTGCGTCGAGCGCGGCGCGCGACGGCGTCCAGTGCCCGGTCGCGCTGATGCTGCCGGCGCGTTGGCGCAGCGTGCCGAGCTCGAGCGCGAGCTGCCGGATCTCGACCTGTTCGACATCGTCCGGCCGGGCGCGCAGTTCGGCGCGTAGCGATCGCACCGGCAGCAACCCCTCGTCGCTGCGCCCGGCGCGCGCGTTGTCGAGCTTCACCTCGACCGTCGCCGGCCGATCCGATGCGACGCTGTCCACGGTCACGTTGCCGCTCAGCGCGGTGCGCGGCGCGCCGCTGTAGAGGGCGGCGAGGTCGAGCGCCTGCGTCTGCGCGGCAAGCGTCGCCAACGGCCAGGGCGCAAACGGCTTCAATGTCGCTTCGAGCGCGAGCGCTTGCGCCGCTGCGCCCTGGACCCGCCCGGACCCACGCAGGTCCGCCTTCAGCGCGAGCGTGTCGAGCGGCCCCGCGAGCGTCAGCGTGGCATCGAAGCCGGCGAGGGCGCCGTCGGCCTGCCGCTCGCCTGGCGCAACATTGCCTGCCGCACGCTCGCGCGCCGTCAGCTCGCGCGGCGCAAGCGCGAGCTGCGCTTCGACGCCGAAGGGCGGCGCCGTGCCGATGCGGGCGTCGCCGCGCACCTGGA
>JAMLIM010000008.1 GCA_023954175.1 Rhizobacter sp.
TGGGTGTCGACCGTTAACGTCTTGCTCAGCAAGTTCACCGAGACGGGAGAGTAAGCATGGAACTCCTCTCCGTAAGTTCATTCATCGCCGCCCTCGCAGGTGCAGTCATCACTTTGGGCGTCTTTCTATTCCTTCCTCGTATCAAGCAGCTTGCCGCGACGCGTCAGCGCGTAGCCATCATTACTGCTGGGCTCTCTGTTGCAATAGGCATCATCAGCCTGACAAGTCTTCAACTTGCTAATCGCTCCGCACAGCCGCCCGGCGACGTAACCGTAGTCAATCCCAGTGTTCCCATTAATCTACCCAACGTGTCCGGCTCGATACCTAGATCCTCGGCACCTGTAGAGCCGAAGCGAATAACTACAGTCATCCCGCTCTCGGAAACGCTCGACGCACACCCGAGCCTGTTCAATCCTACCAAGCGGACTTTTGAGCGTCGCTTCACCGCCCAACCAGGCTTCAAGATTGTCGAGGCCAAGTTCGTCGAGAAGAGTGCGACTAGAGTGGACAGCTTTCAAGTACAGACAACGGACACTGAGGTCATAGTTCGCTTTCAACTCATTAGTGGACCGTCCGTAGATCGGTATCGAGGCTGGCTCCGCGGCGACTTGGTGCTCGTTCAAGAGGAGCTTCGCTCCTAAAGCTGGCTGCGGTGATGCGTAACCCCGCGTTCGAACCGACCCGCCTTTGGCGAACGGGACAACGCGAACGCTAGAACTCGAAAGTGAGCAACTGAACGCACCTCGCCAAAAGAATCGCCTCACCGAGATGGTTCGAATCGCAGGGAACTCTGAAATGTTCAAGTCAGGCCACAAGGCGTTCGAGAACGCAGCCAGATCATCAGAACATCTTCAGTTTGTTTTGTGCATCGTTCAAATGTCGAACGCACTTCACGCCGGATTGGACGCGCTGTCGCGCGTCAATGTTTGGTAAGCGTTGACTCTTAGTCGATAGCAAATGAAAGCTTACCCTTTTCAGGGACCACTTCGCTCAAGGCGTTGATGGCGGTCATCGGGCGCGGCGAATGACGCGCCCGATCTAGGCGGCCACTCAGTGGCTTCCCAATAGCAATCGCTTCAAGCCCTCTCGTCGCAAGACTTGAGGGCTTTGTCGTGGCCGCAGGAAGCACCATATCCACCATCTTTTGGATGGAAAGAGATAAGTAGTTAGTCAGAATAAAAAGACTAACAAGCATGGGAGGGATAAGTATGACGACTGAACCGCCCCGGATTTTGAGGAGGCTCCTTCGATTGAGAATGGAGCCACCATGAGGAAGTCCCCGAAGTTTTCCCCCGAGGTCCAGGAGCGTGCAGTGCGCATGGTCTTCGACGCCAAGGACCAGTACCCGTCGCAGTGGGCGGCGATCGAATCGATCGCCAGCAAGATCGGCTGCACGGGTGAGACGCTGCGCAAGTGGGTGCGGCAAGGCGAGCGCGACAGCGGCGTGCGGCCTGGCGCCACGACGACCGAGCAGCAGCGCATCAAGGAACTGGAGCGTGAGGTCCGCGAGCTGCGCAAGACCAACGAGATCCTGAAGTTGGCCAGCGCGTATTTCGCCCAGGCGGAGCTCGACCGCCACCACAGGAAGTGAACGCCTTCATCGACGAGCATCGCACTCGCCTGGGGGTCGAGCCAATCTGCAGCGCGCTGCAGGTTGCCCCGTCGGCGTACCGGCGCCACGCTGCCCGCCAGCGTGATTCGGCGCTGCTGCCAGCGCGAGCGCAGCGTGACGCGAACTTGCTGCCGCAGGTGCAGCGCGTGTACGACGCGAACCTGCGGGTCTATGGCGCCGACAAGGTGTGGCGGCAACTCCTGCGCGAAGGCGTGGCAGTGGCGCGCTGCACGGTGGAGCGTCTGATGCGGCGACTCGGGTTGCAAGGCGTGCGCCGCGGCAAGGGCGTACGCACGACGGTGCCCGACGCCAAGGCGGTGTGTCCGTTGGACCGCGTCAATCGACAATTCAAGGCCCAGCGGCCGAACCAGCTGTGGGTGGCCGACTTCACCTACGTCTCGACCTGGCAGGGCTTCGTGTACGTCGCCTTCGTCGTCGATGTCTTCGCGCGGCGCATCGTCGGCTGGCGGGTGAGCAGTTCGATGCAGACCGACTTCGTGCTCGATGCGCTGGAGCAGGCGCTGTATGCACGGCGTGCTGAGCGTGAAGGCGACCTGGTGCATCACAGCGATCGAGGCTCGCAGTACGTCTCCATCCGCTACAGCGAACGGCTGGCCGAAGCCGGTATCGAGCCTTCGGTGGGCAGCACCGGCGACAGCTACGACAACGCGCTGGCCGAGACGATCAACGGGCTGTACAAGGCCGAGATCATCCACCGGCGCGGGCCGTGGAAGACGCGCGAGGCCGTCGAACTCGCCACGCTGGAGTGGGTCTCGTGGTTCAACCACCATCGCTTGCTGGAACCCATCGGCTACATCCCGCCGGCAGAAGCCGAGGCAAACTACTGGCGCCAGCAAGCTCAAGGGTCCGCCTCAACGAAGCCCGCCCGAACGGCGGCGCTGCAGGAGGGTTGAACCATGAGTACATGGCCCAACCAGGGGGCCTCCGGCGGCCCCTGCGGGGGGCTAGAAGAGAGGAAGTCCGAACCCCAAACAGTCAGACCAACACGGTCTGACTCAAGCCAACAGGCCTCCTCGAAACCCGGTGCGGTTCAACCGGAAGATTGGCTGACATCTTCGGCACCACTTGGTCGCTATCCACCGCTGCGGTCACGTACTCCATCACAGCCAGCCCCACTGCTTTGCCGACTAGAGGCGGGACCGCATTCCCAACCTGGGCGAAGGAATTGGTCGGTTGCTGAGGGAGAGTGAACGTGTCAGGAAAGCTCTGAATTCGCGCGGCTTCGCGAGGCGTCAGTGAACGCGTCTGAGTCGGATGAATGAACATTAGCCCGTCCTTCTTCAGATGCGCGACGACGGTTGAGCAAAGCTCGTCGCGATGCTGACGCGTATACCGGTCCTTGAAGTTCTCGCGGTCGTAGGGGAAGGCCATCTTCTCCCCTCGTGAGAGCGCCTGCCTGCTGTTCTCGCCCTCGCGAAGTCGACAGAAGTCCCCTAAGTCCCGTAGGCTGTGCGGTCGAGAAGTGAAGGCGGTTAGCTTCTTGGCCTTGTGGACATGCAGGACGTCGTAGATGTACCGCCGCCCATATTGCTTTACGTGAGCCTTGCGAAGCTCAATGTCGTATTGGCGCTCAAAGCGGCTATCGCCTGCGTAGATAGGCGGCAGGTCCCCGATGGCCTCGCCGAGTGTTACCGGGGCCTTCAAACCACCCTCAACCGGTTCTCCGATGCCCGCATGCGTATGCCTGATGTAGCGGTCGGCAATGAAGAGCGGGAGTTCACGCCTGGTGCCAATGAAAAGCTGCCGAATCCGCTTTTGCGGGACACCGAACCGCCAAGCTTCGACCTCATACGGGATGACGCGGTAGCCGAGCTCCCGACTCTCAACCTGGACACGTGTGAAGAACTCGCCCCCTGCCGCAGAGCGCAGGCCAGGCACCGTTCTCCATGATGAAGACCTTCGGCTGTTAGTACTTCGGCGCGGAGGAACTCCTGATAGAGGTCACGACGAGCGTCGTGAATCAGGCGCTCGCCATGGTTTCGCACCGTCTGCAGACCTTGGAGAAGCCTTGGTGAACCCCAACTGCCAGACGTCCACCCTCTCAGGCGCGATGAGCGCATCAGTTGCTGTGGTCCGAACTTCGTGGGGTCTTGACCAAAAGGCGTGCGCCACGTCCGGGTGGTTCAGCGAATGTCGATGGCCGACTCGTTGAAGTCGATAGCAGCAAACGCGACCCCGCCCACTCCAGCCCTAGCGAACCCGCCGCACCCGGCAAAGAAGAGGGTCCACGTAGGTGGCTACCTGAAACCGCTGGGCGCGCTGCATGGTCTCGTGGTTTGACTTATGCGTCATGCTCATGGTTCTTCGTGGGCGCCGAATTCTCACATGCAGAAACTATTGATCTTTACGTAAGTCATGACATCACCGAGAAGCTCAGCCTGCTTCCACAGCGAAGCGTGACGATCGATTGGCGGTGTTGGCCGCTGCGCGCGGCTTGTTGCGCGCAGTGGTCTTCAGTTCAGTCCGAACGCGGGCAGAAGTTGGCGATGGCAGCAGGCCAAACCCAGGGTACTCCACCGGGTTGAATCCGGGCGCGTAACCCGGCAGCAGCGCCATCTGGACGGCCCGACCGTGCTGTCGAACATTCGCGCACGATGCGGCTCTTGTGCTGGGCCGCGCCGTCCCCAGACGATCAGCAGCTTGCGCTTGAGCTGCGCGCGCAGCGCCTGAGGAACTCCACATCTGCGCGCTCTTGACCGCGCCGTCGTAGAAACCGGAACAAGAACCATTCGGCGGGTCAGCCCGGCGATGGCCAGGGACGTGCTTCCAGTTGAAGTGGAGTGCACCACGGGCGTTGCCGCTGGGCGCCCAGGTGCGCACCCGTTGGGGCGTTCGGACAAGCCCGATTCGTCGATGAAGACGATCACTCGGTGCTGGGCGGCAGCGTTTTTTAGTGCCGGCCAGGTCTTGCTTCCACTTCAGAGCCGCGGTCGTCGCCGCTCGATGGCCCGGCGCTCGGGCTTTGGCTTTGAAGCCCATGGCGCCGAGCGTGCACTTGGCTGAAGCGCACGCCGTACAGCCGCTCGATGAGCACGCGCAGTCGGCGCGGCTCTCAAAGTGGCTCGATTTTCGGCTGGCGCCAACAGTCCTTGACCAAGGCGTGCGCCACGTCCGGGTGGTTCAGCTTGAATGTGTCGATGGCCGACTCGTTGAAGTCGATGGCAGCCAAACACCTGAGCCCCGCCCACTCCAACCCTAGCGAGAACCCGCCGCACCCGGCAAAGAGGTCCACGTAGGTCAGCTGCCTACCTGAAACCGCTGGGCGCGCTGCGCCGGTCTCGTGGTTTGACTTATGCGTCATGTGCTCATGGTTCTTCATTGGGCGCCGAATTCTCACATGCAGAAACTAGCGGCCGGTCAAGTGTCGAAGCGAACTCGCGAGCGCCTCGAACGACGACTGTCGAGCCGCGCAGACCCGTGAATACACGGCCCCCACCTTCGCTGTACGAGGTCGAGAGCTGTGCGTATGTCCAGTATAGGAGTCAGTACCACTTTTGAGCAGCATTCGGTCAACCTCTCGGCGTCGCGAATGGTCTCGCAGCTGCTGGGGTGCGCGAGCTCGAGCGCTACATCGGCCGAACGATTGGCAGACAGTCCTCGAAGCCCATCCACGCGTCGTCGACCGGGTAATGCAGGTCGCTGGGCACACCTGTCCGCGCCATCAGCTTGGCAGCAAGGTGAGTCAGGGCGTTGGAGTTCCTGACTGTAGCCGTGAGAGCCCGCCACCCTCCGGCATCCACTTGGCGCCGGGAAGCAACTATGTTCTTGCAACGGCGCCCTCGAGGAAGTGACTCTGTTTGCCAGTTCACGCCATTGTTTTGAGTAAGCGACTGTGTATCCCGCGCACACAAAAAAGATTCCGAGCTCGCCCCTCACTCGACCGTCACACTTTTCGCGAGGTTGCGTGGCTTGTCGACATCGGTGCCCCGCGCGCAGGCGGTGTGGTACGCGAGCAGCTGCAGCGGCACGACGTGCAATATCGGGGAGAGTGCGCCGTAGTGTTCGGGCATGCGGATGACGTGCATGCCGGGGGCGGGTTCGATGCGGGAGTCGCCGTCGGCGAAGACGTAGAGCTCGCCGCCGCGGGCGCGCACTTCCTGCAGGTTGCTCTTGAGCTTTTCGAGCAGCGTGTCGTTCGGCGCAACGGTGACGACCGGCATTTCGGCCGTCACGAGCGCGAGCGGCCCGTGCTTGAGTTCGCCTGCGGGGTAGGCCTCGGCGTGGATGTAGCTGATCTCCTTCAACTTCAATGCGCCCTCGAGCGCAATCGGGTAGTGACGGCCGCGGCCGAGGAAGAGGGCGTGCTCCTTGCGCGCGAACTCCTCGGACCATGCAATCACCTGCGGCTCGAGTGCAAGCACGCCTTGCAGCGCGGCGGGCAGATGGCGCAGCGACTTCAGGTGGTCGCCTTCCTGCTCTTCGGTCAGGTGGCCGCGCACCTGCGCCAGCGCGAGCGTGAGCAGGAAGAGACCGACGAGCTGGGTCGTGAAGGCCTTGGTCGAGGCGACGCCGATCTCGACGCCGGCGCGCGTGATGTAGGCGAGTTCGCATTCGCGCACCATCGCGCTCGTCGCGACGTTGCAGATCGTCAGGCTGTGCGGCATGCCCAGGGCGCGGGCGTGCTTGAGGGCGGAGAGCGTGTCCGCCGTCTCGCCACTCTGCGAGATGGTGACGATCAGCGTGCGCGGGTTGGGCACGCTGTCGCGGTAGCGGTATTCGCTCGCCACTTCGACATTGGTCGGGATGCGCGCGATGCCTTCGAGCCAGTACTTCGCCGTCATGCCCGCGTAGTAGCTCGTGCCGCAGGCGATGATGAGGACGGAGTCGACCTCCTTGAAGATGCGGTAGGCGCCGTCGCCGAAGAGTTCGGGCGTGATGCCGACGATGCCTTCGAGCGTGTCGGCGATCGCGCGCGGTTGCTCGAAGATCTCCTTTTGCATGTAGTGCCGGTACGGCCCCAGTTCGGCCGCGCCGGTGTGCGCGACGACGGTGCGCACCTCGCGCTCGACGGGCTTGCGCACGCCCTCGGGTGAGGGGCCGGTGATCCAGGTCTTGCCGAGCTGCAGATCGACGGCGTCGCCGTCTTCCAGATAGACGATCTGGTCCGTCACGCCGGCGAGCGCCATTGCGTCCGAGGCGATGAAGTTCGCGCCGTCGGCGGCCAGCCCGAGCACGAGCGGCGAGCCTTCGCGCGCGCCGACGACGCGATGCGGCTCGTCGCGGCAGAACACGGCGATCGCGTATGCGCCGCGCAGCTTCTGCATTGCCTGCTGCACCGCCTCGAACAGGTCGCCGTCGTAGCAGTGGTCGACGAGATGGGCGATCACTTCGGTATCGGTCTGGCTGTCGAAGCGGTAGCCTCGCGCCTGCAACTCGGCGCGCAGCTCGTCATGGTTCTCGATGATGCCGTTGTGCACGAGCGCGATGCGCCCGCGGGCGCCGGCCGCGTCGCCCACGCCGTGCGAGAAGTGCGGGTGGGCGTTGTGCACCGCCGGCGCGCCGTGCGTCGCCCAGCGCGTGTGGGCGATGCCGGTGCCGCTTTCGATCGCATCCTTGTGCACCTGGGCGTCCAACTCGGCAACGCGCGAGGTGCTGCGCGCGCGGCGCAGTTCACCCCCCGCGTGCACCGCGACGCCGCAGGAGTCATAGCCGCGGTACTCGAGCCGCTTCAGGCCCTCGACGAGGATGGGGACGATATTGCGCGTGCTGACCGCGCCGACGATGCCACACATGGGTTGTTCCTTCTCTGGGTCCTTCGAATCAGGGCGTGATCGTAGGCAGGCGGTGATGGAATATGTTGTCTACATTCTTCTATTTATGAAAGAATGCTTCGCGACAGATATGCGGCGGTGAAATATTGCACAACAGAGATGGATATGAACAAAAGCGACGACGTGATCAAGCTCGATGCAACCGACCTGCGTCTGCTCGACTTGCTGCAGAACGATGCGTCCCTGTCCAATCAGGCGCTCGCCGAGCGCGCCCATGTGTCGCCCGCGACCTGCCTGCGGCGCGTCGCGCGCCTGACGGCCGCCGGTGTCATCGAGCGCCGCGTCGCCCTGCTGTCGTCCGACCGGCTCGGCGCCGGGCTGACGGCGATCGTCGAGATCACGCTCGACCGGCAGGGCGCGGAGCACCTCGCCGCCTTCGAAAGCCGCGTCATTGCCGATGCCTGCGTGCAGCAGTGCTACCGCGTCTCGCCGGGGCCGGACATCGTGCTCGTCGTGCAGACGCCCGACATGGCCGGCTATCACGCGCTCGTGCAGCGCCTCTTCACGCAGGACGCCAACGTGCGCAACGTCAAGGCGTTCTTCAGCGTGCACCGCGCGAAGTTCGACACCCGCATCGGGCTGCCGCCACCGTACACGGCCTGAGGCCGCGCCTGCGCGACCTTTGATGCAGAGGGTCCCCGGCCGGGGCTCTATGCCTTCAGCAGCGCAAGCCCCTTGAGGTACTGCCCTTCCGGAAAGCGCAGTGTCGTCGGGTGGTCGGGCGCTTCCTCGAGCCGCTGCAGGATCGCTGCGTCAACCCCCGCATCGATGCCCGCGCCGGCGACGATCTTGTGGAAGAGGTCGGCCGATATGCCCCCCGAGCATGAGAACGTGAACAGCACACCTCCGGGCGCGAGCAGCCCGAGCGCGAGGCGGTTGATGTCCTTGTAGGCACGGGCGGCGCGCTCGGCGTGGGCGGCGGTCGGCGCGAACTTCGGCGGGTCGAGCACGATGGCGTCGTACGATGCGCCTCGTTCGATCTGCGCGCGCAGCGTCGCGTTCACGTCGGCGTCCAGCGTCGCGTGGCGCGCGGCTGCAAAGCCGTTGACCCGCACATGGGCCTCGGCACGCGCGAGCGCAGGCGCCGACGAATCGACGCTCGTGACGTGCTCGGCGCCGGCCGACAGCGCCGCGACCGAGAAGCCGCCCGTGAAGCAGTAGCAGTTGAGCACGCGACGCAGGCCAAAGTGGCGCACGACATCGGCAAAGCGTTTGCGGTTGTCGCGTTGATCGAGATAGAAGCCCGTCTTGTGGCCGTGCGCGATGTCGACATCGAAGCGCCAGTCGTGCTCGCGGATGGGCACCTCGGTCGCACCATCGCCGCGCAGCCAGCCGGTCTGCGGCACGAGGCCCTCGATCGCGCGCACGCTGGCATCCGATCGTTCGTACAGACGGCTCGCGCCACTCGCGCGGCACAGCGCATCGGCGATCGTCGCTTTCCACCGGTCGGCGCCGACGGACAGGAACTGCGCCACCAGCGTGTCCGCGTAGCGGTCGACGATCAACCCCGGCAGGCCGTCGGCTTCGCCATGGATCAGGCGCACGCCGTCGCTCGCCACCGCGAGCCGTCCGCGCAGCGCCACCGCGCGGGCGATGCGGCGCTCGAAGAACGCGGCATCGATGCGCTCGGCCTCGTCGAAGCTCCACGCACGCAGGCGGATGCTCGAGCTCGGGCTGTAGGCCGCCCAGGCGAGAAAGCGCCCGTCGGCGGCCTGCACGCGCACCGTCTCGCCGGCGTCCGCGCGGCCCGAGCGCACGCTGCCTTCGAACACCCACGGGTGCCCGCGCAGCAGCGAGCGCTCCTTGCCTTCGCGCAGGATGACGGTCTTCAAGGCGAGGGCTGCATGTCGGCCTTCCAGCGCATCGCGTTGTAGATGCGGGTGCGCGCACTCGGATGGTCGAACAACAGCATCTCCTCGAGCGCGCCGGGGTCGGCCTTGCGGTACTCGGCAACCGCAAGCAGCGCCTCGGCCATGCCGTCGGGCTCGCGCGCCAGATTCAGCCCGAAGTGGTCGGCCTCGGTCTCCATCGTGCGCACGATCGTGTTGAGCAGCGGCGTTGCCAGAAAGAGCGCGGTCGCGAACAGCGCGCCAAGCAGCGGCAGGCTGCCGACCTCTTGCACCGAGCGTACCTGCCAACGCTCGCCGTAGCGGCGCAGCAGTGCGCGCGCGGCCCAGGCGACGAAAGCGAACGCGGCGACGATCACGAGGCCGAATTGCAGCAAGGTCTTGGCCATGTGGTTCATCGTGAAATGGCCGATCTCGTGCGCCATCACGGCACGGATCTGCGCATCCGACGTACGTCGCAGCAGGTTGTCGTTCAGGCGTATCGAGGCGGTGCCGAGAAAGCCGCTCACGTTCGCGCTCACGCGCGTGCTCTGCCGCGAGGCGTCGACCTCGTAGACGTTGTCCACGGGCACGCCGTTGGCCTGCGCCATCGCGAGGATCTGGCGCTTGAGCGGGGAATCGGCAAGCGGCTTGTAGGTGTTGAAGAGCGGTTGGATGAAGACCGGTGCAAGCACCTGGGCGACGACCAGGAAGCCGATCGCGACCATCGCCCCGCCGATCCACCAGCGTTCGGGCGCGCGTCGGATCACCGCAAAGATCGCAAGCACGAAAACGGGCCCGATGACGAGCGCGATGCCCAGGCCCGTCAATTGCTCGCCGAACCAGGCGCCGAAGCCCTGCGTCGCGAACCCGTACTCGTGCTCGCGCACGAAGTCCTGGTAGACCGTGAAGGGCAGGGTCAGGAGCCAGGTGGCGAGGATGTAGAAGGCGCCATAGCTCGCCACCTGCGCGACGCGCCGGCTGCGATTGGCGCACCAGCGACGCGCCGCCTGTGCCGGCGGCGCGCGCAGCAGCAGCCAGGCGATCACGAGCGTGAGCAGCAGGCTCCAGAGTTGCAGCCAGTAGCCGCCTTCGAAGTAGGCATCCGACTTCGCACGCGCCTGCGGCGACAGGCGGTCGAGATAGGCCTGCGTCGCCGCGGCCGGATCGCGCGGCAGTGCGGCGCGCCAGGCGTCTGTCGCGGGCGCGATGCCGTGCGACGCTGCGGAAGCCGAGGATGCGGCAGATGCCGCGGATGCCGTTGCTGCGGGCAATGCGGAGGCCGCGTCCTGCGCGAGCGCGGGCAGCGCCAGGGCGGACGCCGCAAGGCAAAAGGTGGCGCAGAAGCGTCGGGCTCGGGTCATGGAATTCGGGGGCAGGTGCCGGCGAAAGGTGTCAGTCAAAGCGGGGGTCGACAGGCCGCAAGGCTCACCGCTTGCGCGCCCGCGGGTGCGCCGCGTCGTAGACCTTGGCCAAGTGCTGACAATGCGCGCTCGGCGCGCATTGCGGCGCAGGCTCAAATCGCGAAGCGATGTGAAGGCGCGCAACGCCGTGCCGCAGACAAAGTCCGGCGCTCATCGGCGCTTCGCTCTCGGATGCGCCGCGTCGTAGACCTTGGCGAGATGCTGAAAGTCCAGCTTCGTATACACCTGCGTCGTGCTGATGTTCGCGTGGCCGAGCAACTCCTGCACCGCACGCAGGTCACCGCTCGATTGCAGCAGGTGCGAGGCGAAGGAGTGGCGCAGCATGTGCGGATGCACGTGGCTGCTGATGCCGGCCTCGATCGCGCGCGTCTTCAGGCGCGATCGGATCTGGCTCGCCGTCAGCCGCGTGCCGTTGCGCCCGACGATCAGCGCCGGCTGGTCCGGCTTGGCGAGCGTCGCGCGCAGCGGCAGCCACGCCGCGAGCGCCGCGCGCGCGGCGCTGCCGACCGGCACGCTGCGCCGCTTGCTGCCCTTGCCGAGAACGTGCGCCTCGCCGCCCGGCAGGTCGATCCAGCCGCGCGCTTCGGCGCTGGCGCGAACGTCGAGGCCGACGAGTTCGGCGATCCGCAGCCCGCTGCCGTAGAGCAGCTCGACGATGCAGGCGTCGCGCGCCGCGAGCGCCGGGTCCCCCGCGCCGCGATGCTCGGCAAGCGCGACCGACTGATCGACCGCGAGCGCCTTGGGCAGCGGCTTGGCGGCCTTCGGCGCACGCACGCCCTCGACCGGATTCGCGGCGACGACCGCGTCGCGCCCGAGCCAGCGGTAGAGGCCGCGCCACGCGCTCAGGTGCAGCGCGACGCTGCGCGGCGACAGCCCCGCGCCGTGCAGCTGGGCGGCCCAGCGCCGCACGTGTTGCGGCTCGACGGCGGTGACTTCGATCGCCGCGGCCTGTGCCTGTTCGGCCAGGCGTCGCAACGCGTCGGCGTAGATGTCGAGCGTGCGCGCCGCGAGACGCCGCTCGACGCGCAGGTGCGTCAGATAGCGTTCGAGCAGCGGCGTCGACGCCAGGGCTTCGCCCGTCGGCCGAGCCTGCTGCGTGGCGTGCGCTTCAGCCGACACGAGCAGGCTGCCTGAGTTCGACGCTCTTTATGCCGCGCCGCCGGCGCGCGGCCCGAGCAGCCGCGCGAGCCCGGCGCTCGCGATCTCACCGACGCGCACCAGGAAGTCGGTGCCCATGTCGGCGCTGTAGCGCGTCGGGTCCGGCGAGCCGAGCACGAGCATGCCGAAGGCTTCGCCCGAAGCCGCCTCGCGCAGCGGGATCAGGGCGAGCGACATGATCTGCGCCGGCTCGCCGAGCCACTGCGCGGCCTCGAACCCGGCGTTGACGCCACAGTACGGCGCGCTCAGGCTCGACGCGAAGGTCTTCGCGTCGGCGCCCACGGGCTGCGCGAAGGGCAGCGCCGCATAGGGCTCGTCGGCGCCCCACACACGAACGCCGGCCTGCGGGATCTGGAAGCGGCGCATCAGGCCATCGACCAGCACCTCCGGCACGTCGGCCGGGCTCTCGGTCCGCATGATCGAGATCGTCCACTGGTGCAGGCGGTCGGCGATGACGAGGTTGTCCTGCCCGTTGCGGATCATCTCGATGATCTTCGTCTCCAGGCCCTTGATCTTGTCGCGCAGCATTTCCATCTGCCGCTCCTGCAGCGAGACGGCGCGCTGCCCGTGCGGGCTCGTGAGCTGCACCGCGCCGAGCAGTTCGGCATGGCGCTCGAAGAAGCCGGGCGTGTTGGCGAGGAAGTTCGCGATGTCGGCTTCGGTGATGCCTTGGGTGCCGAGATTCGTGTTCATAGCGTGAGGGTTCCTTCGAAGACTGTCTCTGCCGGGCCCGTCATCAGCACGTGCGCGTCGCCGCCGGACCATTCGATGCGCAGTGCGCCGCCGCGCGTGTGCACTTCCACGGTGTCGTCGAGCAGCCCGAGGCGGATGCCGGCGACGACCGCGGCGCACGCACCCGTGCCGCAGGCGAGCGTCTCGCCGACGTCGCGCTCGTGCACGCGCAGGCGCACCGCGTCGCGCGCGAGCACCTGCATGAAGCCGGCGTTCACCTTGCGCGCGAAACGCGGGTGCTGTTCGACCTGCGGGCCGATCGCCGCGACCGGCGCCGTGTCGACGTCGGCGACAAGTTGCACCGCGTGCGGGTTGCCCATCGACAGCACGGCGACTTCGACCGTCGCGCCGTCGAGCGCGAGCGGCCACAGCTCGAAATCCGCCAACTTGCGCGAGGCGAGGCCCGCGGCGTCGAAAGGAACCCTGGCGAGGTCGAACACGGGACGGTTCATGTCGACGGTGACGCGGCCATCGTCCTGCAGGCGCAGCTCGAGCAGGTTGTTGACGGTCTCGACGCGCAGCGTCTTCTTGGCCGACAAGCCCTTGTCGTGCACGAAGCGCACCAGGCAACGCGCGCCGTTGCCGCAATGCTCGACCTCGTCACCGCTGTTGTTGAAGATGCGGTAGCGGAAGTCCACGCCCGGTGCGTCGCTGCCCTCGACGACGAGGATCTGATCGGCGCCGACGCCCAGGCGCCGGTCGCCGAGGCGGCGCAACTGGTCCTGCGTGGCGTGAAACGGCGTGCGCGTCGCATCGATGACGACGAAGTCGTTGCCGGCGCCCTGCATCTTGGTGAAGCTCAATTGCATCGGGCGATTATCGGTCGCGGCTGGGCATCGGCCGCCGCGCCGACCGGGCGCAGAGCCTGGGGCGGCGCGCAGTTCACCCGGACGAAACGCGCGGGTCGACCTCCTGGCGCGGGCCCTTGTAGCGGTTGTAGCCCCACAGGTACTGTTGCGGCGCGCGCCGGATGAGCGCTTCCATCGCGCGATTGACGACGCTGGCCGCCGCGAGCGCATCGTCGGCCGGCAACGCTTCGGCGAGGGGTGAGAGGCGCACGACGTAACCCCGCCCGTGCGCCAGTCGTTCGCCCCAGGCGATCACGGGGGTCGCGCCGGTCTGCTGCACGAGGCGCGCGGCAAGCGTCATCGTGTAGGCCTTCTGCCCGAAGAACGGCGCCCACACGCCGAGGCCCGCGGGCGGCACCTGGTCGGGCAGCAGGCCGACCGCCTCGCCACGGCGCAGCGCGCGAATCATCTGGCGCACGCCGGCGAGCGTCGCCGGCGCGGTCGCCAGCCCCGGGCGCGCACGCGAGGTGTCCACCAGCTCGCGCAGCCAGGCCTTGCGTGCCGGCCGGTAGAGCACCGTGATCGGCCCGTGCGCAGCCGCGTAGCGTTCCGCGTAGGCCTGTGCGGTGACCTCGAAGCTGCCCATGTGCGGCGTCAGGAAGACGATGCCGCGCCCTGCGGCGTGCGCGGCGTCGATCAGCGCGGCGCCCTCCCATTGCACGGGCGGCGCGATCGGTGCGTCGGGCGCGCGCAGCCACAGGTAGGGCAACTCGAGCAGCGCCCGGCCCGCTTCGGCGACCGCGTGGCGCCGCGCCGAGGCCGCAATGCCGGCCAGCGCGGAGTTGCTGCGCACGCGCCGGCGGTAGGTCGGCGACAGCGCGTAGGTCAGCCAGCCGAGCGCGGCGCCAATGGCGTGCAGAAACCACAGAGGACGGCGGGACAGCCAGCGCAGGGTGCGGTGCATGCTTTCTATAATGCGGCCATCGCCGAGTTATGAACTACTTGCGGGGCGATGCAGGGGCCGCGGCGCGGCGCCTGCCGGGCGGCAGCCGACGGGCTGCGCTCAACAAATCCTGCTAAAGCGTTCGCCGCATCTCCAGGGAAACCAGACCGGCAACGCGATCTGCAACCTGATTGGAGCATCCCCATGGCGAACGACTTTCTCTTCACATCCGAATCCGTTTCAGAGGGCCACCCGGACAAGGTGGCCGACCAGATCTCGGATGCCATTCTCGACGCAATCTTCCGCGAGGACCCGCGCTCGCGCGTCGCCGCCGAGACGCTGACCAACACCGGCCTCGTCGTGCTCGCCGGCGAGGTCACGACCAACGCGCACGTCGACTACATCCAGGTCGCGCGCGACACGATCAAGCGCATCGGCTACGACAACACCGAGTACGGCATCGACTACAAGGGCTGCGCGGTGATGGTCTGCTACGACAAGCAGAGCAACGACATCGCCCAGGGCGTCGACCACGCGAGCGACGACCATCTGAACACCGGCGCCGGCGACCAGGGCCTGATGTTCGGCTACGCCTGCGACGAGACGCCCGAGCTGATGCCGGCGCCGATCTACTACGCGCACCGCCTCGTCGAGCGCCAGGCGCAGCTGCGCAAGGACGGCCGCATGCCCTTCCTGCGGCCCGACGCGAAGAGCCAGGTGACGATGCGCTACGTCGACGGCAGGCCGCACTCCATCGACACCGTCGTGCTGTCGAGCCAGCACAGCCCGGACCAGAGCGAGACGGCGACGAAGATGAAGCAGTCCTTCATCGACCAAGTGATCGAGGACCTCATCAAGCCGGTGCTGCCCAAGGAGTGGCTGAAGGACACCAAGTACCTGATCAACCCGACCGGCCGCTTCGTCGTCGGCGGCCCGCAGGGCGACTGCGGCCTGACCGGGCGCAAGATCATCGTCGACACCTACGGCGGCGCCTGCCCGCACGGCGGCGGCGCGTTCTCGGGCAAGGACCCGAGCAAGGTCGACCGCTCGGCCGCCTACGCGGCGCGCTACGTGGCGAAGAACATCGTCGCCGCCGGGCTGGCGCGCCAGTGCCAGATCCAGGTCGCCTACGCGATCGGCGTCGCGCGGCCGATGAACGTCACCGTCTACACCGAAGGCACGGGCGTGATCGCGGACGAGAAGATCGCGGCCCTGATCACCGAGCACTTCGACCTGCGCCCCAAGGGCATCGTCCAGATGCTCGACCTGCTGCGCCCGATCTACGAGAAGACCGCGGCCTACGGCCATTTCGGCCGAGAGGAACCCGAGTTCACGTGGGAGCGGACGGACAAGGCGGCCACGCTGCGCGCGGCCGCGGGCCTGTAGAACGCCAAGCGAAGCGAACGTATCCGTTCTTCGGCGCAGGCTGACTTCGCGAATGCGAAGCCAAGGCCCGCAGGGCCGGCCGGAGCCAAAGGACGGACAACGCCGCAGTGTTTCGCGTTGCAGCCGGGCTGCGGCTACCGCCCCAGTATTCCCTTCAGCAGGTTCGTCGGGTTCAGCGGATTGCTGTCTTCGCTCTGCTGCGGTGGCGGCGGCTCGTCGGCCGACGGGGCCTGACCGCCGGCGCCGCGTGTCATCTCTTCGATGTCCATGCCGAGCATCGCGTTGGCCACGCTCTTGACGCGGATCTTCACCGCCCACTCGGGCTCCCACGCGACCTTCGGGTCGGCAGGTCGCGGCGGATGCGCGAGGTTGAGCTCCGACCCGTAGGCGATCATGCGCAGCATCGCCGTGCCGCCGTCGCCGAAGATGCCCTTGGGCACCGCGCATTGCGTGACGCTGGGCGCGAGCAGCACGCCCTCCTTGAGCCAGCGGTCGACGGCCGGATTCGTCTGGTAGTCGACGAGCCCCATGCCGATCTCGGGCTGCTCGCTCGAGGTCCAGAAAACGGCTTCGTTCTCCGAGTTGCCCTTGGCACCCATCGCAGCGATGAAGTAGGCGCGCGCCGTCGGTAACGCGTTCCATTCGAGTCTGGTCGCGCCGCCGGATTCGCCCTGGCGCAGCTTGATCGGCGGCATCAGATCCTGCGCGGCGCCGATCGCGAACCTGAAGCTCTCGGGCACGCCCTGGCCGCTGAAGGCGTGTTCGCCGACGAGCGAGGCGCTGGCCGGCACCATGCGCGCGTCCGTCGTGTTCGGCCAGGACGGGCGGCCGACGGCGCTGTGCGCGCCGCGCTGCGTCGCGCGGCGCGAGACGAAGAACTTCTGGAAGTCCGCCGGGTTCGCGCTGGCCATGTCGAGCACGCGCGGCTGGCCGGCGCGCACCTTGTCGCCACAGCCCCAGTAGAGGGAAATCTTGCCCTTCGGGCGCTCGTAGTCGGGCTCTTCCACCGACTCGTCGCCTGGCGGCGGCGGCTTGCGCTTCTCGGCCTTGGGCGAGACGAGCTTCAGGCTCGGGGCGAGCTGGGTCGCGGCCGGCACCGCCTGCGTCGCCTCGGGGAGCGCGGGGTTGCGGCTCGTGTAGAGCGTCACGTCGAGCCAGCGGCCGGCCGACCCGCCCTGCGTCATGCCGAACGTGTTCTTGCCCCCACCGCCGCCGAACATGCTGCCCATCATCGCCATCGGATTCGCGCCACCCATGCCACCCATGCCCGGCATGCCCATGCCGGAGAAGGTGGCGACGTCGATCCATGCCTGCGAGATCGGGGGCTTCACGACCTGGCTTTGCGCCGAAGCAGCGCTGCCGGCAACGAGCAGGGCGGCACCGAAGGCGGCACTGAATGAGGCACCCGAGGTGGCGCCGAGTGTGGTTCGAGTTCTCATTGACCTGGGCTCCTGTTGGCCGGGCGCTGACCCGGATGATGTGATGACGGCCGCGCAGGATGGCATGAAGACGGCGCCTTGGGAATGCCCGAAATCAATGGTCGTGCGCGGCCGACCAGAGCACGGCGCGACGCGCGGCGAAACCGTCGGGCATCATTCGCCGATGCCCGCGCCGAGCCTTGCCGACCTGCGTCGCTTCGCGATTGCGCGCAGCCTGTTTCGGCCGACCAGCTTGCCGAAGGCGATCGAGCGCCTCGGCTTCGTCCAGGCCGATCCGATCCGCGCCCCGGCGCGCGCGCAGGACTTGACGCTGCGCCACCGCGTCAAGGACTATCGCGCGGGCGACCTCGAGCGCCGCTACCCGCGCCTTGCGATCGAGGAGGACAGCTTCGTCAACTACGGCTTCCTGCCGCGCGCGACGCATGCGCTGATGCATCCGCGCACGCCGCGCAATGCATGGACGCCGGCGCGCTGGAAGCAGGCGCAGGCGGTGCTCGATTTCGTGCGCGAACGCGGCGTCGTGCACCCGCGCGAGGTGGACGTCCGCTTCGCGCACGGCAAGACGACCAACTGGTTCGGCGGCGCCAGCAATGCGAGCACACAGTTGCTCGACGGCATGCACTATCGCGGCCTGCTGCGCATCGCGCGGCGCGAGGGCGGCATACGCCTCTACGCCGCGCGCGACACCACCCAGCCGCCCGCCGACCCGGCCGCGGCGCTCGACACGCTGTTCGACATCGCGATCGCGAAGTACGCGCCGCTGCCCGCGCCGACGCTCGGCTGGCTGCTGAGCGCGCTCGCCTTCGGCGCGCCGCAATGGCGCGGCGATCATGCCGAGCGCACGCGGACGCTGCGGCGCGCGCGGGAGCGCCTGGCGTCGGCGCATGTCGACGGCATGGACTGGTACTGGCCCGCGGGCGAGCGCCTGCGCGCGGCCGAAGCGGGCGACTGCGTGCGCCTGCTCGCGCCGTTCGACCCCGTGGTCTGGGACCGGCGCCGATTCGAGTTTTTCTGGGGCTGGGCCTACCGCTTCGAGGCCTACACGCCGGCGCCGAAGCGCGTGCGCGGCTACTACGCGCTGCCGCTGCTGTGGCGCGATGCGGTGATCGGCTGGGGCAACCTGTCGGTCGACGCGAAGGGCGCGCTGAATGCCGACCTCGGCTACGTCGCCGGCCGCGCGCCGCGCGAAGCGGCATTCAAGTGCGAGCTCGAAGCCGAGCTCGAACGGATGCGTGTGTTCCTGGGCGCGGCGGATTGAAGGCGGCTCGGTTCGCCAGATCCGCGTGATCGCCTGACGTGCCCGACCTGCCCGAGGTGCCCGACGGGAGAACCGCTATGCCGCCGTTCCCCGCGCGGCGATCACGGCCCGCGCGAGTTCGGCAAAGCCTTCGCCGCGTTCGCCTTGCGTCACGTAGGCCGGCAGCACGTCGAGCTCGGGCACGAAGCGCGCGATGTTGGCGACCGCGACCGACAGCGGGATGTGCTCGAACATCAGCTGGTCGTTCGTCGAGTCGCCGACGTAGAGCCATTCGTCGACGTTCAGCGGCGCGCCGGTGCAGTGCCGCACCGCCCATTGCGCGGCGCTCCACTTCGAGTGTTCGCCGATCCAGCCGTTGACGTGGATCGAACTGACCGTCGCGCGCAGGCCGTGCTGCTGCATCACGGCGACGACCTGCGCGATCTGCCCCGCATCGAGATGCGCGAATTCGCTGTGGTCGACCGCGATGTCGGTCAGCCGGCCGGCGCTGTCGGTCGCGAGCGTCGCGCCCGGCACTTCGCGCAGCACCGCGGCGGCACATGCGGCAAGACGCCGCGCGTTGACAAGGCGCTCGGCCTCGGGTTGCGCGAACTCGCGCACGAGCCGGCCGTTCTCCGCACGCAGCATCACGCCGCCGTTCTCCGCGACGATCGCCGCCACCGGCCAGGCGAGCGCGAACGGCTCGCTCCAGCCCGCGGGCCGGCCGGTGATCGCGAGCACGTCGACGCCTTGGGCGTGCAGGGCGTGCAGCGCCTCGAGCGCGACGGGCTCGATCGCGCCGTCGCGCGTCAGCGTGTCGTCGATGTCGGTCAACACGCCGCGGATACCGCGCAGACGCTCGCGTGTCGGCCGCGGCATCTGGTCCAGGGGGATCATGCGTTCGCCGGGCATCGGCGCAGTCTCGCACACCACCGTGGGGGTAACTGCGGGCATGATCGGGCTCAATTCGTCGCCGGCGGGCGGCTTCACAATCAGGCGTGCGAGGCCGGTGCCTCGAGGGATCGCTTCATGACCAGCAAGACCGCCCTTGCCCAGGGCACGGCCACGACCGGGCGCAAGGCCAAGGCATCGCCGAGAGCGCGAAAGGCTTCGAGCCCGAAGGCGCAATCGAAGCCGCCCCCGAAGCCGCAGCCGAATGGCGGCACCGCCGCCGGCAGGCACGGCGCGCAACGACCGGTAGAGGCGGGCGACATCGCGCCGCGCCTGGGCGCGCGCAGCATCGAGCGCCATGTGGTGAAGGAGTCGACGCTGGCCGCGCAGGAGGCGCAGGCCGAGGCCTTGCGCGACGTCGTGGCCCAGGCGCGCGAAAGCGATCCGCACGAGGTCCTGGCGCAGTTGCAGGCGGTGATTGCGGGGGCTTCGCCGGACGACGCGATCGCGCTGCGGCACGCCTTGTTCAAGCGCGAGACGACGCTCGTCCCCGGCAGCCCCGACCCCGACGCCGAACTCTCCGACCGTTGGCGCGAGGGTGCCTATCCGTACCGCAACCTGCTTTCGCGCAAGAGCTACGAGAAGCAGAAGTACCGACTGCAGGTTGAACTGCTCAAGCTCCAGGCCTGGGTCAAGGACAGCGGGCAGCGCGTCGTGATCCTGTTCGAGGGGCGTGACGCGGCCGGCAAGGGCGGCACGATCAAGCGCTTCATGGAGCATCTGAACCCGCGCGGCGCGCGCGTCGTGGCGCTCGAGAAGCCCTCCGAGCTCGAGCGCGGCCAGTGGTACTTCCAGCGCTACACCCAGCACCTGCCGACGCGCGGCGAGATCGTGCTGTTCGACCGCAGCTGGTACAACCGCGCCGGCGTCGAACGCGTGATGGGCTTTTGCAGCGACGAGGAATATCTGGAGTTCATGCGCCAGGCGCCCGAGTTCGAGCGCCACCTCGTGCGCAGCGGCGTGCACCTGTTCAAGCTGTGGTTCTCGGTCAGCCGCGACGAGCAGCGCCGCCGCTTCAAGGAGCGCCGGACGCACCCGCTCAAGCAGTGGAAGCTGAGCCCGATCGACCTCGCCTCGCTCGACCGCTGGGACGACTACACGCGCGCCAAGGAAGCGATGTTCATGCACACCGACACCGCCGATGCGCCGTGGACGGTGATCAAGTCGGACTGCAAGAAGCGCGCGCGCCTGAATGCGTTGCGCTACATCCTGCATCGCCTGCCGTACTCCAACAAGGATCTGGTCGGCGTCGGTGCGCTCGACCCGCTGATCGTCGGCCGCGCCGCGTTGACGACGCATGATCGGGATGGCGACTTCGCGCCGGCCAACGGGTTGTAGCCAATCGCGTGTGTCGCGTCCGAAAGGCGTGCGCAACGTCACGTCGCGCTTGGATGCGCGTGCGACAGCACACAACACGCAGCGAGCACACGGCATGCGGGCGCCCCTATAATCAACCCCGTTCCGAGGAGCGCTGCGAGACCCCCGCATTCGTGCGGCGCGTGTCCCAGGCTCGGCAACTGTTTCAACCGCGCTCGTCCCCACCCACCGGTGCGGCGAGCAGCCCCGAAGGATGCGTCGCTCGCCGGCCGTGGTGTTCACCACCAAAACGAAGTTTCGGTGGTGGCTGACTTGTAATCAGGTCATGTCGTAACCCAACCGGAGAAGTCCATGAGTGCCGTCCTGCAATCCACCACCGACCACATCGTCGCCGACCTGTCGCTTGCCGATTGGGGCCGGCGCGAGATCCGCATCGCCGAGACCGAGATGCCGGGCCTGATGGCGATCCGCGAAGAGTTCGCGAAGAGCCAGCCGCTCAAGGGCGCGCGCATCGCCGGCTCGCTGCACATGACGATCCAGACCGCGGTGCTCGTCGAGACGCTGCAGGCGCTCGGCGCCGAGGTGCGCTGGGCCTCGTGCAACATCTACTCGACCCAGGATCACGCTGCCGCCGCGCTCGCCGTCAAGGGCACGCCGGTGTTCGCCTACAAGGGCGAGACGCTGACCGACTACTGGGACTACACGCACCGTATCTTCGAGTTCGCGGCCAAGGGCAGTGAAGGCGAAGGTCCGAACATGATCCTCGACGACGGCGGCGATGCGACGCTCCTGATGCACCTGGGCCAGCGCGCCGAGAAGGACGCGTCGGTGCTGGACAAGCCGACGAGCGAGGAGGAGACCTGCCTCTACGCCGCGATCAAGGCCAGGCTCGCCATCGATGCCAGCTGGTACAGCCGCAAGAGCGCGCAGATCATCGGCGTGACCGAAGAAACGACGACCGGCGTGCATCGCCTGAACGAGATGAGCGCCAAGGGCGCGCTGCTGTTCCGCGCGATCAACGTCAACGATTCGGTCACGAAGAGCAAGTTCGACAACCTCTACGGCTGCCGCGAATCGCTCGTCGACGCCATCAAGCGCGCGACCGACGTGATGGTCGCCGGCAAAGTCGCCTGCGTCGCCGGCTATGGCGACGTCGGCAAGGGCTCGGCGCAGGCGCTGCGCGCGCTGTCGGCGCAGGTGTGGGTGACCGAGATCGACCCGATCAACGCGCTGCAGGCGGCGATGGAAGGCTACAAGGTCGTGACGATGGAGTACGCCGCCGACAAGGCCGACATCTTCGTCACCTGCACCGGCAACAAGAACGTGATCCGCCACGAGCACATGGCGGCGATGAAGGACCAGGCGATCGTCTGCAACATCGGCCACTTCGACAACGAGATCGACGTCGCGTCGCTCTCGAAGTGCGAATGGGAGGAGATCAAGCCGCAGGTCGACCACGTGATCTTCCCGGGCGAAGGCGGCAAGCCGGGCAAGCGCATCATCCTGCTCGCCAAGGGCCGGCTCGTGAACCTGGGCTGCGGCACCGGCCACCCGAGCTTCGTCATGTCGTCGAGCTTCGCCAACCAGACGATCGCGCAGATCGAGCTCTTCGCGCATGCCGACGCCTACGACGTGGGCAAGGTCTACGTGCTGCCCAAGCACCTCGACGAGAAGGTCGCGCGCCTGCACCTGAAGAAGGTCGGCGCGATGCTGACCGAACTCAGCGACGAGCAGGCGGCGTACATCGGCGTGCCCAAGCAGGGTCCGTACAAGCCCGCGACCTACCGCTACTGAGCACGGCGCGATGCGTGCCGATCAGCTCGTGTTGCAACGCGCACTCGCGCCGACGCGATCTGCCGCGCAGCGGCTGATCGACCGCGGCGCGGTGCGCTGGCGCGTGCCGGGCAATTCCTGGGCGGTGCCGCGCAAGACCGGCGAGGACCTGCCCGCGGACTGCGAGATCGAGGTCACCGATGACGCCGAACTGCGCTACGTCTCGCGCGGCGGCCTGAAGCTCGAAGCGGCGCTGAAGCGCTGCGCGATAGCCGTCGAGGGGCGCGCGTGCCTCGACATCGGCCAGGGCACGGGCGGCTTCACCGACGTGCTGCTGCAGCGCGGCGCGGCAAGCGTCGTCGGCATCGAAGTCGGGCACGGCCAGTTGCACCCGAAGCTGCAAGCCGACGCGCGCGTGCGCTGCTTCGAGGGCGCGAACGCGCGCGACACGGGCGGCTCCGCGTTCGACGCCGAGATGGGCGCGGCGCGCTTCGATCTGATCGTCGGCGACGTGTCGTTCATTTCGCTCACGCATGTGCTGCCGACGGTCTTGCGCCTGCTGGCCGAGAGCGGCGAGTGCCTGCTGCTCGTCAAGCCGCAGTTCGAGTTGCAGCCCGAGCACATCGGCAAGGGCGGCATCGTCAAACAGACGGCCTCGCATGCGATCGTCGAGACGCGCATCTGGCAGGCCTGCAAGGCGCTCGGCTTCAAGGTCAACGCCTATTTCGAATGCGAGCTCGCGGGCGGCGACGGCAATCGCGAGTTCTTCGTCTGGGCCAGGCGCAAGGGGGCGCCTTGAGCGCGCCAGGCCGCTCCCCATGCTTCAACCCAGAGCGCCTGGCGCGGAGGGTCGTCCATTGAACGTGCCGATCAGCTTCGAGTTTTTCCCGCCCAACACACCGGTCGGCGACGAGAAGCTCAAGGACGTGGTGCGCCAGCTCGGCGCGCTCGCGCCCGAGTTCTTCAGCGTCACCTACGGTGCCGGCGGCTCGACGCGCGAGAAGACGCTGCGCACCGTGCAGGCGATCGCCGAAGCGGGCTACGAGGCTGCGCCGCACCTGTCGTGCGTCGGGTCGACCAAGGACGGGCTGCGCGAGATTCTCGCCACCTACCGCGTCCAGAACATCCGCCGCATCGTCGCGCTGCGTGGCGACATGCCGAGCGGCACCGCGACCGCCGGGGACTTCCGCTTCGCCGCCGAACTCGTGCGCTTCATTCGCGAGACGCAGGGGGCCGACTGGCACATCGAAGTCGCCGCCTATCCCGAATACCACCCCGGCGAGCGCTATGCCGCGCGCGACCTGCGGCACTATGTCGACAAGATCGAGGCTGGCGCCGATTCGGCGATCACGCAGTTCTTCTTCAACGCCGACGCCTACTTTCATTTCGTCGAGCAGACGCGCGCGCTCGGGGCGCAGGCGCCGGTGGTGCCCGGCATCATGCCGTTCCACAACTTCGGGCGCATCGCGCAGTTCGCGGCGCGCGACGGCATCGAGATTCCGCGCTGGGTCGCGCTGAAGATGGAAGGCTACCTGGACGATGCGGCCTCGATCCGCGCCTTCGGGCTCGACGTCGTGACGGCGCTGTGCCGCCGCTTGATCGACGGCGGCGCGCCAGGGCTGCACTTCTACACGATGAACCAGTCGCCGCTCGTCGTCGAGCTGTGCGCGCGGCTCGGCCTGACGCCGCAGATCTGAGGCGCCGGGCGCAGCCGCTGAATTACTCGCGCTGCCACATCACGCCGTCTTCGGTCAGCAGTGCGTCGAGTTCGATATCCAGCGCGCTCGGGCGCAGCAGTGGCAGGAAGCCGAGTGTGAAGCTCACGCCGACCGTCATCGGGTGCGGCGTCACCGCGCGCAGCGTCCGGTCGAAGAAGCCGCCGCCGTAGCCGAGGCGCACGCCGCCGGGGCCGTAGCCGAGGCAGGGGACGACGAGCAACTCGGGCGCGAAGGCCTCGGTGCCCTTCGGCTTCGGGATGTCGTAGGCGTCGATCTCCATCGGGCAGCCGGGGAACCAGATGTGCCAGCGCAGCGACCCCGATGCGCGATCGGCACGCGGC
Source organism: Rhizobacter sp. (assembly GCA_023954175.1). GTDB lineage: Bacteria > Pseudomonadota > Gammaproteobacteria > Burkholderiales > Burkholderiaceae_C > CAIKUF01. Next base: position 24,438 of record JAMLIM010000008.1, read on the forward strand.
AGGCCGATGCGGCGTGTGACGCCGTCGGGCGCGCCCTCGGTCCAGCGGTAAAGGGCCGGCAGCGGATCGAACTCGCCCTTGATCGGCCAGTAGGCGCCGATGCTGGACTCGCGCCGGCCGACGAGCCAGACACGCAGCACGTCTTGCAGGGCCACCGCGCGCTCCAACCGGTCCGGGAGCGCCTCGCGCGAGGCGATCAGCTTGCGTCGCAATGTGGCGCGCTCGGCGTCGGGGTCCGTGGGCTGCATGGGGGCGCGGTGGATGCGGTGGGCCGATTGTGCGCGACGGGGCTTGTCCTGCGTCCCGTCCTGCACCCTCAGGAAACGACGCCGGCTTCGGTGACGATCAGCGTGAGTGGCCGGTCGTGCGGCTGCACCTCCCAGTCCGCCGGCTCAATCTCGCTCCCGGACCAGGCAACGCCGACCGCGGTGACGTGCGGATGCAGGCCGAGCCAGCGGTCGAAGTAGCCGCCACCATAGCCGAGGCGCCAGCCGGAGCGCGTGTAGCCGACGCACGGCACGAGCACCACGTCGGGCACCACTTCCGGCCCGGCTGCCGGTGCGGGCAGGCCGCACTCATCCACCGCTTCGGGCCGGACGCCGTCCCAGCGGCGGTAGCGCATCAGGCGCGGCTCGCGCTGCGCGTACGGCAGCGCGAGCGCAAGGGCGGCCTGACCTGCCGACTCCAATGCGTCGCATGGGTTAAATTCACCGCGAACCGGCCAGTACATGCCGAGCAGCGCGGGTTCGAGTTCGCGCAGCAGCTGAGCGAGTTGCACCGTCAACGAGCGTTGCGCCACAGTGGCGTCGGTCGAGGCTGCGAAGTGATCCCGCGCGGCAAGCAGGCGTTGGCGCATCGCGGCCCGGCTCTCGGGCGGTTGGCTGGCGCCTTCGATGTGGCTCGCGGCCGGAGTTGCGGTCATGTTTGGGGAGGGACAATCAAGGCACATGAAACGATCGAATTCAGTATATGGGCGACTCGCCGTCAGGCTGATGGTGGCCGCGGCCGTGGCCGCGACTGCGATCGGCGCGTTGACGTTCGCACCACCCGCCTTGGCGCAGTCCGGCAACGAGACCGTGCTCGAGGCGCGCGACGCCTTCCGCAAGAAGGACCGCAACCGCCTCGCTGCGGCGCGCGCGGCAGCGCAGGCCGACCAGCACGTGCTGTTGCCCTGGGTCGAATACTGGGATCTGACGAACCGTCTGACGAGCGCGCAGCAGAGCGAGGTCGATGCGTTCTACGCGCGCTGGCCCGGCAGCTACGTCGAGGATCGACTGCGCAACGACTGGCTGCTCGAACTCGGCCGGCGCCGCGACTGGGCGAATCTGGCGGTCGACTTTCCGCGCTTTCGGATGAACGACGACCGCGAGGTGACCTGCTATTGGTTGCTCACCGAGCATCTGGCCGGCCGCGACGTGCGCGACGCCGCGCTCGAGGCGTGGCTCGCCCAGCGCGACACCGACGACGGCTGCGCGCTGATGGCGGCCACGCTCTACGACGCCGGCAAATTCGGCGCCGCCGATGTCTGGCTCAAGGCACGTCGTTCGGTCGATGCCAATCGCCCGGCTGCGGCAAAGCAGGCGGCGGGGCTGATGGGCGCGCCGCTGATCAAACGGGTCGGCGACGCGCTCGATTCGCCGCCGCGCTACCTTGCGCGGCACGCGTCGACGGCAACGCGCAACCAGGCCGAGATGGCGGCGCTGGCGCTGATCCGCCTCGCCAACAAGGACCCCGAGATGGCGGCCGCGATGCTCAACGATCGCTGGGAGCGTGACCTGCCCGCCGACCTGGCCGCCTGGGCCTGGGCGTCGGCCGGCCGCGAGGCGGCGCAAAATCTCGCGCCGCAGGCGCCGGCTTACTTCCAGCGCGCCGCCAGGCTCGCCGCCAAGTCGAAGCAGCCGGTGCAGTGGAGCGACGACACCCTGGCCTGGAAGGTGCGCGCGGCACTGCGCAGCGACGGTACGGCGCGTTGGCCGCAGGTGCTGCAGGCCGTGGGCGCGATGAGCGCGCAGGAGCAGGGCGAGGCCTCCTGGGTCTATTGGCGTGCGCGTGCCTTGCAGGCGACCTCGCCCGAACCGACGGTGCCCGATGCCGAAGCCAATCGCCTGCTCGCATCGATCGCGGGGGAGATGAGCTTCTACGGGTCATTGGCTGCGGAAGACCTGGGGCGGCCGCTCGTGCTCCCGCCGAAGCCCGCGCCGCCGACAGCGGCGGAGCGGGCCGCAGCGCTGCAGAACCCGGGCCTGTCGCGCGCCTTGCTGCTGATCTCGATCGGACTGCGCAGCGAGGGCGTGCGCGAGTGGAACTTCACGCTGCGCGGGATGCAGGATCGTGAGCTGCTCGCCGCCGCACAGCTCGCCTGCGAGCACGAGGTATGGGATCGCTGCATCAACACGAGCGACCGCACGCGCGCCGAGATCAACATGGAGCAGCGCTTCCCGATGCCGTTTCGCCAGGAGGTCGTCGCACGCGCCCGCGAGATCGGGCTCGACCCGGCCTACGTCTATGGCCTCATCCGGCAGGAATCGCGCTTCATCATGGATGCGCGCTCGGGCGCCGGCGCGTCGGGGCTGATGCAGATCATGCCGGCGACGGCGAAGTGGACGGCCAAGAAGATCGGCATGGACTACTCGCGCTCGATGCTGCACGACAAGGACACCAATCTGCGCCTGGGCACCGCCTATCTCAAGCTCGTGCTCGACGACTTTGCCGGCTCGCAGGCGCTCGCCGCGGCGGCCTACAACGCCGGGCCGGGGCGCTCGCGGCGCTGGCGCGACGGGCCGACGCTCGAGACTGCCATCTGGGCCGAGAACATTCCCTTCAACGAGACGCGCGACTACGTGAAGAAGGTGCTGTCGAACGCCGCCTACTACGAGGCCTTGTTGACGGCATCGGGTGCCTCATTGAAGCAACGGCTCGGCCCGACGGTCGGCCCGAAGGACGCTTCGCCGACGCTCGACAAGGAACTGCCCTGAACGGCTCGCCCGCGGGACGACGCACAATCGCATGAGCGCGCCGGGCCGCCCCACGGGCGAATGCCGGAGTGCGCAACACGAAGGTACTCCAATGGCCATGAACAGCATCCTGATCCTCGGCGGCACCGGTTTTGTCGGCAGCACCTTGTGTGAGCGGCTCGTGCGCCGCCATGGTGGCGGCAGTCTGCGCATCACCGTGCCGAGCAGGCGGCGCGACCGTGCCCGACATCTGCAGTTGCTGCCGACCGTCGACGTGGAGCAGGCCGACGTGCACGACGACGGCGAACTTGCGCGACTCGTCGCCGGGCGCACTGCGGTCATCAACCTGGTTGCGATCCTGCATGGAAGCGAGAAGGAATTTGAGCGCGTGCACCTCGACCTGCCGCGGCGGCTGGCACAGGCCTGCAAGGTGGCCGGCGTAGCGCGTCTGCTGCACGTGAGCGCGCTCGGTGCGGCGCCCGATGCGCCGTCGCTCTACCTGCGGTCCAAGGCGGCGGGCGAGACGGCGCTGCGCGACGCCTGCCCGGCTGCGACCGTGTTCAGGCCTTCGGTCATCTTCGGTGCCGGGGACCGTTTCATGAACCAGTTCGCCAGGTTGCAGGCGGTGTTCCCGATCATGCCGCTGGCCTGCGCGGACGCGCGCTTTCAGCCGGTCTGGGTGGAGGACGTGGCCGAGGCCATCGTGCGCGCGCTGGACGACCCCGAAACCGCAGGCGAGACCTTCGAATGCGCCGGCCCGCGCGTCTTCACGCTGGCGCAACTGGTGCAGCTTGCGGGCAGATGGTCGGGGCGCGAGCGCCCGATCGTGCCGCTGCCGGCTGCGCTGGGCAGGCTCCAGGCCTTGGTGATGGAACTCATGCCGGGCGAGCCCCTGATGTCGCGCGACAACCTGCGCTCGATGCAGGTGCCGAATGTTGCAAGCGGCGACGGCCCGGGCCTGACCTCGCTTGGCATCGTGCCGACCGACATCAAAGCGGTGGTGCCGGCGATGCTTCAACCGGGCGGCGAAGCGGGGCGCCTGAACCGCTGGCGCGCGGCGGTACACCGGCGCTGAAGTGAAACTGACGACCCCCGGCCCCCCGGCCGCTCGGCCAGATGGCGGCCGCCCCCGGCGGTGGCAGCGAGTTCGACCGGGACACCCGGATCGGGTTCGGCGCGCTGACACCGCTGCACCCCCTGCTTGCCTGCGGCAGCCTGTCCCCGAGGGGACGGCAAGGCCAAGCCATGCGTCGCGGGTCGCGCGAAGCGCGGTGGGCCAATTGACATGCAAGAGGGTGCCATGAAGCTCTACATCGGCAACAAGAACTATTCGTCGTGGTCGCTGCGTCCGTGGCTGTTGATGCGCCATGCAGGCATCGAGTTCGAGGAGGTCAAGCTGCGCCTCGACTTCAGCCAGGGCTCGGCCTTTCGGCGTCAGCTCCTCGCGGTGGCGCCGATTGCCAAGGTGCCCGTGCTGGTCGACGATGGCCTGGTCATCTGGGACACGCTCGCCATCGCCGAGTATCTGGCCGAGAAGTTCCCGCATCTGAACCTGTGGCCTCAGGGGCGGGCCGCGAGGGCGACCGCTCGCAGCCTGTGCGCCGAGATGCACGCGGGGTTCGCCGCCTTGCGAAATCACTTCCCGATGAACATCGAGGCGTCATTGCCGGACGTTGGCGCGAAGGTGCTGCGCGAGCAGCCCGAAGTCGTGCGCGATGTAGCGCGCATCGGCGATATGTGGTCGAGGGCGCTCGATGACTCCGGCGGGCCGTTCCTGTTCGGTGAGTTCGGCGTCGTCGACGCCTATTACGCACCGGTCTGCACCCGCTTGCGAACCTACGGCGTCGCCTTGCCGGAAAGGCCGCAGCGCTACGCGCAACGGATGCTCGAACTGGACGCTCAGCGAGACTGGAATGACGCGGCGAAGAGCGAGGCCGATTTTCTGCAGAGCGATGAGCCCTACAGAAGCGAAAGACGCTGACTCCGGGGCGCGCAGCAAAAGCAAAAGCGGGCCGAAGCCCGCTTGATCCGGAAGGCAAACTCGATCTGCGAGTCTGCCTTTGCTACCGTCTTCAGAGCAGCTTGCGACGCTTCGCGATGAAGCCGACGGCGCCAAGTCCTGCCAACAAGAGCGCGTAGGTTCCTGGTTCCGGAACCGGAGACACGTTCAGCGTGCCGCTGTACGAGGCTGCTGTCGAGCCTGGGGTGCCGGAAGCCGTGCCCATGACGATGAGTTGGAAGGTCGGCCCGGTCAAACCGGACCAAGCGCCAACGCCAATCTCGAACTGACCGTTTGGCGAAAATGTCAATGCGTTGCCATCGAGAGTGGCTGACGTGAAGTCGATGTTCTGGTTGCCGTTGATCAGCGCGGCAGTGACCAGACTCGCGGTCACGTCCGCAAAACTCGGGCCATTGATGAAGTTGAAGGTGTCGGTGAACGCGCCATCGTCGAAGTGGAAGACGCCAAAGAACGCGGTTCCGCTAGACAGATCAATGTCGTCGACGGTGTTGTTCTCCGCCCAGGCACCGGACGAAGCCACTGCCACTGCTGCGGCAAGGGCGAGATGTTTGAATTTCATGTAGTCCTCCTAGCTTCGGGATTAACGCACGCTCCGCTGAAAACCTGCGGATGGGCCAGTATGGCCGATCTCGAGCCGTCCGCCACCCCCTATTCAAGGGGGTCAGTCGCTGATCGGGTTTACCCCGTTGCCAAGCGGACTTCGGCGAAATGGCGGAACCCGAAGAAGCGGAAAGCGCGCCTGAGGCGCGCTTTCGATGCATGGAAGACGAGGAGTTCGTTCAGGCAGCGCGACGGCGACCTGCAACAAAGCCAACCGCGGCCAACCCGGCGAGCATCAACGCGTAGGTCTCTGGCTCAGGTACCGGCGTGATCTGCAGTTCACCTGCGAAGGCGGCTCGTCCGGTCGCGCTGCCTATGGTGTGGATCTCATACATGATGCCCGACGTCAACGCCACAGGGGCCAACGACCATTGTTCGCTTGGATCGAATCCAGTCTGCGTGTAGTCGTATTCGGTCACCCCGTCGGTGAGGAAAATTCGCGAGAAGTCGACATCCTTCGCGCCGTTCACGAAGCTGGTGACACTTGACGTCAGGGTCCAAGGGCCGCCGCCGACAGAGAAATCCCAGTACAAATCAAAGGCTCCCACGAGGCCGCCCTTCGCGAAGGTCGCGAACTCAGGGTCCACGACCGTGACGCCGCCCTGATAGTCCGACGCGTGAGCAATGCCGGCGCACGCCAAAGCGGCCGCCGCTGCAATGTACTTGAGATTGTTCTTCATCAGTCGCTCCTTGAGGGTTCCATTCAAATCCGCTGGTCTACTCGAGGTCAGAACCGACCAACAGGGCCCGATCTCTCAGAGGCAACTCTAACGGCGATGATCTGGTGCGGCTATCCCCGATATGCGGGGCGCCCTATCGTTACAGTTTCGCGAGTGAACTGAACCCGAAATGCGCTGGCGACCGCCGTGTGCCCCAATCGGCATCAGCGGTTGGCGTCCAATTCCACAACACCGTCCCATGTAGTTGACGTATCTATTGTTTATTCATAAAGTACCTGGATGCCCACCCGCAATCTGACACTCTGAGACAGGTTCGCACAAGATGAAGATCGTCTGTATCGGCGGGGGCCCTGCCGGCCTCTATTTCGCGTTGCTGATGAAGAAGCAGGACGCGTCACATGACATCACGGTGGTCGAGCGCAACCTCCCGTACGACACGTTCGGCTGGGGCGTCGTGCTGTCGGACGCGACGATGGACAACATGCGGCTGTGGGACCCGGCCACGGCGGCGACGATCGAGCATGCGTTCAACCACTGGGACGACATCGAACTGCACTTCAAGGGTCACACGATCCGCAGCGGCGGGCACGGCTTCGTCGGCATCGGGCGCAAGAAGCTGCTCAACATCCTGCAGGCGCGGTGCGAGATCCTCGGCGTCAAGCTCGTCTTCGAGCGCGAGGTGACGTCGGCTGACGAGTATCCCGACGCCGATCTGATCATCGCCTCGGACGGCATCAACTCGCGCATCCGCAACGAGCACGTCGCCGTCTTCAAGCCCGACATCGTCGGCCGGCCCAATCGCTACATCTGGCTCGGCACCCACAAGCTCTACGACGCCTTCACGTTCCTGTTCGAGAAGACCGAGCACGGCTGGTTCCAGGCGCACATCTACAAGTTCGACGAGACGACGACGACCTTCATCGTCGAGGCGCCCGAAGACGTCTGGAAGGCACACGGCCTCGATCGTGCCGACCAGGACGAGTCGATCGCGTTCTGCGAGCGGCTCTTCGCCGACAACCTGCAGGGCGCGAAGCTGATGACGAATGCGCGTCACCTGCGCGGCTCGGCCTGGCTCAACTTCCAGCGCGTCAAGTGCGAGCAGTGGTCCTACTTCAACGGCAGCAGCCACATCGTGCTGATGGGCGATGCCGTGCATACCGCGCACTTCGCGATCGGCTCGGGCACCAAGCTGGCGCTCGAGGATGCGATCGAACTCACGCGCCAGTTCAACGAACACGGCACCGCGCCCGAGCACATCCCGGAGGTGCTGGAGCGCTATCAGGCGCTGCGCAACATCGACGTGCTGCGCCTGCAGAACGCCGCCTGGAACGCGATGGAATGGTTCGAGGTGGTCGGCCATCGCTATGCCGACACGCTGCCGCCGGAGCAGTTCATGTACTCGATGCTGACGCGCTCGCAGCGCATCTCGCACGAGAACCTGCGGCTGCGCGACCGGGCCTGGCTCGAGGGCTTCGAACATTGGTTCGCCGAGTCCGCCGCCGCGCAATCGGGCACGCAGCTGCCGGCCGGCGATGCGCCGCCGCCGATGTTCACGCCCTACAAGCTTCGCAGCGTCGTGCTCAAGAACCGCGTCGTCGTCTCGCCGATGGCGCAGTACTCGGCGGTCGACGGCGTGGCAGGCGACTTCCACCTGGCGCACCTCGGCGCGCGCGCGCTCGGCGGTGCCGCACTCGTGTTCGCCGAGATGACCTGCGTCAGCGCCGAAGGCCGCATCACACCGGGCTGCGCGGGGCTCTACAAGCCGGAGCACGTGACGGCCTTCAAGCGCGTCGCCGACTTCATCCACACCCACAGCGACGCGAAGTTCGCGATCCAGATCGGACATGCGGGTGCGAAGGCCTCGACCCGCGTCCCCTGGGAAGGCGCCGACCAGCCTTTGGTGGCCGGCAACTGGCCGCTGATCTCGGCCTCGCCGCAGCAGTATCTCGAAGGCGTGAGCGACACCTCGCGCGCGATGACGCGTGCCGACATGGACGCCGTGACGGCCGATTTCGTCCGCACTGCCGCGTGGGCGGCCGAGGCCGGCGCCGACTGGCTCGAGCTGCATTGCGCGCACGGCTATCTGCTGTCGTCGTTCATCTCGCCGCTCACGAACCAGCGCACGGACGAGTACGGCGGCAGCCTGGCAAACCGCGTGCGCTATCCGGTCGAGGTCTTCAAGGCGATCCGCGCCGTCTGGCCCGATCATCTGCCGATCTCGGTGCGCATCTCCGCGCACGACTGGGTCGAAGGCGGCATCACGCCGGACGACGCGGTCGAGATCGCACGCCACTTCAAGGCGGCCGGCGCGGACATGATCGACTGCTCGTCGGGGCAGGTCAGCCCGCTCCAGAAGCCCGTCTACGGCCGCATGTACCAGACGCCGTTCGCCGACCGCATCCGCAACGAGGCCGGCATTGCGACGATCGCGGTCGGCGCGATCTCGGAGGCCGACCACATCAACAGCATCATCGCCGCCGGACGCGCCGATCTGTGTGCCGTCGCCCGCCCGCATCTGGCCAATCCCGCGTGGACGCTGATGGAAGCCGCGCGCATCGGCTATCACGCGCTGCCCTGGCCCAAGCAGTACCTGTCGGCCAAGTCGCAGCTCGAGCGCAATCTGGAGCGTGAACGCGCGCTGGCCGAAGCCGCCGGTGCCGCGGGCGCCGATCAGGCCAACCGCGCGCTCGGGGTCTGAACGATGTGCCGCGGGGTGACGCCGTGAACGACGCGCCGGAAGCGGCGGCGATGGAGCTCGATCTGCCGCGCCTGCTCGGCGACGACCAGATCGGCCACGAGGCGCGCGCCGCGTCGGGCGACCGGCTCTCGCTCAAGGTCTGGCTGCGGCTGCTCGCGTGCAGCACGCAGATCGAAACCGAAATCCGCAAGCGCCTGCGCGCGCGCTTCGGCATCACGCTTGCGCGCTTCGACTACCTCGCGCAGTTGCATCGTCACCCGCAAGGGTTGCGCATGAACATGCTGTCGCGCTACCTGATGGTCACCGGCGGCAACGTCACGGGCCTGACGGACGAACTCGAACGCGACGGCCTCGTCACGCGCGAGGACGATCCGAGCGACCGCCGCTCGTTCCGCCTTCGCCTGACCGACGCCGGCCGCCAGGCCTTCGAGACGATTGCGGCCGCGCACGAGGCCTGGCTCGTCGAGCTGTGCGCCGGCGTCGATGGCGCGCTGCTGGAAGCGCTCTACGAGCACCTCGGCCAGCTGCGCGTGCAACTCGCGCACAACGTGGCGGCTGCCAACGAGCGGGGCGCGAGCCTGTGAGCCGATTGCGCGCTTCGCACCGGGTCGCGCCCGGCCCTTTCGCTGCCCCCTCGCGGCAGGGCCCTTGTCCGTTGAGCGCGCCGGGCGGATCATTCCCATCGCAGACTGCACTACAGACCGGAGGCGCGTCATGACCTTCACTGCCCACGTCGACACCTTCGCGCGCGACCACCTGCCGCCGCCCGATCAGCAACCCGAGTTCCTGTTCGAGCGGCCCGAGTTGAAGTTCCCCGCGCAGCTCAACTGCGCCACCGAACTGCTCGACAAGCGCGTCAGCGAAGGCCGGGGCGACAGGCTCTGCCTGCGTGCGCCCGGCGGTCTGTCCTGGACATTCGCCGACCTGCAGCAACGCGCCAACCGCATCGCCAACGTGCTGGTCAAGGACATGGGGCTCGTGCCCGGCAACCGCGTGCTGCTGCGCGCGCCGAACAACCCGATGCTCGTCGCCTGCTGGTTCGCGGTCATGAAGGCAGGCGGGATCGCCGTCGCGACGATGCCCTTGCTGCGCGCGAAGGAGTTGCGCAAGGTCCTTGCCAAGGCGCAAGTCACCCACGCGCTGTGCGACCTGCGTCTGATCGATGAACTGCGCACGGCGATGCGCGACGAGCCGGTGCTCGGCCAGTTGCGTACCTTCAACGACGAAGGCGCCGAGGGCCTCGAAGCGGCGATGGCGCGTCACGCCGACCGCTTCGACAACATCGCCACCGCGGCCGACGACACCTGCATGCTCGCCTTCACCTCCGGCACCACCGGTCAGCCGAAGGCGACGATGCACTTTCACCGCGACGTGATGGCGGCGTGCGCGTCGTTTCCCGGCCACGTGCTGCGCCCGCGCGAGAGCGACGTCTTCCTCGGCAGCCCGCCGCTGGCGTTCACCTTCGGGCTCGGCGGCCTGGTGCTGTTCCCGATGAGCGTCGGCGCGTCGATCGTGCTGCTCGAGCAGGCCTCGCCGCCGGCGCTGCTGGAAGCGATTCCCGCCTACGGCGTGACGACGCTCGTCACGGCGCCGACCTCGTACCGGGCTATGGCCGAGCCGGCGCGCAAGCTGCGGCTGAGTGTGGCCCAGGGCGGCACGCTGCGCCAATGCGTATCGGCCGGCGAGGTGCTGCCCGCCGCAACGCGCGCCCTGTGGAAGGACGCGACCGGCATCGAGATCATCGACGGCATCGGCGCGACCGAGATGCTGCACATCTTCATCTCCGCCGACGAGGCGCATGCGCGTCCCGGTGCGACCGGCACCGTCGTCCCCGGCTACCGTGCCTGCGTGCTCGACGACGACGGCAAGCCCGCGCCTGTCGGCAGCGTCGGCCGCCTCGCGGTGAAAGGCCCCACGGGTTGTCGCTACCTCGACGATGAACGTCAAACGACCTACGTCAAGGACGGCTGGAACCTGACCGGCGATGCTTACATGATGGACGAGGACGGCTACTTCCACTACCAGGCGCGCACCGACGACATGATCGTTTCCTCGGGTTACAACATCGGCGCGCCGGAAGTCGAGGAAGCCCTGCTGACGCACCCGGCGGTCGCCGAATGCGCCGTCGTCGGCGCGCCGGACGAAGAGCGCGGCCAGATCGTCAAGGCCTTTGTCGTGCTGCGCGAAGGGCATGCTGGCGGGCGGCGATGGCGCGCACGCTGCAGGATTTCGTCAAGGCGACGATCGCGCCCTACAAGTACCCGCGCGCGGTCGAGTTCCGCACCGAACTGCCGCGCACCGAAACCGGCAAACTGCAACGTTTTCGCTTGCGCGAATCAACCTGAGGTGAATGCGATGACCTTCGAACGCGAACAACTGATCCGCTTCTCGCATTGCGACCCGGCGGGCATCGTCTTCTTCCCGCAGTACTTCGTGCTCTTCAATGGCCTCGTCGAGGACTGGTTCGACGACGCCCTCGCGCTCGGCTATGAACGCGTCGTCATCGGCCAGCGCACCGGGCTGCCGACGGTGGCACTCAACTGCGAGTTCCTGCGCCCGAGCCGGATGGGCGAGCGCGTGACGCTCGGCCTCGCGGTGCGCAAACTCGGGCGCAGCTCGATCACGCTCGACGTGTCGTGCCGGCACGGCGATGAATTGCGCGTGCGCGTGCGCCAGGTCATCGTCACGACTTCGCTCGACGACGGCCTGTCGCGGCCGATTGCGGACAACGTGCGCGCGGCGATCGAGCGCTTCGGCATCACGGGCGACGCGCCCGAGCCGCGCGCCGCGGAAGGCAAGGCGGCATGACGACCCTGTTGCAACCCCCTGGCTGGGCCCGCCCCAAGGGCTACTCGAACGGAGTCAAGGTCCGCGGGCAGATGGTGTTCATTGCCGGCATGATCGGCTGGGACGCCGACGGCAAGTTCCCCAGCGCCGACCTCGCCGGCCAGGTGCGCCAGGCGCTCCTGAACGTGCGGGCCGTGCTCGACGAGGCCGGCGCGAAGCCCGAGCACATCGTGCGCATGACCTGGTACGTGACCGACAAGCAGGACTACCTGGCGCAGGGCCGCGCGATCGGCGCTGCCTACCGCGAAGTCATCGGCAGCTTCAACGCTGCGATGACGGCGGTCGAGGTCAAGGCGCTGATCGAGGATCAGGCCAAGGTCGAGATCGAAGTCACCGCCGTCATTCCCGACTGAACCTCCAACCCTCACTTCACCTTTACCCGGAGCACGACATGGCCACGAAAAATGCAGCCTTCCATTGGGACGACCCGCTGCTGCTGGATGCGCAACTGAGCGACGACGAGCGCGCGGTGCGCGACGCGGCGCATGCCTACAGCCAGGAGCGGCTCGCGCCGCGCGTGCTCGAAGCCTTTCGAAACGAGAGCGCCGAGACGGTGGTGTTCCGCGAGATGGGCGAGCTCGGCCTGCTCGGCCCGACGATCCCGGAATCCTATGGCGGCGCCGGCATGAACCACGTCTGCTACGGCCTCGTCGCGCGCGAAGTCGAGCGCGTCGACTCCGGCTACCGCTCGATGATGAGCGTGCAGAGCTCGCTCGTGATGCTGCCGATCTTCGAGTTCGGCAACGAGGCGACGAAGCAGAAATACCTGCCCAAGCTCGCGAGCGGCGAATGGATCGGCTGCTTCGGCCTGACCGAGCCCGACCACGGCTCCGACCCCGGCAGCATGGTCACGCGCGCGAAGAAGGTCGCCGGCGGCTACAGCCTGACGGGCACCAAGATGTGGATCAGCAACAGCCCGTTCGCCGACGTGTTCGTCGTCTGGGCGAAGGACGAGGCCGGCGCGATCCGCGGCTTCGTGCTCGACAAGGGCGCGAAGGGCCTGTCGGCGCCCGCGATCCACGGCAAGGTCGGCCTGCGCGCGAGCACGACCGGCGAGATCGTGATGGACAACGTGTTCTGCCCGGAAGAGAACGCCTTCCCCGAAGTGCGCGGCCTGAAGGGGCCGTTCACCTGCCTCAACAGCGCGCGCTACGGCATCGCCTGGGGCGCGATGGGCGCGGCCGAGGACTGCTTCCACCGGGCGCGCCAGTACACGCTCGATCGCAAGCAGTTCGGCCGCCCGCTCGCCGCGAACCAGCTCGTGCAGAAGAAGCTCGCCGACATGCTGACCGAGATCAGCCTCGGCCTGCAGGGCGTCCTGCGCCTCGGCCGCATGAAGGACGAGGGCACGGCGGCGGTCGAGACGACGAGCATCCTGAAGCGCAACAACTGCGGCAAGGCGCTCGACATCGCGCGCCTGGCGCGCGACATGATGGGCGGCAACGGCATCAGCGATGAATTCGGCGTCGCCCGCCATCTCGTCAACCTCGAGGTCGTCAACACCTACGAGGGCACGCACGACGTGCACGCGCTGATCCTCGGGCGGGCGATCACCGGCATCGCGGCCTTCTCGAACTAGCGCAGCGCGCGGAACGACGCTACAACCCGCCGCCAGCAATGGCGGCGCGCCTCTGTTACCGTCGCGCACGAGTGAATTTGGAGACGGTTGGATGTCGGTCTTGCAGGAGCGATTGCGCGCGTTGGCGCCCGAGGTGCTGTTCGGCATCCGCCGCGGCATCGAGAAGGAAAGCCTGCGCACGCGACCGAGCGGGGCGCTCGCGCTGACGCCGCACCCGAAGGCGCTCGGCTCGGCACTCACCCACCCGCACATCACGACCGACTACAGCGAGTCGCAGCTCGAGCTCATCACCGGCGTGCACGCCGGCGTCGGCGCCTGCCTCGAGGAGCTGACGCAGGTCCACCAGTTCGTCTATCACACGCTGCGGGCGTTGGGCGACGAGATGCTGTGGGTCAGCAGCATGCCGTGCGGCCTGCCGACCGACGAGACGATCCCGATCGGCCGCTACGGCAGCTCCAACGTCGGCCGCGCGAAGAGCGTCTACCGCGTCGGGCTCGGGCACCGCTACGGCCGGCGCATGCAGACGATCTCGGGCATCCACTACAACTGGTCGATGCCGGGCGTGACGACCGAGCAGTACTTCGGCCTGATCCGCAATTTCCGGCGCCATTCCTTTCTGCTGCTCGCGCTGTTCGGTGCCTCGCCCGCGCTGTGTTCGAGCTTCGTCGCGGGTCGCGAGCACGACTTGCAGCACCTGTCGCAGCACACGCTGTATCAGCCTTACGCGACCTCCCTGCGCATGGGGCGGCTCGGCTACCAGAGCGACGCGCAGGCGACGCTCGCGGTCAGCTACAACAGCCTCGAGAGCTACGCCGCGTCGCTGCACGACGCGCTGACGCGCCCCTATCCGGCCTACGAAGCGGTCGGCATCCGGAACCCGGGTGGCGACTACAACCAGCTCGCGACCAGCCTGCTGCAGATCGAGAACGAGTTCTACGGCACGATCCGCCCGAAGCGCGTGATCCAGCCCGGCGAGCGCCCGCTGCACGCGCTGCGCGAACGCGGCGTCGAATATGTCGAGGTGCGCTGCATGGATCTCGATCCGTTCGAGCCGGTGGGCATCGGCGAGCAGACGCTGCGCTTTCTCGACGTCTTCCTGCTGCACTGCCTGATGAGCGACAGCGCGCCCGACACGCCGCAGGAGATCGCCGCGATCGGCCGCAACCAGCTGCGCACCGCGGCGCGCGGGCGTGAGCCGGGGCTCAGGCTCGAGCGCGGCGCGGGCGAAATCGAGCTCGTGGAATGGGGCGCGCAACTGCTGGCCGAATGCGCGCCGGCCGCTGCGGCGCTCGACGCGACCCACGGCACGTCGCGCTACGGCGAGGCCCTGGCGGATGCGCAGCGCGTGTTGACGGACTTGGACAGCGCCCCGTCCGCGCGCGTGCTCGCCACGACCACGCGGGATTTCGACGCGTCCTACGTCGGCTTCATCCGTGCGCAGTCGGCGCAGACGCGCGCTGCGCTGCTCGCGCTGCCGTACCCGGCCGCCCTCGCGCAACGCTTCGCGGCGATGGCCAAGGAGTCGGTCGAGGCGCGTCGGCGCATCGAGGCGGCCGACACGCTGCCGTTCGAAGAGTACCGCCGGGCCTATCTGTCCGTCGAGCGCCTCGGCGCGTGATGCGCAGGTTGCGCGTCTAGAGGAAGTACAGGATCAGATAGCCGAGCAGCAGCACGAGCACCCAGATCGACATGCTGCGCGTCGTCCAGGTGCGGGCGAGCCCGCCCTGCGGTCCGTGGTGCCGATAGATCAGCCCCGCCAGACGCGACGCCAGCGCGCGGGCCACGGCCGCGCCGAGCGCCATCGCGCCCGACAACGCGGCGGCGCCGATCGACACGAGGCCAGGCAGCAGGCGGCGATAGAGCCAGTCGGCGTCGAGCGTGATCGTCAGCGTGCGCTTCAGGTAGGGCAGCGCGACGAAGAACGCGAGCCCCGAGAACAGCAGCAGCTGCGTCTGCGTCAGCACGTGCGCGCCGGTGTAGGGCACGTAGTCCACCGCGTAGGGCAGCATCGCATAGAGCGGTTCGTACCAGATGCCGAGCCCGATGCACAGGATCGAGAAGAAGATCATCGCCCAGCGCATCGATGCCGGCGGCTCGGCGGGGCGCAACCCCGAGTCCTTCTGGAAGAACACGAACCACGGGAACTTGATGCCCGCGTGCAGGAAGACACCGGCCGAAGCTGCCGCGAGCAGCAGCCAGACGACGAGCAGATCGCCGTCTGCGGCGGCCTGCGAGATCATCGACTTGCTGACGAAGCCCGAGGTGAACGGGAAGGCCGAGATCGCGAGCGCACCGATCGTGCCGCAGATCGTCGTCAGCGGCATGCTGTGGAACAGACCACCGAGCTCGGAGCACTTGCGCCGGTCCGTCATCTTCAGCACCGAGCCGGCCGACATCAGCAGCAGGCCCTTGTAGAGGATGTGCGCGAAGGCGTGCGCGGCGGCGCCGTTGAGCGCAAGCTCGGTGCCGATGCCGATGCCGGCGATCATGAAGCCGACCTGGTTCACGATCGAATAGGCGAGGATGCGCCGCATGTCGTTTTCGAGCAGCGCGTAGACGATGCCGTAGAACGCCATGAAGAGGCCCACCCACACCAGCAGTTCGGTGCCCGGAAAGCCGCGGATCAAGGCGTAGACGGCCGTCTTGGTCGTGAACGCGGAGAGGAACACCGTGCCGCTCCACGACGCCTCGGGGTAGGCGTCGGGCAGCCAGGCCGAGATCGGCGTCGCCGCGGCGTTGATCAGGAAGCCGATCAAGATCAGCCAGTTCGACGTCGAGTCGAGCGCCATGCGCGTGAACTCGACGCTGCCCGTCTGCGCGATGTGGCCGGTGATGCCGGCGAACAGGATCACGCCGCCGAGCAGGTGGATCATCAGGTAGCGCTGCGCGGCGCGATACGCCGGGCGCGTGCCGGCGCTCCAGAGCACGAGCGTCGAGCCGACGGCCATCAGCTCCCAGAACACGAAGAGCGTGATCAGGTCGCCCGCGAACGCGGCGCCGATCGCCGCGCCGGCGTAGACGAACGCGGCCGGCACCTCGATGCGGCTCTTCTGGCCGAGCGCGAAGAGGCCGCCGCCGGCTGCCATCAGCGCGAAGATCGTCGCGAACAGGCGCGACAACTTGTCGCCGCGCAGCGGCGTGAGCTCGTGACCGAGGAAGTGCAGTTGCCAGCCCGCGCCATCACCGACCTGCCACACCAGCCACAGCGCGAGCAGCGGCAGCGCGATGACGAGCACGGACCGCGCCGTGCCGCGCAGCCACGGCAGCAGGAAGGCGCCGAAGATCAGCACCAGGCCCGGGTGCGGCACGTGCTCAGTCATGGCGCCCTCTGCCCTCGCCGGCGCCGCCGCTGGGGTCATCGCCAGTGGCGTCGCTGTCGTAGTAGGTGTCCGGGCGCTTGAGCACGAGGGCAAGCGCCTTGGCGAAGGCGATCATCGCGATGCAGACCAGCAGGCCGTACCAGGCGTGGAAGGCGAACCAGGATTCGATCTCGAAATGCGGATGCAGGTGGACCAGGGGTTCGGCGAGCACGGTGAGCGCGAGGACGACGAGAAAGCCGCGCCACAGCAGCTTCACGTGCTTGGGGTCGTCGAGCCAGTGCGGGTCGTTCATGGCGTCAGGTCCCTGCGAGCATCTGCCGCGCGAGGGCGAGCGGCAGTTCGGGCATGAAGAACAGCGCGATCGTGCCGGCCGCGGTGGCGACGAGCGCGACGACCATCGGCCACGGCGCCTCGCCGTGCGCGGCGTGGCTGCTGTGGTCGCTGTGGTCGCTATGGCCGGCGTGATCGCCCGCAGGCGGCGCGACAAAGAACGCACGATAGACGATAGGCGCGAAGTAGCCGGCGTTGAGCAGCGTGCTCGCGATGATCACGCTGACGGCGAGCCAGTGCTCGGTCGCCATCGCGCCCGACAGCATGTACCACTTCGAGATGAAGCCGGCCGCCGGCGGCAGCCCGATCATCGACAGCACGCCGACGGCGAACGCGCCCATCGTCCACGGCATGCGCCGGCCGATGCCGTCGAGCTGGCTGACCTCTGTCTTGTGCGCCGCCGTGTAGATCGCGCCGGCGGCGAAGAAGAGCGTGATCTTGCCGAGCGCATGCGCCGCGATGTGCATCACCGCGCCGACGATCGACAAGGGCGCGAGGATCGCCATCGCGAGCACGACGTAGGCGAGCTGGCTGACGGTCGAGTAGGCGAGCCGGCGCTTCAGGTTGTCGGCGCGCAGCGCGACGACCGACGCCGCGATGATCGTGAAGCCCGCGATCCACAACAGCCAGTCCGCGTTCGTCGCGGTCGCGAGCTCATCGACGCCGTAGATGTAGACGATCACCTTGACGATGCTGAACACGCCCGCCTTCACGACCGCGACCGCGTGCAGCAGCGCGGAGACCGGTGTCGGCGCGACCATCGCCGCCGGCAGCCAGCGGTGAAACGGCATCAGCGCCGCCTTGCCGATGCCGAACATCATGAGCGCGAGCACGCCGCCGAGCGCAGGGCCCGAGAGCTTGCCGGCGAGCACGCCGCCGGGCGTGAAGTCGGTCGTGCCGGTGAGGCTCCAGACGAGGATCAGTGCCGGCAGCAGCAGCACCATCGAGGTGCCCATCAGCAGGCCCAGATAGACGCGGCCGCCGGCGCGCGCCGCGTCGGTGCCGGCATGCGTGACGAGCGGGTAGGTGACGAGCGTCAGCACCTCGTAGAACACGAACAACGTAAACAGGTTGCCGGCACAGGCGATGCCCATCGTCGCCGCGATCGCGAGCGCGAAGCAGACGTAGAAGCGCGTCTGCTTCGCCTCGCCGTTGGCGCGCATGTAGCCGATCGAATAGATCGAGTTGACGATCCACAGCCCCGACGCGATGAGCGCGAACAGCATGCCCAGCGGCTCGACGCGAAACGCGATCGCGAGCCCGGGCATCATCTCGATCAGCGCCAATGCCGGTTGCTGGCCGGCGAGGACGAGCGGCAACAGCGATGCGACGCAATAGAAGAGCAGGCCGGCGGTCGCGAGCGTGACGCCTTCGCGCAGGTTCGGTGCCGCACCGCACAGCGAAATCAGCAACGCGCCGGCGAGCGGCACGAGCAACGCGGCGAGCACGAGTGCGTCGGCGCCCATCAACGCGCCCCGCCGAACAACTGGCTCGCCGCGAGGGCGGCCGAGTTCAGTGTGAATGAGGTGTCGATGCCGAAGTAGATCGTCGCCGCGACGAGCACCGCCGACGGCGCGAGCAACTGCCAGCGAATCCGCTGGATCGGTGGCGCGTCGGCCGGCGCCGTGCCGAAGTAGGCCGCCTCGACGAAACGCCAGACATAGACGATCGCGAGCAGCGAGGACAGCACGATCATGAACACCAGCCACCACTGGCCGCGCTCGATCGCCGCCTGCACCAGCACCCACTTGCTGATGAAGCCCGCGGTGCCGGGCACGCCGATCAGCGACAGGCCGCAGATCACGATGCCGAGGCTGGTGATCGGCATCGAGCGCCCGATCCCCTGGATGCGCGCGACGGTGACGCCGCCGGCAGACACCGCGATGCCGCCGAGCAGCATGAAGATCGCGCCCTTCGTCACCCCGTGGTTGAACAGGTGCACGATCGAGGCGGTGAGGCCGGTCACGGTGCCCATCGACAACCCGAGGATGATGTAGCCGACCTGCGCCACGCTCGAGTAGGCGAACAGGCGCTTCATGTCGGCCTGGAAGATCGCGACCGTCGAGGCGCCGAACATGCCGGCGAGCGCGAGCAGCAGCAGCATGCCCTGCATCGGCAGCCGCTCGAACACCTGCGTCTCGCCGAACACGGTGAAGTAGTAGCGCATCAGCACGTAGAGCGCGACCTTGGTCGCGGTCGCGGCGACGAAGGCGGAGACGGCCGACGGCGCATAGGCGTAGGCGTTGGGCAGCCACTGATGGAGCGGAAAGACGGCCGCCTTGAGCGAGATGCCGACCGTCAGGAACGCGAGCGCCGCGAGCACCGGCCGCGTGCCGCGCAGCGGCGCCAGGCGCTGCGCCATGTCGGCCAGGTTCAGCGTGCCCGTCATCAGGTAGAGCAGGCCGACACCGATCACGATGAAGGTCGCGCCGATCGTGCCCATGATCAGGTACTGGTACGACGCGAGCAGCGCGCGCCGGTCGTTCGACAGCGCGATCAGCACGTAGGTCGAGAGCGAGGAGATCTCGAGGAAGACGAAGATGTTGAACGCGTCGCCCGTGATCGTCATGCCGAGCAGGCCGGTCAGGCACAGCGCGAACATCGTGTAGAAGAGGTAGTGCTGCTGCGGCTCGATCTCGGCCGTGATGCTCGCGTGGCTGTAGGGCAGCACGACGGCCGCGATCGCCGACACCAGTATCAGCACGAAGGACGAGAGCCGATCGACGCGGTACTCGATGCCCCACGGCGGCGGCCAGCTGCCGATCGCGTAGGACAGCGTGCCCTGCGCCTCGACCTGCAGGTAGAGGCCGATCGCGATCGCGAGCGAGGCCCAGCTCGCCGCGAGCACGATCGCGAACGCATAGGCGGGCCGCCGCACGAGGACGGTGAGCGGCGCCGCGAGCAGCGGCACGACAACCTGCAGCACCGGCAAGTGCGCGGCAAGGCTCATCGAAGCCCCCCGTGGCGCCGGGTGCCGGTTTCCCCGGGAGCGAAGGAATGCGTTGGCAACGGCCCGGCGGCGCTCATCGGGCGGGCGGCGCTGCGCCGGCTGCGATGTCGAGCGCGACGATCTCGTCTTCCTCGATGCTGTCGTAGGCTTCGCGGATGCGCACCACCAGCGCGAGCCCGAGCGCGAGCGTCGCGACGCCGACAACGATCGCCGTCAGGATCAGCACGTGCGGCAAGGGGTTCGAGTACGCGCTGAAGGCGTCGCTGATGATCGGCGCCGTGCCGCCGATGATCTTGCTCGGCGCGATGTAGAGCAGATAGACCGAGGTCTGGAAGATGCCCAGGCCGATCAGCTTCTTGATGAGGTTGCCGCGAGCGATGACGATGAACAGCCCCGCGATCATCAGGAACACGGTGACGAAGTAGCTGAAATGCCCGACCAGGGCATCGGGGTCGACCGGCATCACGGCTCGTCCGCCCGGCCGCGGTCGGCGAACATGTAGAAGATCTTGAGCATCACGCCCGAGACGGTGATCGCGACACCGGCTTCGACCCAGAAGATGCCGCGCTCCTGGCCGTGGATCGGGTCGGGGTCGAGGACGAAGTAGTCGAGGAAGTTGCCGCCGAGCAGCAGGCCGACGACGCCGACACCGGCGTAGAGCAGCACGCCGATCGCCATCATCGACTCGACGACCGGCTCGGGGACGGCCTTGCGCGCGTCCGCGAGGCCGAAGATCAGCGCGTAGAAGATGACGGCCGCGGCCAGGATCACGCCCGCCTGGAAGCCGCCGCCGGGGCCGAAATCGCCGTGGAACTGCACGTACAGCGCGAACATCACGATGAACGGAATCAGGAGCTTGGCGACGACGCGCAGGACGAGGTCGTTCCTCATGCCTTGCGCCCCTTGCGCCGCCGCCGCAGCAGCGCGACGACGCCCGCGCCGGCGGTGAAGACGACGGTCGTCTCGCCGAGCGTGTCGAAGCCGCGGTAGCTCGCGAGCACGGCGGTGACGATGTTGGGCACGCCGGTCTCCTTGATGCCGTCCTCGAGATAGCGCGGCGCGACGTGGGTGTGGATTGGCGCGTTCGCGTCGGCGAACTCGGGCAGGCCGAGCGTGCCGTACATCAGCAGCACGCCGACCGCGATCGACGCCGCCAGCGGCGCCCACGGCCGGTGCAGGGGCTTCGCCTCTTCGCTGCGGCACAGGAAGAGCGCGCCGAGAAAGAGCACGGTCGAGATGCCCGCGCCGACCGAGGCCTCCGTCATCGCCACGTCCACCGCGTCCATCGCGACGAGCAGGGTCGCCATCAGGAAGCTGTAGATGCCCGAGAGGACGACGACGCCGAACAGGTTGCGGCTGCGCGCGAGCGTGATGACGATCGCGACCATCATCACGAGCAGCACGTTGATGATCAGGGCTTCGATGATGCGTCCTCTGGTGGCGCGAGCAGCGGCTCGAGGCCGCGTGTCATCGCGGCGCGCGCGAGCGCATGGGTCGCGGTCGGGCTGGCGAAGAAGATCAGGAGGCCCATCATCACGAGCTTCGCGCCGACCAGCGTGAGCCCGGCCTGCAACAGCAGCCCGGCGAGCATCAGGCCCGCGCCGAGCGTCTCGGTCACGCTCGCGGCGTGCATGCGGGTGTAGAAGTCGGGCATGCGCAGCATGCCGACCGCACCGACGACACAGAAGAAGCCGCCACCGACGAGCAGCACCCAGCTCAGCGCATCGAGCACGGCCGTCACGACGAGGCCTCCTCGTTCGTCCCGGGGTCGCCCAGATCGCCGTAGCGGAAGTACTTCAGCACCGCGATCGTGCCGATCACGTTGAGCAGTCCGTAGACGAGCGCCAGGTCGAGGAACTCGGGCCGCCCGGTCAGGAAGCCGATCACCGCCAGCAGCAGCATCGCCACCGTGCCGACCGTGTTGGCGGCCTGCACGCGATCGAACACGCTCGGCCCCAGCGCGGCGCGAACGAGCACGAGGGCGAGCGTCACGAGCAGCGCGACGGCGGCGGCGGCGAACATCACGCGGCGCGGCCCCCTTCGAAGGCCGTGACACGGCGGTCCATCTCGCTCTCGACGCAGCCCTGCGCGCCCTCGCGCGTGAGGCCGTGGACGAGGAATTCGTAGGGGCCGGCCTCGATCGTCAACGTGCCCGGCGTCAGGGTGATCGAATTCGCATGCACGACGAGCCCGAGGTCGGAGCGCTGGCCGGGGTTGAAGCGCACCAGCGTCGGGCTGATCGGCAGGCGCGGGTCGAGGATGATGCGCGTCACGGCCCAGGCCGACTTCGCGATCTCGAGCGCAAGCCAGGGCCAGTACGTCCAGGCGCGCACGCCCAGATGGATCGGATGGCCCTCGGCGTCGATCACGTCCATGCGCCGGGAGAACCACACCACCGCCAGTGCGCAGCCGGCGCCCGCCGAAAGCAGGAACGCGGTGAAGTAGCCCGACAGCAGCAGCCAGAACAGGTACAGCGCGGCGAAGAGGCTGACGGATCGGAACACGGGCGTCGGTATGAGAGGGGAGCGTCCGATTGTAGAAAGAATCAAACCGGTCCCGAACGCGCGTCGCTGCATGCGCAGGTGCGGGTTTGCCCCGGGGCGATTAGGCGCCGGTCTCTAGCGGGCCACGCGCGAATGATGTGAAACTTCGCGCCTGCGATGCGGTCCGACGCCGCTCGGACCGCAGGAAGAACACACGAGAACCCGCGCACGCATGAAACGAAGAACCCTTCTCAAGCTCGGCATCGGCGGCGTGGCCGTGCTCGCCGTCGTCGGCGGCGGCCTCGCCCTGATGCGGCCAGGCGTCGTCAAGGGTCACCTGTCGGGCGACGCCCAGATCGTGATGCGCGCGGTGGCGCGCGCCGTGCTCGAAGGCAACCTGCCGGCCGACGCCGTCGATCGCGAGGCCGCGCTGCACGCACAGATGGGGCGCCTGGACGGCGCGATCGCGGGCTTTCCCGCGGCGATGCAGGCCGAGCTCTCGCAACTGCTGGCGCTGCTCGCGTCGGCGCCCGGCCGCATCGCGCTGGCCGGGCTCACGACGGCGTGGGAGGAAGCGACCGTCGAAGAGCTGTCGGCCGCGCTGCAGGACATGCGCGTGTCGAAGATCGCGCTGCGCGAGCAGGCCTACCACGCGCTGCGCGACCTCACCAACGGCGCCTACTTCGCCGATCCGGGCACCTGGCCGATGCTCGGCTACCCGGGGCCGATGGCGGTCTGAAGCGAAACGACGAACGAATGAGCACACTTCCCGATCCGATCCTCGACGGCCTGGCGCGCGGCTGGAAGGTCCATGGCGGACGCCACGCCGCGTTGCCGGCGCAACTGAGCTGCGATGTCGCGATCGTCGGCACCGGCGCCGGCGCCGGCATCACGGCCGAACTGCTGACGCAGGCGGGGCTCGACGTCGTGCTGATCGAGGAAGGCCCGCTCAAGTCGAGCACGGACTTCAATCAGTTGGAGAGCGAGGCCTACCCGAGCCTGTACCAGGAAAGCGCGTCGCGCAAGACGGCCGACAAGGCGATCAACATCATGCAGGGGCGTTGCGTCGGCGGCTCGACGACCGTCAACTGGACGAGTTCGTTTCGCACGCCGGCGTCGACACTTCGCTACTGGCAGCAGCACTTCGGCCTGGACGAAATGACCGAAGAGGCGATGGCGCCCTGGTTCGCGCAGGCCGAACGGCGCCTCGCCATCCACCCGTGGCCACTTGCGCCGAACGAGAACAACGACCTGCTGCGCCGCGGCGCCGCCAGGCTCGGCATCGAAACCCGGGTCATCCCGCGCAACGTCAAGAACTGCTGGGACCTCGGCTCCTGCGGCCTCGGGTGCCCGACGAATGCCAAGCAATCGATGCTGCTCACGACCCTGCCGGTGGCGCTCGACAAGGACGCGCGGCTCTTGGTGCAGACGCGCGCCGAGCGCTTCGAGTTCGCCGACAAGCGCGTTGCAGCGCTGCACTGCGTCGGCGTGAACACGGACGGCACAGCCGCGCCCGGCGCGGCGACGCGCATCGTCGCCAAGCACTATGTCGTCGCAGGGGGTGCGATCAACTCGCCGGCGCTGCTGTTGCGCTCCGAAGCGCCCGACCCGCACGCGTTGCTGGGCAAGCGCACCTTCTTGCATCCGGTCGTCATCATGGCGGCGGTCTTCGAGCAGCAGGTCGCTGGCTGGAGCGGCGCGCCGCAGTCGATCTACTCGGACCACTTCCTCGAAACCCTCGCGATCGACGGCCCGATCGGCTACAAGCTCGAGGTGCCGCCGATCCACCCGATCCTGTTCGCCTCGACGCTGCCCGGTTTCGGCCGGGCGCAGTCGCAGGCGCTGAAGGACACGCCGCATACGCACGCGCTGCTCGCGCTGATGCGCGACGGCTTCAACGCGCAGTCGGTCGGCGGCAGCGTCGGCCTGCGATCGGACGGCAGCCCGGTGCTCGACTATCCGTTGAACGACTTCGTGATGGAGGGCGCACGCCGCGCTTACCTCAGCATGGCCGAGATCCAGTTTGCCGCCGGTGCGCGTTCGGTGCAGGCGGTGCACGAGCTGGCCGGCGCCTGGACGAGCTGGGCGCAGGCGCGCGAGGCGATCGGCGTGCTGCCGATGCGGCCGCTGGCGACGCGCGTCGTCAGCGCCCACGTGATGGGCGGCTGCCCGATGTCCGCGGCCGAAGGGCAGGGCGTCGTGCGGGCCGACGGTCAGCACTGGCAGCTCGACAACCTGTCGGTGCATGATGGCTCGCTGTTCCCGACCAGCATCGGCGCGAACCCGCAACTCTCGATCTATGGCCTCGTGAACAAGCTCGCGACCGGCCTGGCGAAGCGCCTCACGGCGCGCGACGTGGCGCTCGCCTGACGCATTGGCTTATCCTTTGTACGACCGCAATGACAGGAGACAGACAATGACCATCCCCGGACTGATGATGCAGCAGCCGCTGCTGATTTCCTCGCTGCTCGTGCATGCCGAGCGCCATCATGGCGAGCAGGAGATCGTCTCGCGCCGCGTCGAAGGCGACATCCACCGCGAGACCTTCCGCGAGCTGGCCGCGCGCTCTCGCCGCATGGCCAATGCGCTGGCCGCGCTCGGCGTCAAGACCGGCGATCGCGTCGCGACGATCGCCTGGAACGGCCACCGCCACATGGAGCTGTACTACGCCGTCTCGGGATCGGGCGCCGTGCTGCACACGCTCAACCCGCGCCTGCACCCGGACCAGGTCGTCTACATCGCCGACCATGCCGAGGACAGCGTGCTGTTCTTCGACCTCACCTTCCTGCCGCTTGTCGAGGCCTTCGCGTCGCGCGTCAAGACGATCAAGAAGTTCGTCGTCATGACCGATCGCGCGCACATGCCCAAGGAGAGCAAGGTCCCGGGCCTGCTGTGCTACGAGGAACTGCTCGATGCCGCATCGGACGCCTACGTGTGGCCGAACTTCGACGAGAACACCGCCTCGTCGCTGTGCTACACGTCGGGCACCACCGGCAACCCGAAGGGTGTGCTCTACAGCCACCGCTCGACCGTGCTGCACACCTATGCCGCGGCGCTGCCCGACGCGCTGAACTGCTCGGCGCGCGACGTCATCCTGCCGGTGGTGCCGATGTTCCACGTCAACGCCTGGGGCCTGCCCTATGTGGCGTGTGTGGTCGGCGCCAAGCTCGTCTTCCCGGGCGCCGGTCTCGACGGCAAGTCGCTCAACGATCTGTTCGAGTCCGAGAAAGTCACCGTCTCGGCGGGTGTGCCCACCGTCTGGCAGGGCCTGCTCGCCTACATGGACGCGAACAAGCTGAAGTTCAGCACGATGAACCGCACCGTGATCGGCGGCTCGGCCTGTCCGCCGGCGATGATGCGCGCGTTCAAGGAGAAGTACCACGTCGACGTGCTGCATGCCTGGGGCATGACGGAGACCAGCCCGCTCGGCACCGCCTGCGCCTTCAAACCCAAGCACCTCGGGCAAACGCAGGAGGCGCTCTATGGCGTGATGGCCAAGCAGGGCCGCGCCATCTACGGTGTCGACATGAAGATCGTCGGCGAGGACGGCGCCGATCTGCCCTGGAACGGCGAAGCATCGGGCGAACTGCTGGTGCGCGGCCCGTGGATCGTGAACCGCTACTTCAAGGACGAGGGCGGCAACCCGCTCGTGACCGACGCCGACGGCCATGGCTGGTTCCCGACCGGGGACGTCGCCAAGATCGACGCCGACGGTTACATGCAGATCACCGACCGCAGCAAGGACGTGATCAAGTCCGGCGGCGAGTGGATCGGCTCGATCGACCTCGAGAACATCGCGATGGCGCATCCGGCGGTCGCGATGGCGGCGTGCATCGCCGCGCACCACCCGAAGTGGGACGAGCGCCCGTTGCTCGTCGTCGTCAAGAAGCCCGACGCCGCGCTGACGCGCGACGAACTGATCGCCTTCTTCGACGGCAAGATCGCCAAATGGTGGACCCCGGACGACGTCGTCTTCGTCGACGCGATCCCGCTCGGCGCCACCGGCAAGATGCTGAAGAACCGGCTGCGCGATCAGTTCAAGGATTACAAGCTGCCGACGGCGTGAGCCCGGCGCGGCGTCGGAGTTCCCGGAAGAAGTAAGAAAAGGTTCAGAACCCCCTTGATTGAGGGGTGGTCATTTCTGACGAACACCACATCATTGGCAGCAGTCGCACTTGACGGTGCGGCGCTTTTCTCTATAGCTGCCAGAGGAGTACAACATGACATCGCGATTTCTGAGTTTGGCCGCGGCATTTCTGCTGGCGGTTACAGGTTCCGCCTTCGCCGCAACGAGCGCTGGGTCGTTCGCCGATCGCTCGGCGCCCAATGCCCGCGCGCCGTTCGACGCACCGCCTCCTGATGTGATCATCGGGCACGCCGGCATGGAGTGGGTCTGGGCAGCGCCTTGTGCTTCCGAGGCGCCATCCTGCGGCGCGCCGACGCCGATGTTCGGTTTCGACAACCCGACCATGGACCAATGGGCGACCTGGGCGTCACGCGCTGACCTGATCACCGCGTTCACCGATGTGAGCGGCGCCCCGATCTGTGCCTCGGCCTACTTCGGTTCCGGCTACTCCCACTGCGATTTGGGCGACGCGACCAATGGCCATATCTGGCACGCCTATCCGAACGGCATCTGCGACCCGTCGTACTTCGACGGTTGCGTCGCGGCCACGACCGAGACGTTCTATGTGCGTGCCGTGCCTGAGCCAGAGACCTATGCGCTGATGCTGGCGGGCCTCGGCCTCGTCGGCTATGTGGCGCGTCGGCGCAAGCTGCGCACCTGAGCCGCATCGACGGTCCGCTCGGAGCGGATGAGCTGCAGGGCGCCTTCGGGCGCCCTTTGCATTGGGGCACGTCACGTGCCGGCCTGGGCGATTCGCGACAATGCGATCTCTCAACAACCGGATCTCAAGCCATGTCACTGAATCGAAAGCTGCGGACCGTCGCGTTTTGCGCGATGGCGGTCGCCACCCCCTGGGCTTGGGCCCAGACGACCGTCAAGGACGCCTGGGTGCGTGGCACGGTCGAGCAACAGAAGTCGACCGGCGCGTTCATGCAGATCACATCCGCCCAGGGCGGCAAGCTCGTCGGTGTGCAGTCGCCGGTGGCGGGCGTCGTCGAGATCCATGAGATGTCGATGCAGGGCAACGTGATGAACATGCACGCGATTGCCGAACTCGCCTTGCCGGCCGGCAAGCCGGTCGAGCTCAAACCCGGCGGCTACCACGTGATGATGATGGACCTGAAGCAGACGATGAAGGCCGGCGAGGTCGTGCCGCTGACGCTCGTCGTCGAAGGCAAGGACGGCAAGCGCGAGTCGATCGAGGTCAAGGCGCCGGTCAGGGCGCTTGGGGCGACCAAGCACTGAGCCGGCGGCCAGCGGGCGGGCTGCCGAGCGCCTGCGGCGCGTCTACCGAGCCGCTCCCAAGCGAGCGCGCCCGGCGCGCGCGTCAAGCCGGGCTCACGCGCGGCGGCGGCTGGCGGCGCCGCGTGCGGGCGAGCAGCGTGAGCGCGATCGCGAGGTTCAGCGCGTTCCACGCGACGCCGTTGATGAACGCGGCGTGGTACGAGCCGGTGAGATCGAACACCTTGCCCGACATCCAGCCGCCGAGCGCCATGCCGAGCAGGGTGAACATCAGCACCGTGCCGACGCGTGAACCGGCCTCGGCGGCGGGGAAGTGCTCGCGCACGATGATCGCGTAGCTCGGCACGATGCCGCCCTGGAACAGGCCGAAGAGTATCGAGATCACGTAGAGCGACACCAGGCTGTCGAAGGGCAGGAAGAGCAGCAGCGCGATGCCCTGCAGCATCGAGCCGAGCACCAGCGTGCGAAGGCCGCCGATGCGATCGCAGATGGCGCCCGAGATGAGGCGGCTGACGATGCCCGCGGCGAGCATCAGCGACAGCATCTCGGCGCCGCGCGCCGCGCCGTAGCCGAGGTCGCCGCAGTAGGCGACGATATGCACCTGCGGCATCGACATCGCGACGCAGCAGGCGAGGCCGGCGACGCACAGCAGCGCGAGCGCATGCGCCTTCGGCAGGCCGAAGGGCAGGTCTCTGGCGTCGGATGCGGCTGCATTCGCGACCGCTGCGACGCTGCCGGCGGGCACCGCGACGGCTGCCGCCAGCGGCGGGCGCGGCCGCATCAGCAGCGCGAGCAGCGACAGGCTGACGAACGAGAACGCGGCGAGGCCGAAATACGTCTGCCGCCAGCCGACGCCGTCGATGAAATGCTGCACCACGGGCGGCCAGAAGGCGCCGGCGATGTAGTTGCCGCTGGCGCAGATCGCGACCGCAATGCCGCGCCGGCGCACGAACCAGAGCGAGGTGTCGGCGATCAGCGGCACGAAGGTGGCCGAGCTGCCGACGAGGCCGAGCAACAGCCCGTGCGCGAGCGCGAACGTCAAGATGTTGGGCGCGAGCGCGGCTGCCGCGAAGCCCAGGCCGAGGCCGACGGCGCCGATCAGGATCGGCACCATCACGCCGAAGCGATCGGCAAGCCGCCCCATCAGCACGCCGCCGACGCCGAAGCCGACCATCATCATCGCGTAGGGCAAGGACGCATCGCTGCGCGACACGCCGAAATCGGCCTGCACCGCGGGCAGCACGACCGAGACGACGTACATCGCCGCGCTGCCGATCGTCATCAACGCCAGCGTCACCCCAAGGCGCGTCCAGGCGTAGCGCGAGTCCGGCGCGTGCTGCATCGTCAGAATCCCGGTGGCCGGCGATCGAACCACGGCGCCGCCCGCTCCAGCGCGCCGGCGAGGCGGAACAGCAGCGCATCGGCGCCGAAGCGCGCGACGAACTGGACGCCGATCGGCAGGCCGGCGCCATTCCAGTGCAACGGCACCGACATCGCCGGCTGGCCGGTCGCGTTGAAGAGCGGTGTGTACGGGATGTACTCGAAGGTCTTGGCGGCGAGCGGCTTGATGACGCCCAGCTTGTCGAGCAGCCAGCCGGCGTCGAGCGCGTTGACGACGCGCATCAGGACCTGCTCGGCGCGGCTCGGCTGCAGGCTGCCGATCAAGGCGGGCGGCGCGCCGAGCGTCGGCGTCATCAAGACGTCGTAGCGCTCGAAGAAGGGCGCCATCGCGCGCGCGGCGAGTTGCAGTTGCTGCGACGCCGCGGCGCTGGCGGCCGCACTCATCGCCTTGCCGAGCAGGCCGAGGCTGTAGGTGGCGGGTTCGAAATCCGCGGCGCGCGGCTTGCGGCCGAGCGCGCGTGCGACGTGCTCGATCTCGGCGCGCGTTTCGCCCGCGAGCACGGTGACGAAGGCGAGCGCGAGGGCGTCCGCATCCACCGGCGGGGCCGCCTCTTCGACCCGATGGCCGAGCGATTCGAGCAGCCGCGCGCTGGCCGCAAGGGCTTCGATGCAATCCGGGTGCACGCTGCCATGGCCGAACAGCGGCTGATGCGTGAACGCGATGCGCAGCGGCCGCGGGTCCGCGCCGACCTCGTCGAGATAGGGGCGCTCGCGCCCGGGCGCGGCGTAAGGCGTGCCGGCATCGGCACCCGCCGTTGCGTCGAGCATCGCCGCGCTGTCGCGCACCGAGCGGCTGAGCACATGCTCGATCGCGAAGCCGTGCCACAACTCGCCGAAGTCCGGGCCGGTCGGCGTCATGCCGCGGCTCGGCTTGAGGCCGAACAGGCCGCAGCACGAGGCCGGAATGCGGATCGAGCCGCCGCCGTCGCCGCCGCTCGCAAGCGGCACCATGCCGGAGGCGATCGCCGCCGCCGAGCCGCCGCTCGATCCGCCCGGCGAATGCGCGGCCGACCACGGGTTCTTCGTCGGCCCGAAGGCGGCCGGCTCGGTGTAGGGCGTGAGGCCGAACTCCGGCGTGTTGCTGCGCCCGGCGATGACGACGCCCGCCGCGCGAAAGCGGCGCACGAGTTCGCTGTCGCGCGGCATCGGCAGTGACGTGAGCAGACGGCTGCCGTTGCCCGTCGGCTCGCCGCCTATCGTCGCGACCAGATCCTTGAGGAGGAAGGGCACACCGGCGAACGGCGCCGAAGGATCGATCTGCGCGGCCTCGCTGCGTGCGGCGTCGTAGCGTGTGCGGATCACCGCGTTCAACGCCGGGTTGTGTTGCTCGATGCGTGCGATCGCGGCTTCGAGCAGATCGGTGGGGCTGACTTCGCCGGATCGCACGAGCGCGGCAAGGCCCAGGCCGTCTTGGCGCACGTAATCTTCAAACGAAATCATTTGCGTCCCCCACTGGCGCGTCCATCACTGGCGCGTCGCGTCATGTGCTGGGCCGAACCGCGGGCAGAACCGCGGGCCGGGCCGCCATTCTCAGAACCGCATCGACAGGCCGAGCAATGCATCGCCCTGGAACATGCCGTCGCCGCGGATCGACACGACGCAGCCGCCCGAGCAGAAGAAGCCGCCGCTGCTGTTGATCAGCGTCGCGTAGCCGCGCAACTCGCCGCGCAGGGCGAGTGACGGCGTGAACGCATATTCGTAGCCGAGCGCAATGCTCATCGACGGCCGGATCTCGGAACTGAACCCGTCCTGCTGCGGCGCCATGAAGGTCGCGCCGAGGCCGCCTGCGATATAGGCGCCGTGACCGGCCTGGCCCTCGAAGAAGTTCGATCCACCCAGGTGCAGGTAGCCGATGTTGATCGGCACCGTGGAATACGCGCTGCCCGATGCCAGCTGCATGTGCGTGCGCTGCCCGCTCGCGAAGACCTGGCCGTTGCGCGCGGCGTCGATCGCCCAGTCGATCGCAATCGCGGCGACGCCGCTGCTCTCGAGGTTGTCGGTCGAAGTCTTCGAGCCGATGATCTGCTCGAACGAGCCGCCGCCGCGATAGCCGCCGTAGAACGTGATCGCGCCCTGGGGCGTGCTCTTGGCAGGGTTCTTGGCAGCGGTCTGGGCCGAAGCGGGCAGGGCCGCAAGCAGCGTCGCGGCGGCGGCGAAGGTGAGCAGCAGGGGGCGGGTTTTCATGCCCGAATCCTACTGTAGGCAGGGCGGGCCGAGCCCGGGCTGCGCGACTTGAAAGCAACAGCGGCGTCCCCATCTACCGCGACTTGAAGCGCCGCCCCCTTTCAGGTGCGGTTTCGGAGCCCGGAGACCCCACAGACCATGACCAAGCAGACCCTTTCGTTCCAGGCCGAGGTGCAGCAGATCCTGCATCTCGTCACGCACTCGCTCTACTCGAACAAGGAAATCTTCCTGCGCGAGCTCGTCTCGAACGCGTCGGACGCGTGCGACAAGCTGCGCTTCGAGGCGCTGAACAACTCGGCGCTCTACGAGGACGCGCCGAATCTCGAGGTGCGCGTGCTGATCGACAAGGAAGCGAAGACGCTGACGATCCGCGACAACGGCATCGGCATGTCGCAGGACGAGGCGATCGCCCACCTCGGCACGATCGCCAAGAGCGGCACGCGCGAGTTCATGCACGCGCTCGAAGGCGAGCAGAAGAAGGACGCGAACCTGATCGGCCAGTTCGGCGTCGGCTTCTACAGCGGCTTCATCGTCGCCGACCGCATCACCGTCGAATCGCGCCGTGCCGGGCTACCGGCGGGCGAAGGCGTGCGCTGGGTCTCGCAGGGCGCGGGCGACTTCGAGGTCGAGACGATAGACAAGCCCGGTCGCGGCACCGACGTCATCCTCCATCTGCGCGACGGGGAAGAGGAGTTCCTCGACCGCTGGAAGCTGAAGTCGATCATCGCGAAGTACTCGGACCACATCTCGCTGCCGATCCTGATGCGCAAGGAGGAGTGGGACGCCGAGAAGAAGGAGCAGGTCGTCACCGACGACTGGGAGACGGTCAACAAGGCGGCCGCGCTCTGGGCGCGGCCGAAGAACGACATCACGCCCGAGCAGTACGAGGAGTTCTACAAGCAGATCAGCCACGACAGCCAGGCGCCGCTCGCCTACACGCACAACCGCGTCGAAGGCCGCACCGACTACACGCAGCTGCTGTACGTGCCGGCGAAGGCGCCGTTCGATCTGTGGAACCGCGACAAGCGCGGCGGCGTCAAGCTCTACGTCAAGCGCGTCTTCATCATGGACGACGCCGAGGCGCTGATGCCGGTCTACCTGCGCTTCGTCAAGGGCATCATCGACAGCGCCGACCTGCCGCTCAACGTGGGCCGCGAACTGCTGCAGGAAAGCCGCGACGTGAAGGCGATCCGCGAAGGCTCGACCAAGCGCGTGCTGAGCATGCTCGAAGAACTCGCCAACAGCGAAGACGCCGCGCAGCGCGACAAGTACGCCGCGTTCTGGAAGGACTTCGGTGCGGTGCTCAAGGAAGGCATCGGCGAGGACTTCACGAACCAGGAGCGCCTCGCCAAGCTGCTGCGCTTCGCCTCGACGCAGGCCGACGAAGGCGCCTCGCAGACCGTTTCATTCGGCGACTACGTGGGCCGCATGAAGGAAGGCCAGGAGGCGATCTACTACATCACCGCCGACACGCTGGCTGCGGCCAAGAGCAGCCCGCAGCTCGAGATCTTCCACAAGAAGGGGATCGAGGTCCTGCTGCTCACCGACCGCGTCGACGAGTGGATGCTCTCGCACCTCTATGAATTCGACGGCAAGCAATTGCAGAACGTCGCCCGCGGCGCGGTCGATCTCGGCAAGCTGCAGGACGAGGAGGAGAAGAAGCAGGCCGAAGCCGCGTCCGAAGCCTTCAAGCCGGTGCTGGAGAAACTCAAGGAAGCGCTCAAGGACCGCGCGAAGGACGTGCGCGCGACGACGCGCCTCGTCGACTCACCCGCCTGCCTCGTCGTCGAGGAGGGCGACATGAGCGGCCACCTCGCGCGCCTGCTCAAGCAAGCCGGTCAGGCAGCGCCGCCGACGCAGCCAGTACTCGAAGTGAACCCCGAGCATGCGCTCGTGAAGCGGCTCGACGGCAGTGCGCACTTCGACGACCTGGCGAACATCCTGTTCGATCAGGCGATGTTGGCCGAGGGCGGGCAACTGGAAGACCCGGCGGCGTATGTGCGGCGAGTGAATGCGATGCTCGTGGGCTGAGCGTTGCTCGCGCGACGCGGACGATCTCGTTAGCGTCGCGCGGGTTGGCTCTCGCGGGGGGGGCGGCGGGTCTTGGCGTGCGCGATCGGGCCGCTGGGGCGCACTGCTCCGTTCATGTCCCCCGTCGTCGGCCGGTGGCCGACGCCTCCTCCTTTACTTCACTGCGCAATGCGCCCCACCGACCCGATCGGTCGGTGGCATGCGTGTGTCGTGCAACTCGGCGCGCCGCGCCGAGGACGGCGGGTGGCTGACGGAGTGGAGTGGAGGGCCGGGCGCAGCCCGGGCCGGGGGACATGAACGCAGTCGGCCACCCGCTGGCCTCGGCTCCTGCTACGGTGGGCGCGCGAAGGTGCTCAGGCTTACTTGAAGCCGACACGCACTTTCGGATCGCCCGGCAGGCCCTGGTACTGGACTTCGATCTTCTGCCCCGCCTTCGGCGGCATCAGCTTCGAAAACGAGCCGACGCTGACGAGATCGCCCTTCTGGAGCTTCAGCCCTTGGCGCTGCAAATCCTGCGCGAGCCAGACGACGGCGTTGAGCGGGTGCTCGAGCACGTCGCTGCCCTTGCCGCGGTCGAGTTCACCCTCGGGGCCGCTGACGACGACCGTCATCGTGCGCAGCGCCTCGGCGATCTGGGAGTTCGGCGTGACCGGGATCGGCGCGCCGGTGACGAAAAAGCGCGCACCGACGTTGATCGCCGTGATCGCAGCGCCGTTGAGCTTGGGCGGGGCCGCCACCACGAGGTCGGGCAGTTCGATCGCCGGGATCACCTGGTCGATGTGCTTCAACACGTCGGCGGGCGTCTTCGCCTGGTTGATGCCGGCGTCGCGCACCCGCACCAGCATGTCGGCCTCGAACAGCGGACGGGCGCCGAACTTGGCATCGACGGTGGCGCCGTCGGGCAACATCATCTGGGCGTAGAGCACGCCGTACACCGGGGCCGAGGCGTTGAAGCGCTTTTGCACCGCCGGGTTCGTCAGGCCCGCCTTGTAGCCGATCACCTTGTCGCCGGTCTGCTGCTGCAGGAACTTGTTGACCTTCGCGCGCGAACACTCGCCGTCGGGCTCTGAGAGGCCTTCCGGGTTGGCGGCCGGCGTCTTGGCGAGGTAGTTGGCGACGAGCGCGGCGGCTTCGATGTCGCTCAGGCAGGCGGCGCGCGCGGCGCCTGAAACCGCGACCGTGGAAACGAAACACAGCGCCAGGGCGCGGGACAGTGAGGTCATGATCTTCCTTCTTGTCGATGGGTCCGCAACCATTGTGCACGCCCGCGCCTTCGCGAAGCAACGCCACAGCGCGACGATGCCGATCGACTGTTGACGCGCATCAACCTGATATCAAGGGCGGCGATCAGAGCGTCGATCAGAGCGGCGAACCAAGCGGCGCCTCGCGCATCGCATCGATCTGCTCGTTCAACTGCGTCGTCTGCTGCGCCCAGTAGGCGCTGCCCTCGAACCACGGGAACGCGACCGGGAACGCCGGGTCGTTCCAGCGCCGGGCGAGCCACGCGCTGTGGTGGATCAGGCGCAGCGTGCGCAGCGGCTCGACGAGGCGCAGTTCGCGCCAGTCGAAGTCCATGAAGTCCTCGTAGCCGGCGAGCACGGCGCCGAGCTGGCGCGTCATGCTCGCGCGGTCGCCCGAGAGCAGCATCCACAGGTCCTGCACCGCGGGGCCGGTCAGCGCATCGTCCAGGTCGACGAAGTGCGGCCCGGCGTCGCTCCACAGGATGTTGCCGAGGTGGCAGTCGCCGTGCAGGCGCAGCGTGCGCAACTCCGGCAGCGCATCGAACGCGCGCTGCACCTCGCCGAGCGCGTTGTCGATCGTGGCGCGCCAGCCGGGCAGCACCTCGGGCGCAACCCAGTCGTGGGCGAGCAGATAGTCGCGCGCACCGGTGCCGAAGGTCGCGATGTCGAGCGTCCAGCGGTGTTCGAAACGCTTGGTCGCGCCGACCGCATGCATGCGGCCGATGAAGCGGCCGATCCATTCGAGCGTGCCGGCATCCTCCAGCTCCGGCGCGCGGCCCGAGCGGCGCGGCGAAACGCTGACGCGCTGGCCGAGCACGTGCGCAAGCGTCGGCGGCGCGCCGCTGAGTGTGACCGGGTCACGTGGCAAGTCTGCAATCGCGAGCACGAGCGGCGCGATGACAGGAATCTCGCGCGCCGCGAGTTCGGCTGAGAACGTGTGCTCCTCGAGGATCTGGGCGTCGCTCCAGCGCCCCGGCCGGTAAAACTTCGGCACCACGACCTCGCCCGATTCGAGGAACACCTGGAACACGCGGTTCTCGTAGGAGTTCAGCTGGATCATGCGGCCGTCGCCGAGGAGGCCGACGGCGTCGAGCGCGTCGAGCACTGCCTGCGGTGTGAGGTCGGCGAACGGGGTTTCGTTGGCGGCAGGCGAGCCGGAATCCGGGGCAGTCATGCGCGGATCGTACGCGGCAGCGCGGCGCGAGCATGCTGCTATCGGTTGCAGGGTGCGCACCGGCTCGCAGGCCGGGCCGCTGGCGGCGCGAAATCTCCGGTTGCAGTGGCCTCTTTGCAGGGCCGCGTTTCGCTGACGGACTGTTATTTGGAGCTCTTCGGCGTCGCGCCAGGCGGTACCCGGTGGGGGTTCGGGCGCTTTGGCGTCGCGCCAGGCGGTGCCCGTCGGGGGTTCGAGCGCTTTCGCGTTGCGTCAAGCGGTGCGCGCCGTGGGCTTCGGCGCCTTCGCGTCGCGCCAGGCGGTACCCGCCGTGGGCTTCGGCGCCTGCGCGTCGCGCCAGGCGGTACCCGCCGGGGGCTCATGGTTGCGCGGTCGGCGCACAGCGCCGACTGCCACCGGGCTCACGGTGGCGCTGGGCGGCGCGCCGACTGCACTGCGGTTCTCGGCCAGGGGTCGCGTCGCAGAACTCGCTGCGTTCGCTTTGCTCACTGCGCTCAAACAGTTGCGACGAGTCAGTCTACGAAGCGCGCTGCGCGCGCCGACCCCTGTCCTGCGATCCTCGTCGCTCCACAAATCGCCCCCGGCGGGCACCGCCTGTCCCGACGGTTCTTCCTTGCGCAACACCGCATCTGCTGCAATGGCGTGCCCGGGCAGGCCACGGCGCGCCTGCGCAGCGCCGAGCAGGTGAGCAGGGACACAAGCGGTCCGGGGGACCGCTTGTGCCTTGCGAACGGCCGGGCGTCCTCGCCCGGCGCGGCCTGCAAGGCCAGGGCTCGTGGCCGCGCGCGCAGCGCGCTTCGTGAACTGACCCGTCGCGATTGTCTGAACGTAGCGAACGCAGTGAGCGCAGTGAGTTGAGCGACGTGGCCGCGAGACCGAGCATCGCAGGGCAGTCGGCGCAACGCGCCGACCGCGGAGGTGAAGCGCCGTGGACTGTCCGGGCACGGCTGCCGCACCGGCGACCGCAGGTGCGTTCGGCTACACCTCGCGCGCGCTGGCTTTGCCGCGCAAGCCACCGCGCACCAGTTCGTGCAGGCCTCGCGGATCCCAGCTTTGAAGCGCGCCACCCACGCCATAGAAAAGGGCTCACCTCGCTTCAGGCAGTCAATGCAATGCCGGCTCAGTGGCTTCGCCCACCCTTGTACTGCGACTGGGTGCGCCGCACGCGCTGCGTCGCGCGTTCGATCGCGGCGAACGAGCGCGCGGCGTGCGCGTGGCACACGGCGAGGCCGAGGGCGTCGGCAGCGTCCTTGCCGGGCAGCCCGGGCAGCGCGAGCAGGCGCGAGACCATCTGCTGCACCTGCTCCTTGCGCGCCTGGCCGTGGCCGACGACGGCCTTCTTCATCTGCAGCGCGGTGTATTCGGCGACTTCGACGCCGGCCGAGACGAGTGCGGTGATCGCGGCGCCGCGCGCCTGGCCGAGCAGCAGCGTGCTCTGCGGGTTGACGTTGACGAACACGATCTCGACCGACGCGCAGTGCGGCGTGTAGCGCGCGACGATCTCGCGCACGCCGTCGAAGATGATCTTCAGGCGCGACGGCAGGCTGCCGCTGTCCGCGGCGTCGGTCTTGATCGTGCCGCTCGCGACGTAGTGCAGCGTCGCGCCGTCGACGTCGATCACGCCCCAGCCGGTGGTGCGCAGACCGGGGTCGATGCCGAGCATGCGCAAGCTCGTCACGGCAGGAAGAGACGCCGCACGACGTGATAGAAGACCGGCGCGGCGAAGCACAGCGGCGCGACGCGGTCGAGCAGGCCGACCGCGCCCGTCACCGTCGCCTTGCCGCCCCAGTGGCGCACGCCGGCGTCGCGCTTGAGCGCCTTCATCACGAGGTCGCCGAGCGTGCCGATCGCGCCCGCCAGCGCACCCATCGCGACCGCTTGCCAGGGCTTGAACGGCGTCGCCCAGTACAGCAGCCCGCCGACCAGGCCCGCGGCGAACGCGCCGCCGAACCATGCGCGCCACGAGAACGTGCGGCTGATCTGGCGCGCCACCGGCAGGCTGCGCAGGCGGCGCGAGATGCTCTCCTGTGCGATGTAGGCGCCGGCGACGACCATGACGAGATAGAAGACGAGGAACGCGCCGCGCCCGGTGTAGCCCGGGAAGTCGAGCAGCAGCAGCGCCGGTGCGTGGCTCATGCCGTAGACGCAGACCATGATGCCCCACTGGATCTTCGCGGTGCGCTCGAGGAAGCGCTGCGGATCGTTGCCGAGCGCGCTGACGACCGGGATCGCGAGGAAGCTGTAGACCGGGATCAGCACCATGAACAGGTTCAGCCCCTGCGCGCCGGCCAGCACGAACTGCGCCGGCAGGATGACGAAGAACGCGAGCAGCAGGCTGCGATGGTCGGCGCGCCGCGTGTGCGTGAGCGTGATGAATTCGCGCAGCGCGATGAAGGACAGCACGGCGAACAGCAGCGTCGCGCCGACGCGGCCCGAGATCCATGCCACCCAGAACGCGAGCGCGCCGATCCACACGGCGCCCAGATCGCGCTTGAAGCGCTGCCGGCGCTCGCTCTCGCGCGCGTCGTCGGTCTCGCGCAGCGACCGGATCTGCGACGCCGCCGACACGATCGCGAGCAGGCCGAACAGCACGACGAACAGCAGGCCCACCTGCTGCGTCACGCTCAGGCCGCGCAGCGCGCCCATTACGCCGCCGCCCGCAGGGCGATCACCGCGTCGCGCGCGCGGGCGAGGAACTCGTGCTTGTCCTCACCCGGCGCGAGGTGCAGCGGCGCACCGAACGTGACCGAGCACAGGATCGGCACCGGCACGACTTCGCCCTTGGGCATCACGCGCTGCACGTTGTCGATCCAGGCCGGGACGAGCTGCACCTCGGGGAAGCGCTCGGCCAGGTGAAACAGGCCCGCCTTGAATGCCTGCGGTTCGCCCTTGCTGCTGCGCGTGCCTTCGGGAAAGATGACGATCGAGTCGCCGCCCTCGAGCGCCTGCGCGAGCGGCTCGAGCGGGTCTTCCTCCTCGCCGCGCACGCGGCTGACGTAGACGGCGTTGAAGACGTCGTGCGTCAGCCAGTGCTTGAAGCGGTTCGCGGTCCAGTAGTCCTTCGCCGCGATCGGCCGCGTGCGCGTGCGCAGGTCGCGCGGCAGCGCGGCCCAGATCAGCACCCAGTCGAAATGGCTCTGGTGGTTGGCGAAGTAGATGCGCTGCTCGGCCTTCGGCGGGCAGCCGTACCAGTGCCCCTGTGCGCCGGTGATCAGACGCGT
The DNA here is from genome assembly GCA_023954175.1 of Rhizobacter sp. GTDB lineage: Bacteria > Pseudomonadota > Gammaproteobacteria > Burkholderiales > Burkholderiaceae_C > CAIKUF01. The sequence continues at coordinate 63,519 of JAMLIM010000008.1, forward strand.
GAGCCCGACGAGGAAGAACCCGGCGGCGTCGGCGAGCTTCATCGCGTGGAGTCGGCCATCCGGCGCTGCCGCGGGCTCAGTGGCGGAAGTGACGCAAGCCGGTCAGCACCATCGCGATGCCGCGTTCGTTCGCGGCCGCGATCACCTCGTCGTCGCGCACGCTGCCGCCAGGCTGGATGACGCAGGCGGCGCCGGCATCGACGACGACATCGAGGCCATCGCGAAACGGGAAGAAGGCATCGCTCGCCACCACCGAGCCGCCGAGCGTGAGGCCCGCGTTCTCTGCCTTGATGCTCGCGATGCGCGCCGAGTCGATGCGGCTCATCTGCCCGGCGCCGACGCCGAGCGTCATGCCGCCGCCGCAGAACACGATCGCGTTGCTCTTGACGTACTTGGCGACGGTCCAGGCAAACAGCAGGTCGTCGAGCTGCTGCGGCGTCGGCTGCTTCACGGTCACGACCTTCAACTCGGCGCGGTCGATCTCGCGGTTGTCGGCGCTCTGGATAAGCAGGCCCGAGCCGACGCGCTTCACGTCGTGCATGTTGCGGCCGCGCGCCCAGGCCGTCTTGCCGTCGCGCTCGACGCCGTCGAGCGCAATCTGCAGCACGCGGGTGTTCGCCTTCGCCTTGAACACCGCGCGCGCCTCGTCGCTGAACGCGGGCGCGATCAGCACCTCGACGAACTGCTTGGCGACGCGCGTTGCCGTGGCGCCGTCGACCGTCGTGTTGAACGCGATGATGCCGCCGAAGGCGGAGGTCGGGTCGGTCTTCAACGCCTTGTCGTAGGCCTCGGCCGCGCTCGCGCCGATCGCGACGCCGCACGGGTTGGCGTGCTTGACGATCACGCAGCATGGTGTCGCGGCATCGAAGGACTTCACGCACTCCCACGCCGCGTCGGCGTCGGCGATGTTGTTGTACGAGAGCTCCTTGCCCTGCAGCTGCGTCGCGCTCACGAGCGAGCCGGGCGCGGGATGGAGGTCGCGATAGAACGCGGCGCTCTGGTGCGGGTTCTCGCCGTAGCGCAGATCCTGCAGCTTGACGAAGCGGCCATTGCTCTGCGCCGAATATTCGGCGCGCGTGCCGTCCGGCTGGAGCGACGACAGGTAGTCGCTGATCGCGGCGTCGTAGTTGCTGATGCGGTTGAACGCGGCGACCGCCAGCGCGAAGCGCGTTGCGCGGCCGACGGCGCCCTCGCGCTGCAATTCCTCGAGCACACCGGCGTACTGCGATGCGTCGGTCAGCACCGCCACGTCGTTCCAGTTCTTCGCCGCCGAGCGCACCATCGCCGGGCCGCCGATGTCGATGTTCTCGATCGCATCCGCCAGCGTGCAGCCCGCCTTCGCGACCGTCGCCTCGAACGGGTAGAGGTTGACGACGAGGACGTCGATTGCGGCAATGCCGTGCGTCCTCAGCGCCTCGATGTGCTCCGGCAGATCGCGTCGCGCGAGCAGGCCGCCGTGGATCACCGGGTGCAGCGTCTTCACGCGGCCGTCGAGCATTTCCGGGAAGCCCGTGTGCTCGGCCACTTCCGTCACCGGCAGCCCGGCATCCTGCAGCAACTTTGCGGTGCCGCCGGTGGACAGCAGCTTGCAACCGAGCGCCTGCAGCGCGCGCGCGAACTCGACGATGCCGGTCTTGTCGGAGACGGAAATCAGGGCTTGCATGGTGTCCTTTGCATCGTGGGCGACCGGGGCTGTCGTGCGGCCCTTGGGGTGAGGCTGTTCGCTGTCGTGGTTGGCGGCCGTGGTTGGTGGCCGTGAGCGGCTGCCTTCGGGTGCCTGCTTGGTGCCTGTCTGGTGCCTACTTGATCAGCCGGTGATCGAGCAGCTTGCGGCGCAGCGTGTTGCGGTTGATGCCGAGCCAGTCGGCGGCGCGCGACTGGTTGCCCTCGGCGTGCTTCATCACGACTTCGAGCAGCGGGCGCTCGACGACGCGCTGCATCATGTCGTACATCGCGCTCGGCTCGGTGCCGCGCAGGTCCCGGAAGTAGGTTTCCAGGCTGTCACGAACGCATTCCTCGATGTGTTTTTTCGTCATGCGGCTTCCAGCAGGGGTTCTTCTTCGGTGCAACTCATTGTGTCGGGCAGGCGATGATGGGTCTGGCCGAGCGCGTCGAACCAGTCGCCCACCGCGCGCAACTGCTGTTCGCAATCGTCGAGCGTGTTCATGCGCGCGCGAAACGCCTCGCCGCCGGGCAACCCACGCACTGCCCAGCCGATGTGCTTGCGCGCCGTGCGCACCCCGGCGAATTCGCCGTACAGGCTGTAGTGATCATGCAGGTGTTCGATCAGCCAGGCCTTGACCTCGCGCACCTCGGGTGAAGGTCGATGCGTGCCGGTGGCGAGGAAGTGCGCGATGTCGCCGAAGATCCACGGCCGGCCCTGCGCCGCGCGGCCGATCATGATGGCGTCGGCGCCGGTGCGCGCGAGCACCTCGGCCGCCTTCGCAGGCGTCGCGATGTCGCCGTTGGCGGCGACCGGGATCGCAACCGCCGACTTCACCGCGGCGATCGTGTCGTATTCCGCCTCGCCCTTGTAGCCCTGCTCGCGCGTGCGGCCGTGCACCGCGATCATCGCGATGCCCGCGCCCGCGGCGGCGCGCGCAAGCCGCACCGCGTTGCGCTCAGCGGCGCGCCAGCCGGTGCGCATCTTGAGCGTGACGGGCACGCCGCGCGGCGCGCACACCGCGACGACGGCATCGATGATCGCGAGCGCGAGCGGCTCGTCCTGCATCAGCGCCGAGCCGGCCCACTTGTTGCACACCTTCTTCGCCGGGCAGCCCATGTTGATGTCGATGATCTGCGCGCCGCGGTCGATGTTGTAGGCCGCCGCCTCGGCCATCATCGCCGCGTCCGTGCCGGCGATCTGGACCGCGATCGGCGCCGTCTCGCCGTCGTGATTGGCGCGCCGCGAGGTCTTCAGGCTCGCCCACAGGTCCTTGCGCGCCGTCACCATCTCGCTCACCGCATAGCCCGCGCCGAGGCGCTTGCACAGCTGGCGAAACGGCCGGTCCGTGACGCCCGCCATCGGCGCGACGAACAATCGGTTGGGCAGGTCGATGGCGCCGATGCGCATGAGGCGGGGGGTTCCGAGGGGTGCTGAAAAAGGAGGCAGCAGTATAGCGGCCGCCTGCCGCGCAACGATGGCGCACAGTGCGTGCAGTGGTGAAGCCGTCGACGCAGATAATGCGCCGCATGCCACCGTGGATGGAGTCGCTGATCGCGCTGCTCGCGCTGCCCAAGTTCGGGCTGAGCACGGTGTTCCTGATCTCGTTCGTCTCGGCAACGCTGTTGCCGCTCGGCTCCGAGCCGGCGGTGATCGGCCTCGTCAAGCTCGACCCCTGGCTGTTCTGGCCCGCGGTCTTCGTCGCGACGGCCGGCAACACGCTCGGCGGCGCGCTGACCTACTGGATGGGTTACGGCGCCGAGCGCGCCTACGAGAAGGTGGCGCTGCACAAGCCGGAGGCGCGCGCGCTGCAGTGGCTGCGCCGCTTCGGCGCCAAGGGCTGCCTCTTGTCCTGGCTGCCGATCGTCGGCGACCCGCTGTGCGCCGTCGCCGGCTGGCTCCGGCTGCCGTTCTGGCCGTGCGTGGTCTACATGGCGATCGGCAAGTTCGCGCGCTACGTGACGATGACGGCGGCCGTCATCTGGCTGTTCCCGGGTCAGTTCACGTTCTGATGCGGACGGCCGTCAGGCAGCGAATTCGCCGAGCGCCACGTCCAGGTCGTCGAGAACCTCTTCGAGTCGGCGTACCGCGCGTGCCGACGGTCTGCGCTTTGCGTGTCGCCTGCCAAGCAGATGTCGATGCGGATCGTCGAGCGCGGCATCGTCGAAGCGGATGCCGTGCGGCGCGAACTGGCGTGCGAGCGCGGTGCGGCGCGAGCGCAGCAGGTGCCGCGTCTGCTGATAGGCGTGCTCGGCGAGCGCGCGGCGCTGCTTGTAGCTGAAGGTGTTGGCGAGGAAGAGCTCGGCATCGCGATGATCGGGCTCGAACAGCACGATGGTCGCGTCCGGATGGCTGCGCTCGTAGCCCTTGAGGCCGAGCGCCAGGCGCGAGTGGATCAGCGAACGGAAGGTCTGCGACAGCACGACCGGCAGGCCGCCGTCGACGAGGCGCGGGATGCGCTCTTCACCGCTGCTCATCACCTGGTGCCGCGGCGCGGCGCTGGCATCGAAGGGCACGAGCGGATTCAGGCAGATCAGCAGGTCGATCCCTTCATCGAGCAGCACGGTCGCGTGCAGCGTCTTCTTCAGCGCGCCGTCGACGTAGTGCCGGCCGTCGATCTCGACCGGCGGGAACAGGCCCGGCAGCGCGGCGCTCGCCTGGATCGCGCGCGAGATCGGCACGTGGTCGAAGCCGGGCTGGCCGAACGGCGCGGCCTCTCCGGTATCGAGGTCGGTCGCGACGAGCACCAGCTTGCGCGGCAGATTGCGGAAGTCGTTGCTGCGGCCGGGCGCGCTGAACACGCGCCGCATCTGCGCCTCGAGCGGGTGGTTCGAGAACAGGCCCGCCGGCAGCGCACGGCCGATGTGCTCGAAGGCGACGAGCAGCGAACGCCGCTCGACGACATAGCGCCAGGCCGCCTGCGCCAGCAGCGCGGGCAGCTTCGCCACGCGGCGTGCGTATTCGCCCCAGGCCGGCCGCATCAGCGTGCCCGGGTGCAGGATGTCGTCTGCCGCGCCCTCGTTCTCGATGAACGCGCGGCACAAATCGCGCGGTGTGATGCCGTTGGCGAGCGCCGCCGCAATGAAGCCGCCGGCCGAGACGCCGACGTAGCCGTCGCACTGCGTGAGCTCGAGCCCGGTGAGCGATTCCTCGAGCGCGCACAGCGCGCCGATCTCGTAGATCGCGCCCAACGGTCCGCCGCCCGCGAGTGCGAGGCCGATGCGTGATGTCGCAGCGGCGGGGGGCCGTTCGTCATGCCCGCCCATGGGCGGACGCTGCGCAGCAGCGTCTCGACCGCCGCCCGCGAGCGCCAACCCGACCGGCGCCGGCTTCTTACGCGGCCGCGGTCTTGCGGGCGGCACGCTTTGCGGCAGGCTTGGCGGCCTTCTTCGCTGCGGTCTTCTTGGCGGCAGCCTTCTTGGCCGCAGGCTTGGCGGCGGTGGCCTTCACCGGCGCGCCCGACAACTTGGCGACGCTCGCGCTGAGGGCATCGATGCGCGCCATCAGCGCGTCCACGTCCTTCGCCGAGGGCACGCCCAGGCGATTGAGCGCCTTCGCGACGCGCTCCTCGAAGATCGTCTCGAGCTTGTCCCAGTGCTGCGTCGCCTTGCCCGACAAGCCGCCGGCCATGTTCGTCATCTTGCTCGTCACTTCGGTGATCTTGTCCTCGGCGACGGTCTGCGTCTTGCGCTGCAGCGAGACGCCTTCCTTCACCAGCGCGTCGAACACCTTGCCGCCTTCGGCCTGCGCCTTCGAGAACGCGCCGAGCCCGGCGAGCCAGATCTGTTGCGCCGAATCCTTGACAGTGTTCGCGAGCGGGCTGTCGAGCAGCCCTGCCGGGCCGGTGGCCTGCTTCTCGCTGAGTGCCTTGAGTTTCTTGACCATGATCGATGTGCCTTTGCGTGCCGCCGCCACTCCCCCGTGGAGCGGCGATCCGGCAGCAACTATAAGGACTCGGCGTGGAGAGGGCAGCCTAATTCGGCTGCGCGCGGCATGCTGCCCACGGCAGGCGATTCGTTGCCGCGACGAAGCGAATCCGGGTAAGCGCGCGACAGGCGTACGGCGCGATGGGTAAGAATGCACGTTCGATCGCCAACCGCCACAGGAGGCCCCATGCAGTATTTCGTCACCGGCGCGACCGGTTTCATCGGCAAACGACTTGTCAAGACGCTGCTCGCGCGGCGCGGCGCGGTGGTGTACTACCTGCTGCGGCCCGAGAGCGAAGGCAAGGTGCCGGAGCTGCTCGCGTACTGGGGCGTGACGAAGGCGCGCGCGATCCCCGTCCTCGGCGACCTGACGAGCAAGAAGCTCGGCGCGAGCGCCGACGACGTGAAGAAGCTCAAGGGCAAGATCGACCACCTGTACCACCTCGCCGCCGTCTACGACCTGTCGGCCGACGAAGAGAGCCAGGTCAAGGTCAACATCGACGGCACGCGCAGCGCGATCGAATTCGCGAAGGCGATCGACGCCAAGCACTTCCATCACGTGTCGTCGATCGCCGCCGCCGGCCTCTACGAAGGCGTGTTCCGCGAGGACATGTTCGAAGAGGCCGAGGGCCTCGAGCACCCGTACTTCATGACCAAGCACGAGAGCGAGAAGATCGTGCGCAAGGAATGCAAGGTGCCGTGGACGGTCTACCGCCCGGCGATGGTCGTCGGCGATTCGACGACCGGCGAGATGGACAAGGTCGACGGGCCGTACTACTTCTTCAAGCTGATCCAGCGCATGCGCCAGATCCTGCCGCCGTGGATGCCGTCGATCGGCCTCGAAGGCGGGCGCGTCAACATCGTGCCGGTGGACTTCGTCGTCGCCGCGCTGGATCACATCAGCCATCACAGCGCGCGCGCCAGCGGCAAGTGCTTCCATCTCGTCGATCCGGTCGGCTACCGCGTCGGCGACGTGCTCGACATCTTCAGCAAGGCGGCGCACGCGCCGAAGATGAACCTCTTCGTCAACGCCGCGCTGTTCGGCTTCATCCCGAAGGGCGTGAGGAAGGGCATGCTCGCGATCGCGCCGGTGCGGCGGGTGAAGAACGCGGTGATGAAGGACCTCGGCGTGCCCGAGAGCATGATGGCCTTCGTCAACTACCCGACGCGCTTCGACTGCCGCGAGACGCTCGCCGCGCTGAAGGGCAGCGGCATCGAGTGCCCCAACCTGCGCGACTACGCATGGCGCTTGTGGGACTACTGGGAGCGCCACCTCGACCCGGCCCTCTTCGTCGACCGCTCGCTGCGCGGCACGGTTGCAGGCAAGGTCGTGCTCGTCACCGGCGGCAGCTCGGGCATCGGCCTGTCGGCGGCGTGCAAGTTCGCCGAGGCGGGCGCGATCACCGTCATCTGCGCGCGCGGCGAGGACAAGCTGGCCGATGCCGTCAGGCACATCCGCGAGGTGGCCGGCAAGAACGCCCAGGTGTTCAGCTACGCGGTCGACATCGCCGACGAGGCGAGCTGCGCCGAGTTCGTGCGCCTGCTGCAGCAGGAACATGGCGGCGTCGACTACCTGATCAACAACGCCGGGCGCTCGATCCGGCGCGCGATCGAGTCGAGCTACGACCGCTTCCACGACTACGAGCGCACGATGCAGCTGAACTACTTCGGCGCGCTGCGCGTGACGATGGGGCTGCTGCCGGGCATGGTCGCCAAGCGTCGCGGCCACGTCGTCAACATCAGCTCGATCAGCGTGCTCGTCAACGCGCCGCGCTTTTCAGCGTACGTCGCGAGCAAGGCGGCGCTAGACGCCTGGACCGCCTGCGCGTCGAGCGAGTACGCGGACCAGGGCATCACCTGGACCACCGTCAACATGCCGCTCGTGCGCACGCCGATGACGGCGCCGACCAAGATCTACGACAACATGCCGCTGCTCGACCCCGAGGAGGCGGCGATGATGATCGTCAATGCCTGCATCGACAAACCGGTGCGCGTGGCGACGCGCCTGGGCGTGTTCGGCGCGATGCTGCACACCGCGGCGCCGCGCATCACGCAGATCATCATGAACACGACCTTCCGCATGTTCCCCGACAGTGCGGCGGCCAAGGGCGACCGAAGCGGCAAGCCGCAGCTCTCGGCCGAGGCAATCGCGATGGCGCAGATGATGAAGGGCATTCACTTCTGACGGCCCCAAGGCTCGGGCTGCGCCCGGCCCGTCCCGCGCGGGGAGCAAGCAAACCTGGGGCGGCCCGGCGTTTCCTTGAATGCCACAGGACCGGGCAGCGCCCGGCCTGACTCGCCTTCGTGTGGCGTCGGGTCAGCCGAGTTCGCGGCCGAAGAAGCGCAACGTGCGGTCCCACGCCATCTGCGCCCAGGCCGCGTCGTATTGCGTGATCGGAATACGCCCGCGGCCGACGGCGGTCTCGTTGGCGAAGCCGTGCTGCGCCAGATAGCGGTGACCCTCGTAGGCAACGCCCGCGCCGCGCAGTTTCTCTTCGAGCGCGTCGACGTTCGTGATCGGGAACGCGCCGTCCTGCGTCGCCCAGTGCGCGAGCACCGGCACCTTGATCCTGGTCGCATCGACGTATTCGAGCGGCGGCAGGCCGTACCAGACGACGCCGGCGTCCACCTCCGGCACGTTGGCGAGCGTCAGCACCGTCAACGCGCCGCCCATGCAGAAGCCCGTCACGGCGACTTTCGGGCAGCGCGCCTTGAGGTGCTGCACCGCGCCGCGCACGTCCTGCGACGCGGCGTCGCCGAAGTCGAGGTTCGTCATCAGGTGATTCGCTTCTTCGGCCTCGACCGTCGACTTGCCGCGATACAGATCCGGCACGAGGGCGACGAAGCCGGCCTCCGCAAGCCGGTCCGCGACGCCGCGGATCTGGTCGTTCAGGCCCCACCACTCCTGGATCACGACCACACCCGGGCCGCTGCCTGCGGCCGGCTCGGCCAGGTAGCCCTTCACCGTCTTGCCGTCGGGGCGCTGGAAGTCGATCATCTTTGACATGGCACTGGCCCTCCTCGCTTCGATCGGTCAAGTAGAAGCGAGCCTCCGGCGCGAGTCAAGTTGACGCGCCACTGCCTTGCGCAGACGAGCGGCAGCGGTTGATCTCGAGCGTCACGTGTTCGAGGCCCGCCAGCCCGTCGAGCCGCGCGCGGTACGCATCGGCGCTGGCCGGCGCATCGGCGACGAGCGTGACGGCGCATGCGAAGGCGTCGCTGCCGACGCGCCACAGGTGCAGGTCGGCCACCTTCGCGTCGCCGTCGCTTTCGAGCCGCTGGCGCAGTGCGGTCGCGAGCGGATGGTCCATCTCGCGGTCGAGCAGGATGGTCGAACTCTGCATGATCAGCCCGCGCGCCCACCATGCGATCAGCGCCGCGCCGACGAGGCCGACGATCGGATCGAGCGCGAGCCAGCCCATCCATTTGCCCGCGACGAGCGCGCCGATCGCGAGCACCGAAGTCGCGGCGTCGGCCAGCACATGGGTGTAGGCGGCTTCGCGATTCAGATCCTTGGCGGCGGCTGGGGGCGCCGACGGTGCGCCGACGTGCGGGTGCGGGTGCGGGGCGGCCTGGCCGGCGGCGAGCGCATGGTCATGCTCATGGCGATGCGCGTGGGCTTGCGCGTGGGCTTGCGCGTGGGCATGCGCGTGGGCATGCGCGTGGACGTGCGCATGACCGTGGCCCTCACCGTGCGCATGCCCGTCGCCCGCATGCAGCAGCCGTGCGCAGACCAGATTGACGATCAGGCCGATCACCGCGACGACGAGCGATTCCTCATAGCCGACCGGCTCCGGGCGGTACAGGCGCACGATCGATTCGGCGGTGACGCCGGCGGCCACCACCGCGAGCAGGATCGCGCTCGTGTACGCACCCAGCACCTCGACCTTCCACGGCCCGAGGCTGAAGCGCGCGTCGCGCGACCAGCGGCGCACGAGCCAGTAGCTGATGCCGGTCACGCCGATCGCCACCGCATGCGTGCCCATGTGCCAGCCGTCGGCCAGCAGCGCCATCGAGTTCCACCACCAGCCGGCGGCGATCTCGGCCGCCATCATCACGACCGTGATCGCGACCACGATCCATGCGCGGCGCTCGGTCGCGCGGCGATCGGTCGCGAAGTCGTGCGCGTGCTGCCAGGGGACGAGGTCGTGCTGGTGTTTGTGTGCGTGCATCGGTTTGTGTGCGTGCATCGGGTCGGTCGTGTTCCGCACCGACTGTAGCGCGGCGCCCGGCCCCGCCGCGGGCAGAGCGACCTGCTTCGCCCGCCCCGGGCAAAGGCCAAGGCCCGCGTCCGCACGGCGCGTGGAATCCGTCGCGCGGGGCGGGGTTTTCGATGGTGCAACCGCCACCAGGCGCGCGTCCCGGCGTGTCAGACTCCACTGCGCCGCCATGCAAACCCAGACCCTCGTCCTGCTGCTCGCGATCAACATGATCTGCTCGGGCGGTCTGTACTACCTGATCGTGCGCCAGATGCCACCCGGCAGCGGGCTCGGCCTGTGGTCGGCGGCGGCGATCCTGTTCGGCGGCGCCTACCTGATGCGGATGATCGAAGGGCTCCACCAGCCGACGCTTGCCTCGCCGGTGCTCGACGTCGTGATGGTCGCAGCAGCGGCGATGTTCCTGGCCGGCCTGCGCGAGTTCCTCGGCCGGCGCAGCGTCAACTGGGCGGCGGTCGCGATCGGTGCCGCGGCGTATGCGGTGGTGCTCGGCCTGGCGAACCTGGCTTGGGGGGCGCAGGGCCGCTACGTGCTGCTCAACGGCGCGCTGGGCGCCATCTGGCTCGCCTTCGGCGCGACGGCCGCCCGTTCGCTGTGGCGCGGCGACGACCCGGCGATGCGCGCGCCGATGGCGGTCGCCGCGCTGCTCATCGGCACGCTCGGCGTGCTGACGCTGCTGCGCGGCGCAGTCATCGCGATCGTCGGCACCGAGTCGATGTACGGCACGACGCCCTCCGCCATTTACTACATCTACGCCTCGATCGCCGTGATCCTGCAGACGATGAACTTCCTGTGGATGGTGTTCCTGCGCCTGCAGACGCGGCTCGCCGAGCTGGCGAGCCACGACGCGCTGACGCGCTTGCTCAATCGCAACGGGCTCGACGAGCAGCTCCAGCGCCACTTCGCGCGGCGCGAGACGCAGCCGGTGACGCTGCTGCAGCTCGACGTCGACCACTTCAAGCGCATCAACGACGCGCACGGGCACGCGGTCGGCGATGTGGTGCTGCAGGCGGTCGCCGGCGCGCTCACCGCGCATGTGCGTGGCGGCGACTTCGTCGCCCGCGTCGGCGGCGAGGAGTTCGTGATCGGATGCGTCGGCGGCGGCCGGGCGGCGGCCGAGGCGCTCGCCGAGCGCGTGCGCGCAAGCGTCGGCGCGTTGCGGATCGAGACGCCCGGCGCCGCACCGCAGACGGTGGGCTGCACCGTCAGCATCGGCGTCTCGCGCGAGTTCGCGTCGCTCGACCGCTGGGAGATGGCCTGGCGCGAGGCCGACAACGCGCTCTACAGCGCCAAGCAGGGCGGGCGCAACCGCGTCGCGATGTACGCGCCGGCCTGATTCCGGGGCGCCGCTGCCTTCGCGCCGCGGTGCCCTCGTGCTGCCAAGAGGTCGTGCGCTTCGCGGCCGCGTGGCGTGGTGAAACAGTGCGCTGGCAGCCGCAGGCGCCACTTCCTACAATCGACGCCGCCCCTCACTGCGGCCGACCCGACACCATGAGCACCCCTTCCCGCGACGCGACAGACCATTCGCTGGCCCACCTCGCCCCGCGCGACAAGGCCGAGATCCTGGCCCAGGCACTGCCCTACATCCGCCAGTTCCATGGCAAGACGATCGTCATCAAGTACGGCGGCAACGCGATGACGGACCCCGGCTTGCAGCAGGATTTCGCGGAGGATGTCGTGCTGCTCAAGCTCGTCGGCATGAACCCGGTCGTCGTGCACGGCGGCGGCCCGCAGATCGAGGAGGCGCTCTCGCGCCTGGGCAAGAAGGGCAGCTTCATCCAGGGCATGCGCGTGACCGACGCCGAGACGATGGAAGTCGTCGAATGGGTGCTCGCCGGGCAGGTGCAGCAGGACATCGTCGGCCTGATCAACGTCGCCGGCGGCAAGGCGGTCGGGCTGACCGGGCGCGACGGCGGGCTGATCCGCGCGCGCAAGCTGAAGATGGTCGACCTGAAGGACCCGAGCATCGAGCACGACGTCGGCCAGGTGGGCGAGATTGAATCGATCGACCCGAGCGTCGTGCGTGCGCTGCAGGACGATCAGTTCATCCCCGTCATCTCGCCGCTCGGCTTCGGCGCCGACAACGAGAACTACAACATCAACGCCGACGTCGTCGCCGGCAAGCTCGCCGAAGTGCTCAAGGCCGAGAAGCTGATGATGCTGACGAACACGCCGGGCGTGCTCGACAAGAACGGCACGCTGCTGACGAACCTGTCGGCACGCGAGATCGACGGACTGTTCGCAGACGGCACGCTGTCCGGCGGCATGCTGCCCAAGATCGCCTCCGCGCTCGATGCCGCCAAGAGCGGCGTCCACAGCGTGCACATCATCGACGGCCGCGTGCCACATTCGATGCTGCTCGAGATCCTGACCGATCAGGCGTACGGGACGATGATCCGGTCGCATTGATGTTGGCCCCCAGGCTCGCGGCTGCATGGCAATCGTGAGGCCGACCCGCGAGCGCGTCTGGCTGTTCGACCTCGACAACACGCTGCACAACGCGTCGCATGCGGCGTTCGGCGGCATCAACGGCGCGATGACGGCCTACATCGTGCGCGAGCTGTCGATGACGCCGCCCGAGGCCGACGCGCTGCGCCGCGGCTACTGGCTGCGCTACGGTGCGACGCTGCTCGGCCTCGTGCGCCACCACGGCGTGCGCGCCGCGCACTTCCTGCACCACACGCACGTGCTGCCCGGGCTCGAGGACGCGGTGCACGGCCATCCGCACGACATCGCCGTGCTGCACCGGCTGCCCGGCCGCAAGTACATCCTGACCAACGCGCCGCGCGCCTACACCGAGCGCGTGCTCGGTGTGCTCGGCATCGGCCGCTTCTTCGATGGCGTGATCGCGATCGAGGACATGCGCATGTTCGGCGATCTGCGCCCCAAGCCGGATGCGCGCATGCTGCGCCGGCTCGCGGTGCGGCTCGGCGTGCAGCCGTCGCGCTGCGTGCTGATCGAGGACACGCTCGTGCATCAGAAGTCGGCGCGCAGCATCGGCATGGGCACGGTGTGGATGCAGCGCTGGGCGCGGCAGGCGGCGCGCGCGCTGCCGACAGCGAAGAACCATGCGATGCGCCCGGCCTATGTCGATCGCCGCATCACGCGGCTGCGCGAACTGCTGCACCGCGCGAAATAAGTCCTGCCCGCGCACGAGGAAGTTGGTGTTTACCTGCAGCGGGACCCCTGCCGGGCGTGTGCAAGAATTCGTCCGACCTTGCCGCCGCCCCCCACAGCCGAGCTTCCCCGACGATGCCCGAGACGACCGAAGACGACACGCCCGACGACGCTGAAGCCGAGGGCGCCGCGACCGACGCGCCGGCGAAGCCTTCGCGCAAGCGGCCCAAGCCGGGCGAGCGGCGCATCCAGATCCTGCAGACACTCGCCGCCATGCTCGAAGAGCCCGGTGCGGACCGCGTGACGACCGCCGCACTCGCGGCGCGCATCCAGGTGTCCGAAGCGGCGCTGTACCGCCACTTCGCGAGCAAGGCGCAGATGTTCGAGGGGCTGATCGACTTCATCGAGCAGAGCGTCTTCACGCTTGTCAACCAGATCGTCGAGCGAGAGGCCGACGGCCGCGTGCAGGCGCGCCGCATCGTCGCGGTGGTGCTGCAGTTCGGCGAGAAGAACCCGGGCATGACGCGCGTGATGGCGGGCGACGCGCTGGTGTTCGAGCACGAGCGGCTGCTGGTGCGCATGAACCAGTTCTTCGACCGCATCGAGTCCCAGTTGCGCCAGAGCCTGCGCGCCGCCGCCGATGCGGCAGGCTCGCAGACGCCGACAGTGGACGCCAACGTGCTGGCGTCGGTGCTGACGGCGTTTTGCAGCGGCCGCCTGCAACGCTATGCGCGCTCCGGCTTCAAGCGCGTGCCGACCGAACAGCTCGACGCCGCCCAGGCCCTGCTGATCGGCTGAAGCGATCCGCCGCGCGCCGGGACGGGCCGAGGTGAAATGCTTCGTGCGCAAGCCCGCGGCACCACGGAGCATTCTGTCTTGGCGTCTTCGCGCGCTTCACTACACTCGGCCCCCATGCTCGAGAAACACTCCATCGAAGGCCTGATCGCGCGCGCCGAGCGTCTGCTCGCGCGGCTCGAAGCCGTGCTGCCGCACCCGCTCACCGCGCCCGACTGGTCGGCGGCGATCGCGTTTCGCTACCGCAAGCGCGGCGGCTCTGGCGTCGTCGAACCGGTGCGCCATGTGGCGACGATCCGGCTCGATTCGCTGGTCGAGGTCGAGCCGCAGAAGGAGCGCCTGCTGCGCAACACGGCGCAATTCGTCGCCGGCCAGCGCGCCAACAACGTGCTGCTGACGGGCGCGCGCGGCACCGGGAAGAGCTCGCTCATCAAGGCCTGCCTGAACGAGTTCGCGCCGCAGGGGCTGCGCCTGATCGAGGTCGACAAGACCGACCTCGTCGACCTGCCCGACATCGTCGATCTGGTCGCCGAGCGGCCCGAGCGCTTCATCATCTTCTGCGACGACCTGAGCTTCGACGAGGGCGAGCCCGGCTACAAGGCGCTGAAGTCGATCCTCGACGGTTCGGTCGCGCAGGCGAGCGAGAACGTGCTGATCTACGCGACGAGCAACCGCCGCCATCTGCTGCCCGAGTACATGAAGGAGAACCTCAGCTACAAGCACACCGAGGACGGCGAGGTGCATCCGGGCGAGGTGGTCGAGGAGAAGATCTCGCTCTCCGAGCGCTTCGGCCTGTGGGTCAGCTTCTACCCGTTCAGCCAGGACGAATACCTCGCGATCGTCGCCCAGTGGCTGCGTCACTTCGGCGTCGGTGAGGAAGCGATCGCGGCAGCCCGCCAGGAGTCGCTCGTCTGGGCGCTCGAGCGCGGCTCACGCTCGGGCCGCGTCGCGTTCCAGTTCGCGAGCGACTACAGCGGGCGAATGTCGGGGTGAGCGACGGTGCGCGCCGTCCGGTGGACGTCGGAGGCGCTGAACCGCGGAGCCCTGCGGACGTCGGAGGCACTGAGCCGCGCCGCCCTGTGGACGTCGGCAACATTGAACCGCGCCGTCCGGTGGACGTCGCGGTGGGCGTCCTGATCGACGCAGAGGGCCGCTTCCTGCTGACGAGCCGACCGGAGGGCAAGGTCTACGCCGGCTACTGGGAGTTCCCGGGCGGCAAGCTCGAGGCGGGCGAGTCGGTCGAGCAGGCGCTGCGACGCGAACTGCACGAGGAACTCGGCATCACGATCGGTGCCGCCGAACCGTGGCAGGTTGAACTCGTCGACTACCCCCACGCGCTTGTACGTCTGCACTTCTGCAAGGTGCATGCGTGGAGCGGCGCGTTCGAGATGCGCGAGCGTCAGGCGATGGCGTGGCAGACCCTGCCGGTCGAGGTTTCTCCCGTGCTGCCCGGCACGCTGCCCGTGCTCCGATGGTTTGCCCAGGAGCGGGGCTTTGCCGGCGCGACCTGCCTGCCGGCCTGAGGCCGCCGCTACACTGACCGCCATGGACTGGCTCGACGAGGTGAAGTGGGACGCGCAAGGCCTGCTGCCCGTGATCGCGCAGGAGGCGGCGAGCGGTGACGTGCTGATGTTCGCGTTCATGAACCGCGAGGCGCTGGCACAGACGGCCGCGCGCGGCGAGGCGGTGTACTGGAGCCGTTCGCGCAAGCGCCTGTGGCACAAGGGCGAAGAATCCGGCCACATCCAGAAGGTGCACGAGATGCGGCTCGATTGCGACCGCGACGTGCTGCTGCTCAAGGTCACGCAGCTCGGCCACGCGCCCGCGCAGCTGTCGATTGCCTGCCACACCGGGCGCCATTCGTGCTTCTTCCGGCGCTTCGAGGGTGACGCCTGGGCCGACGTCGAGCCGGTGCTGAAAGACCCGGAGCAGATCTACAAATGAGCGATCCCTGGATGAGCGGCAACGACACGCTCGCGCGGCTGGCCGACGTCATCGCGCATCGCCGGGCGAGCGGCCAGCCGGAGACGAGCTACGTTGCGCGCCTGTTCAGCAAGGGCAACGACGCGATCCTGAAGAAGGTCGGCGAGGAGGCCACCGAGGTCGTCATGGCAGCCAAGGACGGCGCGCCGGGGCCGATCGTCGCCGAGGTCGCCGACCTGTGGTTCCACACGATGCTCGTCCTCGCCGCCTTCGATCTGCGCCCGGCCGACGTGCTCGCGGAACTCGAGCGGCGCGAGGGGCTCTCGGGCTTGGAGGAATTCGCTGCGCGCAAGGCGCAACAAAGGGAGGGTGACGAGGGATGAGCGAGACTTCATTGGTTCTCTCCGAGCGCGAGCAGTCGCTCAAGAACGTCGGCCATGTCAGCTACGCGCTGCACACGATCGTCGCCGTCAGCGCGGTGATCCCGGGCATACAGGCGAGCATCCTGCTGCTGCTGGTCGCCTTCGTGATCGACCTCGTGAAGAAGGGCGACGCCGCGGGCACCTGGCAGGAGTCGCACTTCGGCTGGCGCATCCGCAGCGTGCTGTGGGCAGGGGTGCTGTATCTGGTCACGGTGCCGCTGTGGGTGCTGTTCGTCATTCCCGGCTGGGTCGCGTGGTGCCTGATCTCGATCTGGTTCCTCTACCGCGTCGTCAAGGGCTGGATGGCGCTGAACGATAACCGGGCCGTGGCCTGACGGACCTGTTCCGCACGAGCCTGACGCAAGAGACCGACGCAAGAGCCTGACGCAAGAACGCGACGCAAGAACATGACGCACGACCCCGACTGCATTTTCTGCAAGATAGCCGCCGGCAAGATCCCGAGCCGCAAGGTCTACGAGGACGACGAACTCTACGTCTTCCACGACATCGCGCCCTGGGCGCCGGTGCACTTCCTCGTCATTCCGAAGCAGCACATCGCGACGATGTACGACACGAGCGACGAGCATGCGGCGATGATGGGCCGCATGATGGCGCTCGCGCCGAGGCTCGCGCGCGAGCAGGGCGTCGTCAACGGCTTTCGCATCGTCGTCAACACCGGCGCCGACGGCCGCCAGGAGGTGCAGCACCTTCACATGCACGTGATGGGCGGGCCGCGGCCCTGGCTCAAGGGATAGGTGCAAGGCGCGCTGACCTAAAATCGCAGCTTCCTCCAGGAGTATCACCATGGGTTCATTCAGCATCTGGCATTGGCTGATCGTGTTGCTGGTCGTCGTGCTGATCTTCGGCACCAAGAAGTTGAAGAACATCGGCGCCGATCTCGGCGGCGCGGTCAAGGGCTTCAAGGACGGCGTCAAGGATGGCTCGTCCTCGACCGCGAGCGAGGGCAACGCCGCGCCGCCGCAGCAGGTGAGCAATGCGCAGAAGACGGCCGACGGCAACACGGTCGACGTCGAAGCCAAGACCAAGGCCTGAGGCACCCAGCCTTGAATCCGGGCGCTGAATGATCGACTTCGGCTTCGACAAGATCGCGCTCATCGGCGCTGTCGCATTGATCGTCATCGGGCCCGAGAAGCTGCCGCGCGTCGCACGCACCGTGGGCCACTTCGTCGGCAAGGCGCAGCGCTATGTCGCCGACGTCAAGGCCGAGGTGAACCGCTCGATCGAACTCGACGAGCTGAAGAAGATGAAGACCGAGTTCGAGGACGCGGCGCGCGATGTCGAGCGCAGCGTCGGCAACGAAATCCAGCAGACCGCGAGCGACCTCGACAACACCTGGAAGGGCCTGGACGACGCCGGCCCCAACAGCGGCCAGCATGAAGGCTGGACGCCGCCGCCACCGCAGTACAAGCACCCGAAGAAGAACTGGCGCTTGAAACGCGGCGCGATGCCGCAGTGGTACAAGCAGCGCCACGGCGTGCGCGGCAAGGCGCAATCGGGCGCGGCGCGCGTGGCGCGCTTTCGGCCGCCGCGCACCTCGGCTTGAGATGTTGACCCCCAAGCTTGCGGCTTTGCCGCATCGCTGCCCCCCGAGGGGGCGCTCCGCGCCCTTGGGGCGGCCCGGCGGGCGCTGAGATGGCGGACAAGC
>JAMLIM010000080.1 GCA_023954175.1 Rhizobacter sp.
TGATGCTCGACCCGGTGTAGGCGTAGGACATGCGATAGCGCTCCGCGTTGTTCGATACCGTGCGATCGGTGTAGGACGCGTTGCACGACAGCACACTGCTGCGCGTCGGGGCGTAGCTCACGCCGAGCGTACCGATGGTGACGAGGTCCGACCCGTTTTGCGTGAACCCGAAGATCGATTGGGTCAGGTAGTCCTTCGTGAGGCCGAGACTGGCGGTGAACGTGGTCTTGCCGGTCGCGAGGTATGTGCCATTCCACTGGATCGTCCTCGCGAACTTGCTGTTGTCGACTCGAACCGGGCCGCCGTCAAATGCGTAGAACGTCGACGCATAGCCCGGGGCGCCGATGAGCGCCAGCCTGGACTGGATTTTGCCAGTGGGTAGCCATGTCCAGCTCAGCGCGCCGTTGAAGCCGTTGAAGTCGCGCGACGTGTTGTAGTTATAGGCAATGTCGCTGTAGCTCAGGCGCACATCCACCGTGCTCAGACCATTGGGAATCCACTTGGCCGTCAAGTCGAAGTTCTTGCCGTCCCCTTGATCCCCGAGTTCGCGACTCGGAAGCGGTTGGGGGTAGTAGGGGTAGTCCGTGCGAGTGAAGCGAAAACCAGCACCAAAGTTCCAGATGCTGTTGCTACCGTATGACAAGCCTATGGTCGCGCCGTTCTGGTTGTATTCCTGGTAGGCATACGACGGTGCAGAGAAGTTCACCTTGCGGTAGGTGTAGCCGAGGTTGAACCCGATGTCCGGCGAGATGCCGTAGCGCCCTGTCAGGTCGACTTGGCTGACATTCTGAATATTCTTCTGCCCGGCGTCGCTTGGCGCACCGGAGACGTTGTAGTAAACAAGACTTTGATTGGACGTCAGCCTCGCGGTGCCCGATAGCCGCTCGATCGTCTGCCAGTCCCAGCCCAGGTTCAGGCCGTAGCTGTTGTTGTTCAACAGGCGGGCGTCGGGGTTGAAAAAATAGTTGTAGCCAAAGTTGCCGCTACCGTAGAAGCGCTGGCGCCCGACGGGCTGATCGAAACCGGCAACGATGCTGGTGGTCGACAGCGAGCTCGCAAGCGGGTCGAACTCCGACGAATAGAGATTCGACAGGTAGCCGAAGGCCTGATTGGCGCCGATGTAGTAGGGGCTGGTTTCGGCCACTGCCGCGCCCGCGAAGGCGAGGCCGATGCCGATGCTCAGGGTACGGACGGTGCGTTGCTGCATGCGATGGGTCTCCGCGTGTTTGTCTGGGGCGGGTACAAGCCGGCCTCAATAGGCATGTCGGTCGAAGAAGACGAGGCGAATGGTACGCACAATGATCTGCAGGTCCAGCCCGAGCGACCAGTTGCGCAGGTACTCGAGGTCGTACTCCACGCGCGCCTTCATCTTGTCCAGCGTTTCCGTTTCGCCGCGATGACCGTTGACCTGCGCCCAGCCGGTGATGCCGGGCTTGACCTTGTGGCGCACCATGTAGGCCTTGATGATCTCGCGATATTGCTCGTTGTGCGCCACCGCGTGCGGGCGCGGGCCGACGATGCTCATCTGGCCCTGCAGCACGTTGATGAACTGCGGCAACTCGTCGAGCGAGGTGCGCCGGATGAAGGCGCCGAAGCGGGTGATGCGCGGGTCGTTCTTGGTTGCCTGCGCGACGACCGAGCCGTTGTCCTGCGTCGTCATCGAGCGGAACTTGTAGACGGTGATCTCCTCGCCATCGAGCCCGTTGCGCCGCTGCTTGAAGATCACCGGGCCCGGTGAGCTGAGCTTGACGCCGATGGCAATCGCGAGCATCAGCGGCGAGATCAGCACCAGGATGATCGTCGCCAGCACGACATCGCTCACGCGCTTGACGAGCTCGTTCGCCCCGGTGAAGGGCGTCTCGCAGATGCCGACGATAGGCACGCCGTTCATGTCCTGCAACCTGCCCTGGATGATGCTGATGCCGAACACGTCGGGCACGAAGTAGAGCGATGCCGTCGTGCCCTGCACCTGCTCGAGCAGTTCGACGATGCGGGGTTGGGACCCGAGCGGCAACGTGATGAACACTTCGCGGATGCCGTGTACGCGGACGTAGTCGGCCACTTCGGGCAGGCCGCCGAGGCGCCGACCGGCGGCCTCCGCATCGACCCGGCCATCGGTGCGGTCGTCGAAATAGCCGACGAAGTCGATCCCGCTTTCCGGGCCACCGATCGCCTTCGCGACTTTTACGCCGAGCGTGCCGGCACCGACGATGATCGCGGCGCGCCGGTTGCTCGGATGCGCCGCACTTGCGCGCACGATGCGGCCGCCGATCCAGACCGCCGCCCATTGCAGGAAGGGCGTGACGAACGCCCACGCGAGCAGCACCTGTTCCTCGAAATACTTGAAGCTGAAGGTCGCGTACCCGCACAGCGCGAGGATCGCGAGCAGCGTCACCCATGAGGTGACGATGTCGACGCCGGCGGCGATCAGGTTGTCACGGAAGCGATTGCGCCCCGGAAACGTGAGCGCGAAGACGAGCAGGCACAGCGTCAGCGCGGGGCGCTGGATCGGCTCGTCGAACTCCAGGCTGATCGCGATGTAGGCGAGCACGATGATCGTCGGCTCGAGAAAAGCCGCGACGAGCGACGTGACCGATTGGGGCGCGCTGTAGAACGTTCGCTTGTAGGTGCGATCTTCAAACATGCGGGCGGGTGCGGCAGGCAGGCGTCAAGGCAGTTGGTCGGATTCGTTCGCCACCGATCGAGTGCGGCGTGTACTCCGTGATCAAGGTATCGGATCGACGCTGTCGTCGCCTCGGGCATTCCAGAAAAGCAATTCGCGCGCCGAACTCACGGCGCGCACGTCTGCGTCGAAGTGTGCGTCGGATTCTCCCCCATAAACGGCGCCTTTCTCGACCCCGAGGCGCGGGGTGCGCGCCGCCGCGGTGCCTACAATCCGTGCATGCTTCACGCACTCGCTTCGTCTCTCGGCAATGCATTGGCGGAGCGATTGACGCTGCTGCTCAACCATGTGCTGGCGTCGGAGCCTGTCGCAACGCGCAGGCTGCATCTGCATGCCGGCCGCCGGCTGCGATTGCAGCTCGACGGCTGGCCGGTCCTGTTGCCGCCCTTGCCCGATCTGAGTTTTCTCGTCACGCCGGCCGGGCTGCTGGAGTGGTGCGGTGCGGAAGCACCGGCCGAGGTCGACCTCCGCCTGAGGCTGGATGCGTCGAACCCGGCACTGATGCTCGCGCGCATGGCCGCGGGCGAGCAGCCCCAGGTCGATCTGCAGGGCGACGCGCAGTTCGCCGCCGACCTGAGCTGGCTTGCCGACAACCTGCGCTGGGACGTGCAGGACGACCTCGAGCGACTCGTCGGCCGCGCGCCGGCGCACGAGATCGCGCGCATCGCCCGCGGGCTTGCGGCCGGCTTGCGCCAGACGCTGCGTGGCGTCTCCGGGCTGGCCGCGCGCGGCGCGCCGGGCGGCTCGGCCGGTGACGCGTCTGAGCCGCAGCGCGCGCCGGGGCATGCCCCCCGATGAGGCACTTCACCCGGCTCGTCATCATCGTCTTCACCGTCCTGCGCTACGGCATGGACGAACTTGCGCTGTCGGGTTTCCGCCAGCGCTGGGTGCGCGCGCTGGTGCGCGTGATGACGATCGGCCGCCGGCTCGATGCGCCGCGTGGCGAACGCATGCGCCTCACGCTCGAGCGCCTGGGGCCGATCTTCGTCAAGTTCGGGCAGGTGCTTTCGACGCGACGCGACCTGCTGCCCACCGATGTCGCCGACGAACTCGCCAAGCTGCAGGACCGCGTGCCCCCGTTCCCGGCGGCGCAGGCGCGCAAACTCGTCGAGCAGGCCTTCGGCCAGCCGATCGAGGCGTTCTTCTCGCAATTCGAGGCCGAGCCGGTCGCCAGCGCGTCGATCGCGCAAGTGCACTTCGCGGTCCTGAAGGACGGCCGCGAAGTCGCGGTGAAGGTGCTGCGGCCGGGGATGCTCGATGTGATCGAGGACGACCTCTCGCTGCTGCGCACGCTTGCGCGCTGGGTCGAGCGGCTGAGTGTCGACGGCAAGCGCCTGAAGCCGCGCGAGGTCGTCGCCGAGTTCGACAACTACCTGCACGATGAACTGGACCTCGTGCGCGAAGCGGCCAACGCAGCGCAATTGCGCCGCAACATGCAGGGCCTGAACCTGATCATGGTGCCCGAGATGGTGTGGGAGCTGTGCACCAGCGGTGTGATCGTGATGGAGCGCATGTACGGCGTGCCGATCAGCCAGCGCGCGCGGCTGCGCGAGGCCGGCGTCGACATCCCGAAGCTCGCGCGCGACGGCGTCACGATCTTCTTCACACAGGTCTTTCGCGACGGCTTCTTCCACGCCGACATGCACCCCGGCAACATCCAGGTCAGCGTCGCACCGGAGACCTTCGGTCGCTACATCGCGCTCGACTTCGGCATCGTCGGCACGCTGACCGAGGTCGACAAGGAATACCTGGCGCAGAACTTCATCGCCTTCTTCAGGCGCGACTACAAACGCGTCGCCGAGCTGCACGTCGAGTCCGGTTGGGTGCCGCCGACGACGCGCGTCGACGAGCTCGAAGGCGCGATCCGCGCCGTCTGCGAGCCGCACTTCGATCGGCCGCTGAAGGACATCTCGCTCGGTAACGTGTTGTTGCGCCTGTTTCAGACGTCGCGCCGCTTCAATGTGCACATTCAGCCACAGCTCGTGCTCCTGCAGAAGACGCTGCTCAACGTCGAGGGACTGGGGCGCGACCTCGATCCCGATCTCGACCTTTGGAACACCGCCAAGCCCTTCCTCGAGCGCTGGATGAACGATCAGGTCGGCTGGACCGGCTTCGTCGAGCGGCTGAAGAACGAGGCGCCGCGCTACGTGCAGCTTGTCCCGGACCTGCCGCGGCTGGTGCATCGCGCGCTGCAGCAGCCGCTGAACACCGATCCGCGCCTGCTCGAGGCGCTGCTCGCCGAGCAGCGGCGCACCAACCGCTTGCTGCGCGGCATCACCTATGCCGGCATCGGCTTTGTGCTTGGCATCATCGCGATGGAGCTGTTCGTCGCGTTGAACTGAACGGCGGATTCCGGTTCGGCGGTTCGCGGCGCGCGCTCAGCGCCCCGCCTTGAAGCTCGTGAACGTGCGCGTCTGCACGCGCCGGATGTCCTGCGGCAGGCTGTCGGGCGCCGTCATGCCGGCCAGTTCGTCGGCGCTGAGGAAGATCGTCTTGTTCTCCGCCACGTCCTTCTTGACGAACTTCATCGATGACTTGTTCGGGTTCGCGTAGAAGACCTTGTTCGTCAACGACGCATGCACCTCGGGGCGCAGGATGTAGTTGATGAAGAGATGCGCGTTCTTCGGGTGCGGCGCATCGACAGGAATCGCCATCGTGTCGAAGAACAGCGTCGCGCCGGTCCTGGGCACGAGCGCCTCGATGTTCTGCCCGTTCTTCGCCTCGATTGCGCGGGCGCGGGCGATGTTGATGTCGCCCGAGTAGCCCATCACGACGCACAGCGCGCCGTCGGCGAGGTCGTTGATGTAGCCCGACGACGAAAAGCGTGTCACGTAGGGCCGGATCTTCTTGAGCATCGCGGCCGCGGCGGGGTAGTCGGCCGCGTTGCGGCTGTAAGGCGGCTTGCCGACGTAGCCGAGCGCAAGCGGCAGCACTTCGGACGCCGAGTCGAGAAAGCTCACGCCGCAGCTCTTGAGCTTGGCTGCGTACTTCGGATCGAAGATCAGCGACCAGGGGTTCTCGGGCATCGGCAGCGCCCCGAGCGCCTTCTTGACCTTGTCGACATTGATGCCGACCGTGACGTAGCCCCACATCCAGTCGACGAGGTACTGGTTGCCCGGGTCCACCTTCGCGAGCTGCGCCAGGATCGCCGGGTCGAGGTTGCCCCAGTTCGTCAGCTGCGCGCGATCGAGCTTTTGCAGCAGGCCGCCTTCGATCTGCACCTTCGCGAAGTGCGCGCTCGGCACGACGATGTCGTAGCCCGTCTTGCCGGCGACGAGCTTGGCGTGCAGCACCTCGTTGTTGTCGTAGTTGTCGTAGTGGACCGTGATGCCGGTTTCCTTCTCGAAATTCTTGATCGTGTCGTCGGCGATGTAGTCGGACCAGTTGTAGATGTTGAGCACCTTGGGCTCGGCATCCGCCGCCGACGCAGGCCACGCGGCGCCAAAGCCGAGCACAAGAGCGGTCGCCGTCGAAAGGAAGGTCTTGAAAGGGTGGAACATGACATCACTCTCCAGGATGGGCTGCGCGGCGGTCGGGTCCGGGCGCACCGTTACGGGCGCGGGCCGCGCGTCGCGTGGGCATTTTAGAGGCTGGTCCCGCCGCCGCGTGGCCCGGGCGATGGGCCAGCGGCGCCGCTCCGAGCCGATCGGGCGCATTGCGTCCCGCCTCGTATAATCAAAGGTTTTCCTTTTGAATCAAAGGCTTAGCCATGCCGATCTACGCCTATCGCTGCGACGCGTGCGGTCACGCGGTGGACCTGTTGCGAAAGGTGTCGGACCCGCCGCTGTCGGTCTGCCCGGCGTGCGGCGCCGATGCGTTTCGCAAGCAGGTGACTGCGGCCGGCTTTCAGCTGAAGGGGTCGGGCTGGTACGTGACCGACTTCAGGGGTGGACCGCAAGCCTCGAAGCCGGACGGCAAGGCGGAGGCGAAGCCCGCTGCCGCCACCGGCAAGAGCGCCGACGCCGCTCCGGCGGCGAGTGCCAAGGCCGACGCGCCGGCACCGGGCAAGTCCACGTCGGCCGCGGCACCGGCGCCCGCGCCCACCAGCGGTGGGTCGTCGGGCAGCGCAAAGTGACGCGAGCCTGGCCTGAACAGTGAAGAAGTACTTCATCACCGGTCTGCTCGTGTGGCTGCCGCTCGCCGTCACGATCTGGGTGCTGCACTCGGTGCTCGGCGTGCTCAACGGCGTGTTCGACGCCGTGCTGTCCGCGACGCAGGCGCTGTTGCCGGCGGCGGCGAGCGCGCCGATCGAATCGATCCGCCGCATTCCCGGGATCGGGGTGTTGGTCCT
This sequence comes from Rhizobacter sp., assembly GCA_023954175.1. Lineage (GTDB taxonomy): Bacteria > Pseudomonadota > Gammaproteobacteria > Burkholderiales > Burkholderiaceae_C > CAIKUF01. Next base: position 6,975 of record JAMLIM010000080.1, read on the forward strand.
GCTCGCCGCCCTGCTGCTGACGGGCGCGTTTGCCGCCAACATGTTCGGCCAATGGTGGTTGCGCCAGGGCAACCGCGTGCTCAACAAGATCCCGATCGTCAAGTCGATCTACAACTCGGTCAAGCAGGTCTCGGACACCTTGTTCTCGAGCAGCGGCCAGGCCTTTCGCGAGGCCGTGCTGGTGCAGTACCCGCGCCAGGGCGCGTGGACGATCGCCTTCGTGACCGGCAAGCCCAGCGGCGAGGTGGCAAGCCACGTCGGCCCGGACCTGGTGAGCGTCTACGTGCCGACGACGCCGAATCCGACCTCGGGCTTCTTCCTGATGATGCCGCGCGCCGAAGTCGTGACGCTGCGCATGAGCGTCGACGAGGCCTTGAAGTACGTGATCTCGATGGGTGTCGTCGCGCCCGACAATCCGGGCAACGGCGTCGGCGCGGGCGCTGCCGCGGCGCTGGCGACGCCGCGAAATCAGCCCGGTTGACGCCTGGCAAGCGATCAACCCGCGCGGCAGATGCCGCCACCCAGCGCCCACAAGCCTGTGCCGGCGGATCTCGCATCCGGCCGCCAACCCATGAGTTGAAACGGAGTCGATAGCATGAGAACAACATACTGCGGCCTCGTCAGCGAAGCGCTGATGGGCCAGAGCGTCACGCTGATGGGTTGGGCGCACCGCCGCCGCGACCATGGCGGCGTGATCTTCGTCGATCTGCGCGACCGCGAGGGCCTGGTGCAGGTCGTCTGCGACCCGGACCGCGCGGCGATGTTCGCGATCGCCGAAGACGTGCGCAACGAGTTCTGCCTGAAGATCACCGGCGTCGTGCGCGCGCGCCCGGCGGGCACCGTCAACGCCAACATCACGAGCGGCAAGGTCGAGGTGCTGTGCCACGAGATCGAGGTCCTGAACCCGAGCGTGACGCCGCCGTTCCAGATGGACGACGACAACCTGTCGGAGACGACGCGCCTGACGCACCGCGTGCTCGATCTGCGCCGCCCGGAAATGCAGCGCAACCTGATGCTGCGCTACCGCGTCGCGATGGAAGTGCGCAAGTTCCTCGACGCGAACGGCTTCATCGACATCGAGACGCCGATGCTCACCAAGAGCACGCCCGAAGGCGCGCGCGACTACCTCGTGCCGAGCCGCGTGCACGAGGGCGCCTTCTTCGCGCTGCCGCAGTCGCCGCAGCTCTTCAAGCAGTTGCTGATGGTCGCCGGCTTCGACCGCTACTACCAGATCGTCAAGTGCTTCCGCGACGAGGACTTGCGCGCCGATCGCCAGCCCGAGTTCACGCAGATCGATATCGAGACCTCGTTCCTGACCGAGGGCGAGATCCGCACCATGTTCGAGGGCATGATCCGCAGCACCGTCGAACACGCGATCGGCGTTGCGCTGCCGGCGTTTCCTGTCATGACGTACGCGGAGGCGATGCGCCGCTACGGTTCGGACAAGCCCGACCTGCGTGTCAAGCTCGAGCTCACCGATCTGACCGACGCGATGACCGACGTCGACTTCAAGGTCTTCCAGGCGCCGGCAACGAGCAAGGACGGCCGCGTCGCCGCGCTGCGCGTCCCGGGCGGCGGCGAGATGACGCGCGGCGAGATCGACGCCTACACCGAGTTCGTCAAGATCTACGGCGCCAAGGGCCTCGCCTGGATCAAGGTGAACGACGTCGCCAAGGGCCGCGAGGGCCTGCAAAGCCCGATCGTCAAGAACCTGCACGACAAGGCGATCGCCGAAGTGATCGCGCGCACCGGCGCGCAGAGCGGCGACCTGATCTTCTTCGGCGCCGACAAGGCGCGCATCGTGAACGACGCGCTCGGCGCGCTGCGGGTGAAGGTCGGCCACAGCGACTTCGGCCGCACCAGGGGCCTCGTGCAGGGCGAGTGGGAGCCGCTCTGGGTCGTCGACTTCCCGATGTTCGAGTACGACGACGCGGCGCGGCGCTGGAACGCCGTGCACCACCCGTTCACGAGCCCGAAGGATGGCCACGAGGACTGGCTCGAGAGCGACCCGGGTCGCTGCATCGCCAAGGCCTACGACGTCGTGTTGAACGGTGTCGAACTCGGCGGCGGCTCGGTGCGTATCCACCGCGAAGAGGTGCAGAGCAAGGTGTTTCGCGCGCTCGAGATCGGCGCCGACGAGGCGCAGCTCAAGTTCGGCTTCCTGCTCGACGCGCTCAGGTACGGCGCGCCGCCGCACGGCGGCATCGCGATCGGGCTCGACCGCTTCGTGATGCTGCTGACGGGTGCCGAATCGTTGCGCGACGTCATCGCCTTCCCGAAGACGCAGCGCGCGCAATGCCTGTTGACGAATGCGCCGAGCGCGGTCGACGAAAAGCAGCTGCGCGAGTTGCACATCCGCTTGCGCAATGCGCAGGCGGTCGCGGCCGCCGCCTGAGGCGCGGGCGGGGCCGACGCGGGCAAGGGACAGGCGACGCATGGCGACGGACGCTGCCGCGGCGCAACGGCCGTTCAAGATTCCCGAGTCGGTGCTGGTCGTGATCCACAGCGCCGAAGGCGAAGTGCTGTTGCTCGAGCGCGCCGACATGCCCGGGCACTGGCAGGGTGTCACCGGCGCCAAGGACAGCGCGGACGAGCCGCTCTTCGAGACCGCGATCCGCGAGGTGGCGGAAGAGACCGGCATCGTCGTCGGCTCGGCGGCCGTGCCGCGCAGCTGCCTCGTCGACTGGCAGATGCGCAACGTCTTCGACATCTACCCGCACTACCTGCATCGCTATGCGCCCGGCGTGACGCGCAACGTCGAGCATGTGTTCGGCCTGCGCGTGCCGCGCGACGTGACGATCACGCTCGCGCCGCGCGAGCACACGCGCTGGCGCTGGCTGCCGGCCCTGGCGGCGGCCGACGCCTGCTTCTCGTCGTCGAACGCCGAGGCGATCCTGCAACTGCCGCGCCGGCTCCAGGCCGGCACGAAGGAGCCCGACCGTGCGTAGCCCCGACGCTATCCTTGGCACGATGCAACGCCTGCCGCACCCCGAACCGAGCACGATCGCCGAGGGCTCGCGCATGCGCGTGGCCACGTACAACATCCACAAGGGTGTGCGCGGCGTCGGGCCGAGGAAGCGGCTCGAGATCCACAACCTCGGCCTGGGCATCGAGGCGCTCGACGCCGATCTCGTCTTCCTGCAGGAGGTGCGCCAGTTCCACCATCGCGAGGCGCGTCAGTTCAAGCGCACATCGTTCGGCTGGCCCGAGCAGCCGCAGGCGGACTTCCTCGCGCCCGAAGGCTACGAGGTCGCCTACCGCACGAACGCCGTCACCCGCCACGGCGAGCACGGCAACGCGCTGCTGTCGCGCTGGCCGCTGGGCGAGGTCGGGCATCACGACGTGTCGGACCATCGCTTCGAGCAGCGCGGCCTGCTCCACGCCGCGGTGCAATGGAACGGCGTCACGGTGCATGCGGTCGTCGCCCATCTCGGGCTGATGCATTCGGGCCGGGTGCGCCAGGTCGAGCGCATCGCCGACTACATCGCGGCCGAGGTGCCGGCCGACGAACTGCTGGTCGTCGCCGGGGACTTCAACGACTGGGGCGTCAAGCTCGATGCGCCGATGCGCGAGATCGGCCTGCAGCGCGCGATCGGCCCGGCGCAGGGCGCGCTGCAGCAGCGCACCTTCCCGTCCCGCGTGCCGGTGTTCTCGCTCGACCGCATCTACACGCGCGGGTTCGAATGCCGCGTGACGCTCGTGCCGCACGGGCCGGCGTGGGCGCGCATGTCGGATCACCTGCCGCTCGTCGCGGAGCTGGAGCTGGCTTGAGCGAGGGCGGCGCCGACGGGTCGTCGCCGGCGCCCGCCACGCGATCGCACGATCCCGACCGGCACGGCCACGCCTTCTACAGCGGCGGCAACGAGGTGACGCTGCTGCGCGGCGGGGTGGAGCTGTTCCCCGCCATGTGCGTGGCGATCGCCGCGGCGCGCCACGAAATCTGGCTCGCGAGCTACATCTTCCACCACGACGCATCGGCCGAAACCGTCGTCATGGCGCTCGCGAGCGCTGCGCGCCGCGGCCTGATGGTCAACGTCGTCGTCGACGGCTTCGGCGCCGACGCGACCTGGCCCGCGATCGAGGTCGTGCTGCGCGACGCCGGCGTGAACGCCGCGCTGTTCCGGCCGCTCGACCGCTGGTGGAGCTGGTTCCAGCCCGGCCAGCTGCGCCGGCTGCACCACAAGCTGTGCGTGATCGACGGCAGCGTCGCCTTCGTCGGCGGCATCAACCTGATGGACGACCGCTTCGACCCGCGCCAGGGCTGGAGCGATCAGCCGCGGCTCGACTTCGCGGTGCGCGTGCGCGGGCCGGTCGCGGTCGCCGCGCACCGCACCGCACGCGCGATGTGGATGCGGGCGACGATCGGCAAGGCCTGGCGCGAGGAGGTCCTGGCGCTCGCGCGCAGCGCGCAGCCGGTGGCGCGCGCCCGACGCCTGCTCGACCGCCTGCGGTCGAACCCGCGCCGGCCGGCGGGCGATGTCGACCTGAGCCCGGTGCGCGCCGCCTTCGTCGTGCGCGACAACCTGCGCCAGCGGCGCGGCATCGAGCACGGCTATCTGGAGGCGATCCACCAGGCACGCCGCAGCGTCGACCTGGTGTCGGCCTACTTCTACCCGGACCGTTCGATACGCCACGCGTTGCGCGACGCCGTGCGCCGCGGCGTGCGCGTGCGTCTGCTGCTGCAGGGCCGCTGGGACTACCGCATGGCGGAGATCGCGGCCTACGCCGTGTGCGACGAGCTGTTGTCGCACGGGGTGAAGATCTACGAGTACACGGCGGCCAATCTGCACGCCAAGGTGGCGGTGATCGACGAGGAATGGGCGACCGTCGGCAGCTCCAACATCGATCCGCTGTCGCTGCTGCTCAACCTCGAGGCCAACGTCTTCGTGCGCGACCGCACGTTCGCGGCGCGACTGCGCCACGAGATCGAGATCGCCTTTGCGGGCGCTGCCGAACTGACCCTGCATGGCGTCGGCGGCGACACGCGCCGTCTGCTGCGCCGCGGCTTCGTCGCCTGGTGCGCGCGCGCCTACCTGCGCCTGGCGGGTGCGACCGGGCGCTACTGAGCTCGTCGCACGTCCTTGACGGGCGCTTCAAGTCGGCCGGGCGACGGCCGACAACCGGTGCAGGAGACGAGGATGAACCAGGCCCCAAGCGCGCGTTGCTCAGATCCGACTTGCCGCGGCATCGGCCGCGACCGGGCCCACGTGCCGCAGCGCCGGCTGCGGACGGCCGGGCGGCGCTGACATGTGCCGCTTCATCGCCTATCACGGCGACGCGATCTACCTCGAGGACTTGATCGCCACGCCGCGCCATTCGCTCGTCAAGCAGTCCTTGTGTGCCGAGCAGGCACGCACCGTGACCCAGGGCGACGGTTTCGGCATCGGGTGGTACGGCGAGCGCGACGAGCCGGCCGTCTATCGCGAGGTCATGCCGGCCTGGTCCGATGAGAACCTGCTCGCGCTCGCGGCCACGGTGCGCTCTGGCCTCTTCTTCGCCCACGTGCGCGCCGCGACCGCGGGCGGCATTGCGCGCCAGAACTGCCATCCGTTCCGGCACGGGCGCTGGATGTTCATGCACAACGGCCAGATCGGCGGCTATGCGCAGCTGCGGCGCGCGCTCGAGGCCCGCCTGCCCGATGCGCTCTACGCGCTGCGGCGCGGCGCCACCGATTCGGAGCTGCTCTTCCTGCTGACGCTGGCCCGCATCGACGACGGGGTCGCGCCGCAGGACGCGGTGCGCCGCGTGTTCGACGAGACCGTCGCGCTGATGCAGGCGCGTGGCATCGAAGAGCCCCTGCGCATGGCGGCCGCGCTCACCGACGGCCGCCGGCTGCACGCGTTTCGCCTGTCGTCCGACGACGCGCCGCCGACGCTCTACCGTTGCCGCGGTCGCTCGGGCACCGTCGTCGCCTCCGAACCGCTGCACCGTGAAGGCGACGAGGGCGACTGGGTGCCGATGCGCCACGGCGAGACGCTGAGCGCGGGCGCGCTCGATCACTGACGCCGCACGAGCGACCGACGCTTGCCAACTACGCACGCATCGCGCCTGCCGCGGATCACGCCCGCCCCATAGAATTCCATGGCCGCCCTGTCGCCTGCGAAGTCACCGCGGCCGGCCTTGCACCTTCCCCGACCGACACCCCTCGCCGATGCAGCGCAAGACTCTTCAACCTCAGCCCACGTCGGAACGCCGATCGGGCACCGACCGGCGGCGCATCGAACTGGAGCGCCATGGCCGGCCGGAGCGGCGCGTCCGGGTCGAGGCGCGCAAGCCCGAGGTGACCGAGCTCATCCTGTCGGATTCGGAATGGCAGACGCTCGATCCGGCGCCCGCCAAGCGGAAGACCCGGTAGCGCTGCCGCGGCGGGTGGCGCCGCCGATGAAGCTCAGGCCGTCGCGTCCTGCGCCGCACGCACCTCGACGCGCACCTGCTCGGTCAGCTCGGCCTTGAGCTGCATGAACGCGGCGCTGGTCTTGACGGAGTAGTGCCGCGGGTGCGCGAAAGGCACCGGCAGATCGAGCTTGATGCGGCCCGGCCGCGCGCTCATGACGACGACGCGGCTGCCCATGAAGACGGCCTCGTCGATGTCGTGCGTGACGAACAGCACCGTCTTCTTCTCCGCCTCCCAGATGCCGAGCAGGAGCTCCTGCATCAGTTCGCGCGTCTGGTGGTCGAGCGCGCCGAAGGGCTCGTCCATCAGCAGCATGCGCGGGTCGTTGGCGAGTGCGCGCGCGATCGCGACGCGCTGCTGCATGCCGCCCGAGAGCTGCTTCGGGAAGTGGTTCTCGAAGCCGCGCAGGCCGACCTTGTCGAGGAACGCATTGGCGGTCTCGAGCTGCTGCGCGCGCGGCAGCCCGCGTTCGCGCAGGCCGAAGCAGACGTTGTCGATCACCGTCAGCCAGGGGAACAGCGTGTAGCTCTGGAACACCATGCCACGCTCGGCGCCCGGGCCGGTGATCTTCTGGCCTTCGAGCAGCACCTCGCCCGCGGTCTGCGTGTCGAGCCCGGCGACGATGCGCAGCAGCGTGCTCTTGCCGCAGCCCGAGGGGCCGAGGATGGTGATGAAGTCGTTCTCGGCGACGGCGAGATCGGTCGCCTGCAGCGCAACGGTGGCGGTGCCGCCGGGCGTCGTCGACGCGAAGGTGCGCGAGACGCCGCGCACGCTGAGGAAGTTGGCTGCGTTCATCGTCGTCCTCCTATCTGCCGAGTTGCGCCCACGGGAAGAGGCTGCGGTTCGCCCACTTGAACCCGAGGTCGCTGACGAGCCCGATGACGCCGATGACGATGATGCCGAAGATGATCTGGTCGGTCGCGAGCAGTGCCTGGCTGTCGGTGATCATGTGGCCGATGCCGCTCGACGCGCCGATCAGCTCGGCGACGATGACGTAGGTCCAGGCCCAGCCCAGCACCATGCGCAACTGCTCGGCGATCTCCGGCGCCGCGCCGGGGATCAGCACGCGGCGGATCAGGTTGCCGTCGCTCGCGCCCAGCGTGTAGGCCGCCTCGACCAGGTCGCGCCGCGTGTTGCCCACCGTCACGCTGATCATCAGCACCAGGCTGAAGAAGCTGCCGATGAAGATCACCGCGAGCTTTTGCGTCTCGCCGATGCCGGCCCACAGGATCAGCAGTGGAATGAAGGCCGAAGCCGGCAGGTAGCGCGCAAAGCTGACGAAGGGCTCGAAGAAGGCCTCGATCGGCTTGTAGGCGCCCATCAGGACGCCGAGCGGCACCGCAAGCACCGCGGCGATCGCAAAGCCGCCGAGCACGCGCCAGACCGTCATGCCGATGTCGTACGCGAAGCCCATCTCGGTCAGCAGCGTCCAGCCGCTCTTGAGCATCGTCCACGGGTCGGCCAGGAACAGCTTGTTGACGAAGCCGCTGTAGGTCGCCGCCGACCAGAAGGCGACGAAGACGACGAAGAACGACACGCCGAGTGCAACGCGCGCGCCCGGCGAGACCGGGGTCAAGGGCCGCATGGCGAAGATGCGGCGTCTTTGGACCGGGCCGGCGGCTTCCTGCGAGAGGCCGGCTGCTTCGGTGCTGCCCGGCGCGCGTTGCACGGCGGTGCTCACTTGATGTATTGCGGATCGGCCAGCTTGCTCATGTCCGGCAGCTGCTTGATGACGCCGGCCTCGAGCAACAGCTCGGCCGCTTCCTTGCTGAACTCGGCATGTTCGGCGGTGAAGAACTTCTGGTTCGCCGCGCGGTCCTGCCAGCGCAGGTTCTTCTGGCTGGCCTCGAACTTGTCGGCCGTCTGCTTGACGTCGGCGCCCATGATCTCGAAGCTCTTGGCGGGTTCGGCCTTGATCATCGCGACCGCGTCGAAGTAGGCGTCGGCCAGCGCGCGCGCTGCCTTCGGGTTCGCGGCCAGCCACTTCGGCGAGCAGCCGAAGGTGTCCATGATCATCGGGTAGTCGAGCGTCGTCGCGATGATCTTGCCGGCCTCGGGCTTCTCGCGCACCGCGGAAAGGTAGGGCTCGTAGGTCATCGCCGCATCCAGGTTCGCGGTGCCGGCGATCATCGCGTTCGCGGCAGCCTGCGGCTCGAGGTTGACGACGTTCACGTCCTTCACCGACAGGCCGTTCTTCTTCAGCATCCACGCGAGCGTGAAGTAGGGCGCGGTGCCCGGCGCGCTGGCGGCCACCGTCTTGCCCTTCAGCTCGCTGATCTTGGTGATGCCGGGCTTGACCACCATGCCGTCGGCGCCGTAGCTCTTGTCGAGCTGGAAGATCTGCGTGGTCGGGATGCCGTTGGCGTTCCACACCACCCAGGTCTCGACCGTGGTTGCGGCGCACTGGATGTCACCGGAGGCGATGGCCAGGTGGCGGTCCTTCTGCGGGATCTTCTTGATGTCCACGTCCAGGCCGTGTTTCTTGAACAGGCCGGCTTCCTTGGCCAGCGTCAGCGGCGCAAAACCGGTCCAGCCGGACATGCCGATGGCGACCTTGGTGTCTTGCGCCTGGGCCAGGGACATGCCCAGCGAAAGCCCGATCAGGGCAAGCATTGATTTCTTCATGGCGGTGATCCTCTTGAATGGGAGTGGTGGCTCGAAACGGTGCACACATCGGCGTGCGACCGCGACACGGGAGCTAGATTCTCCCGCATTTACGGCGTGATCCGCCCGCAAAGATGCGGATGGCGCATGCACCGCGACGCCATGCATTTCCCGTGCCAGCGATGGCCGGGCCCTGTCGATTCCGGGGCAGTATGTGTACGGGGAGAAATGGGGCCGGGCTCCGTGCGGGAACCCGGCGACCGGCCCGTTGCAGGCCGGTGATGCTGCGTTGCGCTTGTGCCTTACAGCTTGAACGGCACCACAGTCTGGCGCTGCTCGCCCAGGCCTTCGATACCCAGCGTCATCACGTCGCCCTTCTTCAGGTAGACCGGCGGCTTCATGCCCAGGCCCACGCCCGGCGGCGTGCCGGTGGTGATCACGTCACCGGGCTCGAGTGTCATGAACTGGCTGACGTAGCTCACCAGCTTGGCCACGGAGAAGATCATGGTCTTGGTGTTGCCGGTCTGCATGCGCTTGCCGTTCACGTCCAGCCACATGTCGAGTTTCTGCGGATTGGCGATCTCGTCGCGCGTGACCAGCCAGGGGCCGATCGGGCCGAAGGTGTCGCAACCCTTGCCCTTGTCCCAGGTGCCGCCGCGCTCGATCTGGTACTCGCGCTCGCTGACGTCGTTGATCGTGCAATAACCGGCCACGTGCTCGAGCGCCGCCTTCTGCGACACGTAACGCGCCTGCTTGCCGATCACCACGCCGAGCTCGACTTCCCAGTCGGTCTTGACCGAACCCTTGGGCAGCATGACGTCATCGTCCGGGCCCTGGATGCAGCTCGTGGCCTTGGTGAAGACGATCGGCTCCTTCGGGATCGGCAGGTTGGACTCGGCCGCATGGTCGGCGTAGTTCAGGCCGATGGCGATGAACTTCGGCACGTCGGCGACCGGGCAACCCATGCGCGGCTTGCCGCGCACCAGCGGCAGCTTGTCGGTCTTGAGCTTGCGCAGCTTGGCCAGCGCGGCGTCGCCGAGTTGCGAGGGGTCGATGTCCTTGATGACGGCGCTCAGGTCGCGC
>JAMLIM010000081.1 GCA_023954175.1 Rhizobacter sp.
AAATAGGAGCCGCCCTTGACGGTCGCGTCGTTGCAGACGACGACGCATTCGACGCCCGCGACGCGGCCGATGCCGGCGATCAGCCCCGCGCCTGGCGCGGCATCGACGCCGCCCTTTTCCTTGTACATGCCGAGCGCGGCGAGTGGCGCAATCTCGAGGAAGGGCGTGCCGGGGTCGAGCAGCATCTCGACGCGGTCGCGCGGCAGCAGCTTGCCGCGCGCGACGTGCTTGGCGCGCGGCGCCTCGCCGCCGCCCTGCGCGATCTGCGCCAGCTGCGCGTTGAGGTCGTCGACCAGCGCGCGCATGGCCGCCGCGTTCGCCAGGAACTCCTCGGAACGCGGGCTGAGCTTGGTGGCGAGTGCCGGCATGAAATCTCCTCGTCGTGGGGCGCCGCGCCTGTTCGCACGCCATCGGTTGACGCACGCTTCAAGCGGTCGGGAATTCTAGGGCGCGCGTCGTGCGTGAGCGTTGACCGCTGCGCTTCAGCTGTCCTTCTTCGCCGGCTCCGCCTTCTGCGCCGACTTTGTCTTCTCCGCCGTCGGCCCGCCGGCAAGCTTCCACGCGCCGAAGCCGCCCTCGACGTGCGCCACGCGTTCCATGCCCATGTCCATCAGCGTCTTGGTCGCCAGCGCCGAGCGCCAGCCGGCGGCGCAGAAGAGCACGTACTCCTTGTCCTGCGCGAACACGTCGCGGTGGTAGGGCGACTCGGGGTCGACCCAGAACTCGAGCATGCCGCGCGGCGCGTGCACCGCGCCCGGGATCACGCCCTCGCGCTCGAGCTCGCGCACGTCGCGCAGATCGACGAACTGCACGCCCGGGTGGCCATGCAGCGCGCGCGCCTGCTCGACGGTGTAGGTGGTCACCTGCAGCATCGCCTCCTCGACCAGGGCCTTGGCGGTCTTTTTCATCAGAAAGGTCCTTGCTCCAGCCAGCGCTCGATCTGCGCGCGCCGGTCATTGCCCCAGAACGGCTCGCCGTCGATGACGAAGAACGGCGCGCCGAAGACACCCGCGGCGATCGCCGCGTCGTTCGCCTGCCTGAGCCGCAGCTTCCACTGCGGGTCGCTCCAGATCCGCTCGGCCTCGCCCGGCGCCAGGCCGAACTCGCACGCCAGGGCTTCGAGGGCAACAGCATCGCTCGGGTCCACGCCCCGCGCGAAATAGGCACGCAGGCCGCAGCGCGCCCAGGCGGTGGCGCGCGCCGGGTCGACGGATTGCAGGTACCAGAACACGCGCGCGGCGTTTTGCGTCGGCACCGGGAACTTCGGCGGCATCGTCAGCGGCACGCCTTCGAAGCGCGCCGAGCGTTCGAAATCGCGCAGCGCGTATTCGCGCTTGAGCGGGTAGGCGACCGGGCTCTTCAACTCGGCGGCCTGGAAGGTCGCGCCGAGCAGGATCGCCTTCCAGTCGACCGTGCGGCCGTGCCGCGCGGCGAGCGCCTCGACCCACTCCGACGCGATGTAGGAGTAGGGCGACGAGAAGTCGAAGTAGAAGTCGATCGGGCTCGCGCGTTGCATCGTCGAACCATACATCAGCGGCGGGGCGAATCCTTGGCGCGCGCTGGAAACCCACGGGGCCGGCGCGCCGGCGTGTCAACGACCCGCGACGCTCACTCTTCGTCCTTCGCCCGAACGACCTCGATGAAGCTGTAGACCATTGCCGCGACGCCGATCAGGATGACGATGATCATCGCCGGTTCCTTCAGCTTGAGGACCGGCGGCAGGAAAAAGGCGATCGCCATGCCGATCGCGATGAGCCCCATCACGATTCTTGCGAATCTGCTCTGCATCGTCGCCTCCTTCAGTCGTTTGCGCCGCGCTCATGCGCCTGGACCCAGCCCACCAGCCAGCGCGCCGTGCGCAGCAGGCGGGCGTCGTCTCCGCGCCGGCCGACGAGTTGAATGCCCATCGGCATGCCGTTGTCGGCGTGCAGCAGCGGCAGCGTCACCGCCGGCATGCCGGCGTAAGTCCAGAGCGTACAGAACGCCGGGCTGCCTGTCGAATCGAGCCCCTGCGGCGCCGGGCCGGCGGCGGCGGCGGTGAGGATGGCGTCGCAGCGGTCGAACATCTCGTCGAACGCGCGGTGCGTCGCTTCGATGCGATCGACGGCGTCGTTGTAGTCGACCGCCAGGACCCGCCGGCCACGCTCGATCTGGCCGCGCAGCGAGTCGCTCATGCGGTCGCCGCCGCGCTCGAAGTCGCGCCGGTAGTTGCGCGCGATGTCGGCCTCGTTGATCGTCGCGTGCCAGGCCCAGGCGTCGCGAAAGATGCCCGGCACCTCAAACGGCAACGCCTGCGCGCCGAGCGCCTGCCCGACCTCGTCGAACGCGAGGCGCGTCTGCTCCTCGGCGTCGGCCCAGTTCGGCGTGCGCGTCAGCGCGAACACGGGCGGCAGTGGCGGCTCCTGCATGGCCACTTCGCGCAGCGCGGGGCGCGTGATCGGCCGCGTGTCGGGGTCGCCCTCGTCATGGCCGATGAGCGGCTCGGCAAGGATCGCGAGGTCTTCGACACTGCGCGCAAAGACGCCGACCTGGTCGAGCGTGCGCGACTGCCTGAGGATGCCGCCGCGCGGGACGAGCCCGAAGGTCGGCTTGAAGCCGTAGACGCCGCAGAACGCGGCCGGGCGAATCACGCTACCGTTGGTCTGGGTGCCGATCGCGAGCGGCACCATGTGCGCCGCGACCGCCGCCGCCGAACCGCTCGACGAACCGCCCGGCGTGTGCGCCGGGTTGACCGGGTTGCGCGTCTTGCCCGGCGCGTAGGTCGCCAGCTCGGTCGTCACCGTCTTGCCGAGGATGATCGCGCCCGCCGAGCGCAGGCGCGAGACGATCGTCGCATCCTGCGTCGGCCGGCGTCCGGCGTGCAGCACGCTGCCGTTCTCGGTCGGCATGTCGACGGTGTCGATGATGTCCTTCAGCCCCACCGGCAGACCATGCAGCGGGCCCAGAGCGTGGCCCTCGCGCCGCACCCGGTCGACATTCCGCGCCTGCTGCAGGGCGCGCTCGTCGTCGACGAAGGCCCAGGCCTGCACCCGCTCCTCGTCGGCGTGGATGCGCGCCAGGCAACCGCTGACCACCTCTTCGGCGCTCGTGCGCCCTTCGCGCAGCGCGCGCAGCAGCTCGGCCGCGCCCAGCGTCGTCACATCGACCGCGTCGTCGGCGCTCATGGCGTCGCGTCAGTTGCCATAGAAGACATCCGGCAGCCAATACACGAGTTGCGGAAACACATAGACCAGAAGCATCGTCACGAACACCAGGCTGAGGAACGGAAAGCACCCCTGGAAGATCGTCCACAACTGCACGAAGGGTGGAGCGACGCCCTTCAGATAGTAGGCCGACATCGCCATCGGTGGCGACAGGAACGAGGTCTGCAGGTTGAGTGCGACGAGGATGCCGAAGAACAGCGGGTCGACGCCGAAATGCGGCAACAGCGGCAGGAAGATCGGCACGAAAATGATGATGATCTCGCTCCACTCCAGCGGCCAGCCGAGCAGGAAGATGATCGCCTGCGACATCAGCAGGAAGGTGACGGTGTTCAGGTTCATGCCGAGCACGAAATCCTTGATCAGCCCTTCACCGCCGAGGTACGAAAAGATCGACGAGAACGTCCACGAGCCGACGAACAGCCAGCACACCATGGCAGAGGTGCGCGCCGTCAGGAACACCGCCTCCTTCAGGCGCTCCCAGGTGAAGGCGCGGTAGACGATGGCGAGCAGCATCGCCCCCAGTGCGCCGATCGCGGCCGCTTCGCTCGGCGTCGCCAGACCAAAGAGGATCGCGCCGAGCACGGACAGGATCAGCACCGCGAGCGGCAGGAACGCCTGCAGCAGCAGCAGGACGACCTTGGCGAAGCCGAGGTTCGCCTCTTCCTTCGGCAGCTTCGGTGCGAGCTTCGGGTTCAGCGCGGCGCGGACGATCACGTACCCGACGTACAGGCCGGCGAGGAGGAAGCCGGGGATCAGCGCCGCCGCATACAGCTTGACGACCGACACCGCCGACGTGGCGCCGTAGACGATGAGCATGATCGACGGCGGGATCAGGATGCCGAGCGTGCCGCCGGCGCAGATCACGCCCGACGACAGTTTCTCGTCGTAGCCCGCCTTGAGCATCGCCGGGAAGGCGAGCAGGCCCATCAGCGTGACGACCGCGCCGACGATGCCGGTCGCGGTCGCGAACAGCGCGCAGGTCACGAGGGCGGCCACCGCCATCGCGCCCGGAATCGCGCGCAGGGACACCTGCAGGCTGTAGAAGAGGCGGTCGAGGATGTTCGATCGCTCGATCATGTAGCCCATGAACAGGAACAAGGGCACGGCCGTCAGCGTGTCGTTGTTCATGATGCTGAAGGTGTTCTGCGACAGCAGGTAGAACACGCGGCTGTCGAAGAACTCCTGCCCCGGCACGTAGTAGGCGTAGTAGCCGAACATCACGCCCATCGCCATCAGCGTGAAGGCGATCGGGAAGCCGAGCAGGATGATGAAGACGAAGCTGCCGAGCATCATCAACGCGAGTTGCGGATTGCTCATTTGGCGCCTTTCGCGGCGCTGCGCTGTTCGTATTCGCGCTCGTGCAGCACCATGGACTCGAGCTCCTCGACGTCGTGGAGCTTCTGCGGCCAGCTGCCGGTCTGGATGCACAGGATGCAGCGGATCACCTGCGCGATGCCCTGGATGAAGAGCATGATCCCGGCCGCCGGGATCAGTGCCTTGAGTTGCCAGATCGGCACCCCGACCGGGCTGTTGACGCTGACCTCCCGGTAGCCGAAGGAGTCGTGCGCGTAGCCGTAGCCGGCGATGATCAGCGCCGTGACGCCCGGGTAGAAGAAGATGAAGTACAGCACCAGCTCGATGCTCGCCTGGACGCGTGGCGGCAGCAGCCGGAAGATCACGTCGCCGCGCACATGGGCATCGCGCGACAGCGCGTACGCGCCGGCCATGATGAACAGCCCCCCGTAGAGGATGTAGCTCATGTCGAACGCCCAGCTCGTCGGGTTGTTGAGCACGTAGCGCATGAAGACCTCGTACGAGGTGCCCAGCGTGAGGATCAGGATGCACCACGCGAAGGCATGGCCGACAGCCATGCTGAAGCTGTCGATCATCAACAGGAATCTCTGCAGCATGGCAATGCGTCCTTCGACAATCGTGTGTGGCGCCCCACGTGCATCGACACGTGCGTCGTCAAAAAAAGCGGCGCATCACTGCGCCGCCCGTGGTTCACATCTCGCAACACATCGGGTCGCTGCGAGATGCGACTCTCTAGAACCCCAGCGGGCCGTACAGGTGCTCGTAGGCCAGCTTGTAGTCGGCCTCGTTGATGAAGCTGTAGTAGCCGACACGCTTGGCCCAGGCCTTCTGCGAATCCCAGACCTTCTTGAAGAACGGGTCTTCATCCGACAGCCGCTTGACGATGACGTCCCAGGACTTGATCTGCGCCGCGAAGATGTCCTTGGGCGTGCGCATGACCTTCACATGGTCTTTGTTGATCAGCTCCTGCAGGTCGGTCGAGTACTGGTCCATCGCGAGCGCGTAGTTCGACGTCGACGCCGCTTCGGCCGCGTACGCAAGAATCGCCTGCAGATCCTTGGGCAGCGATTCGTACTTCTTCTTGTTGAAGTCGATCTCGAAGAACTCCATCGCCTGGTGGTAGCTGCCCATGTAGTAGTTCTTCGCGACGTCCTGCGCGCCGAAGCGGCGGTCGGAAGTCGGGTTGTTGAACTCGAAGGCGTCGATCACGCCGCGTTCCATCGCCGGCACGATCTCGCCGCCCGGCAGCTGGGTGACCTTCAGGCCCATGTCCTGCATCAGGTCGGCGGCGAGGCCGACGGTGCGGTACTTGAAGCCCTTCAGGTCGGCAGCGCCGTTGATCTGCTTCTTGAACCAGCCCAGCGGCTGCGTCGGCATCGGCATCGCAAAGAACGCGACCACGTTCAAGTTGAGCTTCGCGACCAGCTCGTTGTAGAAGGGCATGCCTTCGCGGTGGATCCAGGCCAGCATCTGGTTGGCATCGCAACCGTTGACCGGGCCGGAGCCGAAGAGCGACGCCACCTTGCTCTTGCCGTACCAGTACACCGCGACCTGGTGCGCCGCATCGATCACGCCCTTGCTCGTCGCGTCCATGACCTCGAACGGCTTGACGACCGATCCGGCGACGAGATAGTCGATGCGCATGCGCCCGCCGGCCATCTCGTTGACGCGCTTGACGTACTGTTCCGCCATCTCGTTGAAGATGTCCTTCGCGCCCCAGGCGCCCTGCATCTTCAGCACGATCGGCGATTGGGCGACCGAAATCATCGGCACGGACATCGCGGCGACGCCCGCCGCCCCGGTGGCGGCTGCACCCAGAAAGCGCCGGCGCGCCGGTTTGGGCTCTTCGGCGGTGACGGCCACGGTCTTCTTGACGTCGGTTGTTGCACTCTCGGTCATACGATCTCCTTGTCTTGGCTATGAGGGGCCGTGCGCCGCGACGGCGCAAACGGGATGACAACCATCAGTATTGATGCCAGGGGCGCTCGGGGCAACCGGGTTTCCCCTTCCACCGCAAGTGCCGACTGCCGTGGATTGCGGGTCCTGCCGTGTCCCACGCACGGCCTCAGTGCGGCCGGCAGAAAGGGCATGAGCCACGCCACAGCCGGTTCGCCGACTATGCCAACGCCCGCCCGATGAGTATTTTCTGCACGTCCGACGTACCCTCGTAGATCTGGCACACGCGCACGTCGCGGTAGATGCGCTCGACGGGGAAATCCGTGACGTAGCCGTAGCCGCCGAAGACCTGGATCGCCGCGCTGCACACGCGCTCGGCCATCTCGCTCGCGAAGAGCTTGGCCATCGCGGCTTCCTTCAGGCACGGCACGCCGGCGTCCTTCAGGCTCGCCGCATGGTGCAGCAACTGGCGCGCGGCCTCGATCTGCGTCGCCATCTCGCCGAGGCGGAACTGCAGCGCCTGGTGCTCGTAGATCGGCTTGCCGAAGGCGACGCGCTCCTTCGCATAGACGAGCGCCGCATCGAACGCCGCGCGCGCCATGCCGACCGATTGCGCGGCGATGCCGATGCGCCCGCCCTCGAGCCCCGAGAGCGCGATTTTCAAGCCCTGGCCTTCGTCGCCGAGCAGGTTGGCGACGGGAATGCGGCAGTCCTCGAACACGATCTGCGCGGTGTCGCTCGCGTGCTGGCCGAGCTTGTCCTCGATGCGCGCGACAACATAGCCCGGCGTCGCGGTCGGCACGATGAAGGCGCTGATGCCCTTCTTGCCGGCGTCCTTGTCGGTGACGGCCATCACGATCGCGACATCGCCGTTCTTGCCGCTCGTGATGAACTGCTTGACGCCGTTCAGCACGTAGTCCCCGCCATCGCGCCGCGCCGTCGTCTTCAGGCCATCGGCCTGCGAGCCGACATGCGGCTCGGTGAGGCAGAACGCACCGAGCATGTCGCCGCGGGCGAGCGGCTTCAGCCACTGCTCTTTCTGCGCATCGTTCGCCCACGCCATCAGGATCGAGCAGACCGGGCAGTTGTTGACGCTGACGACGGTCGAGGTCGCACCGTCACCGGCGGCGATCTCCTCGAGGATCACCGCGAGCGCGAGGTAGTCGAGCCCGGCGCCGTCCCACTCGGTCGGCACCGCGATGCCGTAGCACCCGAGCGCGGCGAGGCCCTTCAGCTCAGCGGCCGGGAAGTGGCATTCCTTGTCCCAGCGCGCGGCGTGCGGCGCGATCTCCTGCTGCACGAACGCACGCACCGCGTCCTGCACCGCGCGATGATCGTCGTTCAGCAGCATGGCGGTCGATCAGTGTGGTGGCTTGCGATCAGGCCAGCTCGATCGCCATCGCCGTCGCTTCGCCGCCGCCGATGCACAGCGCGGCGACGCCCTTCTTCAGCCCGCGCTTTCTCAATGCGCCGAGCAGCGTGACGACGATGCGCGCGCCGCTCGCGCCGATCGGGTGGCCGAGCGCACAGGCGCCGCCGTGCACGTTGACGATGTCATGGGGAAGCTTGAACTCCGTCATCGCCGCCATCGTCACTGCGGCGAAGGCTTCGTTCACCTCCCACAGATCGACATCCTTGGCCGACCATCCGGTCTTGGCGAGCACCTTGGCGATGGCGCCGGCCGGTGCGGTGGCAAACAGGTTCGGCGCCTGCGCATGCACCGCATGCGCTCGGATGCGCGCGATCGGCGCCAGGCCCATCTTCGCTGCCGTCGACTCCCGCATCAACACGAGCGCCGCCGCACCGTCCGAGATGCTCGACGCGTTCGCCGCGGTGATGGTGCCGCCCTTCTTGAACGCGGGCTTGAGGCCCGGGATCTTGTCGAGCCGAGCCTTGAACGGCTGCTCGTCGGCCTTCACCAGCACCTCGCCGCCCTTGCCCGCGACCGCGACCGGCGCAATCTCCCAGTCGAAGCTGCCGTCTTCGTTGGCGCGCTTGGCGCGCTCGGTGGAGGCGATCGCGAAGGCGTCCTGCGCCTCGCGCGTGAAGGCGTACTTGTCGACGCACTCCTCGGCGAACACACCCATCGCCTTGCCGCCACCGCTCGGCAACCGTTCATAGGCGTCCTCGAGCCCGTCCATCGCCATGTGGTCGAACATCTGCGCCGCGCCGTAGCGCACGCCCTTGCGCGCGAACAGCAGGTGCGGCGCGTTCGTCATGCTCTCCATGCCGCCGGCGACGACCACGCTCGCCGTCTCGGCCCTGAGCATGTCGTGCGCGAACATCATCGCGCGCATGCCCGAGCCGCACATCTTCGAGAGCGTCACCGCGCCGGCCGATTGCGGCAGGCCGGCGGCGAGCGTCGCCTGACGCGCCGGCGCCTGGCCCTGCCCCGCCATCAGGCAGTTGCCCATCAGCACCTCGTCGACGGCGTCGCCCGCCACGCCGGCGCGCTGCACCGCGGCGCCGATCGCCGCCGCGCCGAGCTGCCATGCGGCGACGCTGGCGAAGTCCCCGAGCATGCCGCCGATCGGCGTGCGTGCGGCTGAGACGATGACGATGGGGTCGGTTGCGGACATGGTCGGGCTCCTTCTCGGCAAGGACATCAGGCCGGCGCCAGCGCCGTGCTCGGCACGGGCGCGCGGGGGAATCGCTTGTGTGGATCGTAAGGGAACACGTCGAGCACGTGGCCGGCCAGGATGCGCTCCTTGTGGCCTTGCCAGAACGCGGCGTCGAGCAGGTCGGCGTGATGCTTCATGAACACCTCGCGCACCGAAGGGTTGCCGAGCAGGAACGGTTCGAAGGTCTCGGGGAAGACGTCCTTCGGCGCCACGTGATACCAGACGTCGGCCGACATCTCTTCCTCTTCGTTGCGCGGCGCGGGCACCTTGCGGAAGTTGCAATCGGTCAGGTACTCGATCTCGTCGTAGTCGTAGAACACGACCTTGCCGTGGCGCGTGACGCCGAAGTTCTTCCACAGCATGTCGCCCGGGAAGATGTTGGCGGCGACCAGGTCCTTGATCGCGTTGCCGTACTCGACGACGGCGTGCGCGATCTGATCCTTGGTCGCGTCGTGCAGGAAGATGTTGAGCGGGATCATGCGCCGCTCGATGTAGACGTGGCGGATGATGAGCGTGTCGCCTTCGCGCTCGAGCAGGCTCGGGCAGAACTCCTCGAGCTCGGCGATGAGCTCGGGCTCGAAGCGCGAGAGGGAGAAGGCGACCTTCGAGTATTCGAGCGTGTCGGCCATGCGCCCGACGCGGTCGTGCTGCTTGACGAGCAGGTACTTGCTCTTGATCAGCTCGCGCGTCGTGTCCTTCTGCGGCGGATAGAAGTCCTTGATGACCTTGAAGACGTACGGGAACGACGGCAGGTCGAACACCAGCATCACCATGCCCTTGATGCCGGGCGCGATGCGAAAGCGGTCGCTGCTGTGGTGCAGGTGGGCGAGGTAGTCGCGATAGAACAGGTTCTTGCCCTGCTTTTGCAGGCCGATCGCGCTGTAGAGCTCGCTGCGCGGCTTTCTCGGCATCATCGAGCGCAGGAACTGCACGTACGCCGACGGCATCTCCATGTCGACCATGAAGTAGGCGCGCGCGAAGCTGAACAGCAGCACCATCTCGTCCTCGCCGAAAAGGACGGCGTCGATGATGAGGCCGCCGTCCGCGCCATGCAGGATCGGCAGCGAAAACGGGATCTCCCGGTAGCCGTTGATGATCTTGCCGACGAGGTAGGCGCCCTTGTTGCGAAAGAAAAGCGACGACAGCACCTGGATCTGGAAGTTCGCGCGCAGCGTGAACTCGCCCAGCTCGGCGCGGACCGCGGCGACGACGTGTTCGATGTCGCCCGCCAGGTCCAGGAACGGCACTTCGAGGCCGAAGTGCTCGACGATGCTCGTGAACGTCGCGTGCAGCGTCCGCGGCGTCGGGTAGTACGCGCGGTAGGTCGGCGACGAGTCCGACTCGTCGATCTCGATGTACTCGGTCGAGATCGCCGGGCGCACGAAGATGAAGTCGTTGCGGAAGTAGCTGCGGTGCAGGATCTTGGTCGTGACCGAATTGAAGAAGGTCTCCGCGCATTCGGGCTGGTGATGGTTGGTCAGCAGCCCGATGTAGTGCAGCTTGACCTGATGCCAGACGTCCATCGGCAGCGTCGCGGCCTCGAACTCGCTTTGCAGCCTTTCGGCCGCCTCTTCGACGCGCTTGTCGTAGAACTCGATGCGCTCGCGCTGCGCGCGCTGCTGGCCGTGCCAGTCGGCGCGCTCGAAGCGCTGCTTGGCGGCGGCGCTCGTCTCGCGAAAGAGCCGGTAGTGGCGGTTGAAGCCCTCCAGCATCGCGAGCGCGATGTCGAAGCCGCGCGCGTCCGTCAGGTGCTGCGGGAACATCGCCGCGCGCACTACGGCCTGCCCTTCTTGCGGATCAAGTCGTAGCGCGTCTTGAGCGCGCCGATCGCCAGGCCGTAGGCGGCAGCGACCTCGGCCGCGCTGCCGACCGTCATGTGCAGGTCCTGCAGCAGACCGTTGTGAAGGCCGTAGACCCAGCCGTGCACCTCCACGCCCTGCCCGCGCTCCCAGGCGTCCTCCACGACGGTCGTCTCGCAGACGTTGAGCGATTGCTCGAGCACGTTGAGCTCGCACAGCGCATTCAGGCGCAGTTCCTCGTCTTCCATGCCGTCGAGCCAGGTGCGGTGCTTCTTTCGCACATCCTGCACATGGCGGATCCAGTTGTCGGCCAGGCCGATGCGAAGGTCCTGCAGCGCGGCCTTGACGCCGCCGCAGCCGTAGTGCCCGACGACGATCACGTGACGCACCCTGAGCATGTCGACCGCGAACTGCATCACCGACAGCGCGTTCAGATCGGAGTGCACGACGACGTTGGCGACGTTGCGATGCACGAACAC
This sequence comes from Rhizobacter sp., assembly GCA_023954175.1. Taxonomy (GTDB): domain Bacteria; phylum Pseudomonadota; class Gammaproteobacteria; order Burkholderiales; family Burkholderiaceae_C; genus CAIKUF01. The sequence goes on from JAMLIM010000081.1 coordinate 11,313, forward strand.
GTCACCCGGCAGCAGGCCCAGGATCTCGTTGGCCGGCACGCGGCTGTCCGCGCAACCGATCCAGAGGTACTGGGGCGCCTGCTGCTGCAGCAGCCGGCTGAAGAAACCCGGCTCGCGCTGTTCGGTCTGGGCCGCCCAGCGGCGATTGCCTTCTAGCAGTTCGTGGAGTTCGTCGGGCATGATGGTGCGGTGCCGCAAATGAGCCGCCAGTGTACGCACCCGCGGTGCGGGCGGCCACCCTGCGCGGGAGGTGTCGCTGCGCGCTACGCGGCCGGCGCCCGCTGGCCCGGCGCCCGCTGGCCCGGCGCGCGCTCGTCGAGCGCGATGTCGAGCATCATCTCGTTGGCGAGGCCCTCGAGCCTGCCGAGCAGCGCGTCGGCCGCGAGCCCGGCCGGCGCCAGCAGGTGCGCGGAGACCCGGAACTTCGGCTTGCTGCCCGCCGTGCCGCCGACGTGCTCGGTGAGGAGCTGATCGATGCTGATCCCCTGCTCGGCCAGCGTGCGCGTCAACCGGCTGACGATGCCGAGCCGGTCCTCGCCGACAAGTTCGAGGTGGAAGCCGCGCAGCCCCCTCTGCGCCCCCGCGGCGCCGCTCTTGGCGACGACGAGCCGCAGGCCGTTGGTCTCGAGGCCGCGCAGCGCGTCGGCGAGCGCATCGGCGTTCGCGTGCGGCACCTCCAGATGCACCATGCCGGCGAACTCGCCCGCCAGCCGCTCGAGGCGGCTCGCCGCCCAGCTTGCGCCGAAGCCGAGCGCCCGCTCGGCGATCTGGCTCACGATGCCCGGCCGGTCCGGCCCGTTCACCGTGACGACCAGCGCCGTCATCGCCCCCGGGGCGTCCTCGGCGACCACCACCGGGCGGCGGATCATCGGCGCACGCGTCGCGAAGCGCGGGTCCTGCGCCTGCGCGGGCAGCGCGCCGTGCTGCTGCGCATGGCGCACGACGCGCGCGAGCAAGTCCAGCCCCATCGGCGCGAGCGCACGCTCCCACAGTTCACGCGCGGTCTCGCCCTTGGCGACGAAGCACCAGTCCTGCGCAGCGATCGCGCCCGCGTCCCAGCCGTCGGCAAGGTGATAGACCGAGCCGCCGGCGATCGCGTCGCCTTCGAGGATCGTCCATTCGACCGCGGCGATGCCCCGGTGCCGCGGCAGCAGCGACGGGTGGTAGCCGACGCCGCCGAGGCGCGAACGGGCGAGCGCCTCGTTGCTGACGCGGGCATGGGTGTGCGCGGCGAGGATCAGGTCGGTCCCTTCCGGAATCGCCTCGCCGGGGACGACCTTCGGATTCGCGAGCACGTGCAGTTCGATGCCGGCCGCCCGCGCGGCGAGCGCGAGCCGGTCGTCGTCTGCCGGCGCGACCACGCGCACGACTTCGGCCGCGCCCTCGCGGCGCAGACCGTCGAGCACCGTCGCGCCGAAGAAGCGCGACCCGACGAGTAAGCATTTCATGGCGTGTCGCGCTTCAGTCTGGCTATTCTCGATTGGCACATCACATCGTCTCCGCGAACAGCTCGCGGCCGATCAGCATGCGCCTGATCTCCGAAGTGCCGGCCCCGATTTCATACAGCTTGGCGTCGCGCCAGAGGCGGCCGAGGGGGTATTCGTTGATGTAGCCGTTGCCGCCGAAGATGCTGATGCCTTCGCCCGCCATCCAGGTCGCCCGCTCGGCGCACCACAGGATCAGCGCCGCGCAGTCCTTGCGCACCTGGCGCACATGCTCGGTGCCGAGCAGGTCGAGGTTCTTGCCGACCGTGTAGCAGTAGGCGCGCACGCCTTGAAGCGCGGCGTACATGTCGGCCATCTTGGCCTGGATGAGCTGGAACTCGCCGATGCTCTGGCCGAACTGCTTGCGGTCGTGGATGTAGGGCACGACGTTGTCCATCACCGCCTGCATGATGCCGATCGGCCCCGCGGCGAGCACGGCGCGCTCGTAGTCGAGCCCGCTCATCAGCACCCTGGCCCCGCCGCCGACGCTGCCGAGCACGTTTTCGGCCGGCACCTCGACGTTGTCGAACACCATCTCGCCGGTGTGGCTGCCGCGCATGCCGAGCTTGTCGAGCTTCTGTGCGGTCGAAAAGCCCTTCATGCCCTTTTCGACGATGAACGCGGTAATGGCGCGCGCGCCGCCGCCCGCCGCACGGCCGCCCGAAGGCGGGCGAGCCCCCTCGGAGGGTGGCGAAGCCTGGGGGCCGTCGATCCCGGGGTCGGTCTTGGCGTAGACCACCATCGTGTCGGCGTCGGGCCCGTTCGTGATCCACATCTTCGTGCCGTTGAGCAGGTAGTGGCCACCCTTGTCCTCGGCGCGCAGCTTCATCGAGATCACGTCGGAGCCGGCGCCCGGCTCGCTCATCGCGAGCGCGCCGACGTGCTCGCCGCTGATCAGCTTCGGCAGGTATTTCCTGCGCTGCGCGTCGCTGCCGTTGCGCTTGATCTGGTTCACGCACAGGTTGCTGTGCGCGCCGTAGGAGAGGCCGACCGACGCGCTCGCGCGGCTGATCTCCTCCATCGCGATCATGTGCGCCAGATAGCCCATGCCGGCGCCGCCGTACTCCTCGCCGACGGTGATGCCGAGCACGCCGATCGCGCCCATCTTCGGCCACAGGTCCATCGGGAACTGGTCGCTCGCATCGATCTCGGCCGCGCGCGGCGCGATCTCGGCCTCGGCGAAGCTGCGCACCGCGTCACGCAGGGCGTCGATGTCCTCGCCGAGTTGGAAGTTCAGACCGGGCAGGTTCATGGTCGCTGTCTCCTTCGGGTGTCGATTTGCGGCGGGTGCCTCAGTGGCGCAGCGCTTCGCGTCCGCGCACCGTCATCACGGTCGCCGTCATGCTGGCGACGAGCTTTTCGTTCGTGGCGTCGTCGTCGGCCTGCAGCGCCCGCCCGTCGACGACGCTGATCGTGCGGCCGGGCTTGACGACGACGCCTTCGAAGCGAAAGCGCGGCCCGCGCGCCGGCGCGAGCAGGTTGATCTTGAACTCGATCGTCAACACCGCCGCATCCTCCGGCATCAGCGTGAACGCGGCATAGCCGCAGGCCGAATCGAGCGCGGCGGCGACGATGCCGGCATGCAGGAAGCCGTGTTGCTGCGTCAGTTCGGCGCGGTGCGTCATCAGCAGCTCGACGCGGCCGGCGTCGATCACGCCGAGCTGCGCGCCGAGCGTCTTCATCGCCATCTGGCGCGCGAACGAGTCGCGCACGCGCTGCTCGAAGCCGGGCTGCGCGTGTTGCGCGTATTGGGTTTTCGGCCCTGGATGCATGGCGTCTCCTCGTCGCTTCGGCGTCAGGCGCGCGCCGGCCTGCCCATGCCCCTTGCACGCGCGGATTCCGTCTCGGGGATCATGGCTACACTGGGATTGACGATTAGTGAGGGTGCCCCAAGGCCGCTGTTCCGGTTGCCGCCCCTCGAAGGAGTTCGACAACCCTGGGTCCGACCAGCGGTTGCCGGGAACGAGAAGTCTACCAATGGCCAACGCGCGCGAATCCGAACTCGAATACCCGTTGGGCGATGTCCTGCCCACGCTCGGCGAAACGCTCGAGGTGGCGCCGGGCGTGCGCTGGGTGCGCATGCTGCTGCCGTTCGCGCTCGACCACATCAACCTGTGGCTGCTGCGCGACCGCCAGGAAGGCGTCGAGGGCTGGACCATTGTCGATTGCGGCATCGCCAACGCGGCGACGATCGCGGCCTGGGAGCAGGTCTTCGCCAACGAGCTCGACGGCCTGCCGGTGCTGCGCGTGATCGTCACCCACATGCACCCCGACCACATGGGCCTCGCGCACTGGCTGACGCAGCGCTGGGGCCTCGACGGCCGTGACTGCAGGCTGTGGATCAGCGCCACCGACTACAACGCCGCGCGCCTCGCCAGCGCGAGCACGCTGACCTTCGGCGGCGAACTGGCGGCCGCGCACTTCATGCGGCACGGCCTCGTCGATCCGGAATCGATCGCCAAGGTGCGCGCCCGCACCAGCTACTACGCGTCGATGGTGCCCGCGGTGCCGGAGCGCTATCGCCGCCTGATGGACGGCAACCGCATCGCGATCGGTGCGCACGAATGGCGCTGCGTCGCCGGCTACGGCCACGCGCCGGAGCACATGGCGCTGCACTGCCCCGACCTCGGCGTGCTGATCTCGGGCGACATGGTGCTGCCGCGCATCTCGACCAACGTCATGGTGATCGACATCGAGCCCGAGGCCGACCCGCTGACGCTGTATCTCGCTTCGATCGAGCGCTTCCGCGCCCTGCCCGAAACGACGCTCGTGCTGCCCTCGCACGGCCGGCCGTTCACCGGCCTGCAGCGCCGCATCGACCAGTTGCGCGAGCATCACGACGAGCGTTTTGCCGAAGTCATCGCCGCCTGCACCGCGCGGCCGCACAGCGCCGCCGAGATCGTGCCGATCATGTTCAAGCGCGAGCTCGACCTGCACCAGCTCACCTTCGCCATGGGCGAAGCGATCGCGCACCTGCATGGGCTGTGGTTCGCCGGCAAGCTCAGGCGCGAACTGGGCGCCGACGGCGTGTTTCGCTTCGCACTCGCATAGCGCACGCGCGGCGCGGCGCCGTCAGTCGAACACCGGCAGCACGTCGCCCTTGAGCGCGCCGCGCGCAGCGTCGAGGTCCGGCACGACCGAGCGCACGACGTCCCAGAACTTCGGGCTGTGATCCATGTGGCGCAGGTGCGCGAGCTCGTGCGCGACGACATAGTCGATCGTCGCCATGCCGAAGTGCACCAGGCGCCAGTTCAGGCGCAGCGAACCGTCGGCACTCGCGCTGCCCCAGCGCGTCTGCGCCGAGCTCAGCGCGAGGCGCCGCCACTGCACCTTCAGCAGCGGCGCGAAGTGGTGGCAGCGCTCCTCGAAGATGCGGCGCGCCTGGCGCTGCAGCCAGCTTTGCACCGCATCGCGAATCTGCTGCGGCGAGGCGTCGTGCGGCAGGCCGACATGCAGCGTGAGCCGCGGCACGCCGGGCAGCGCATCGGCCGCGGCGTTGAGCACCGCGCCGGCCGCCTGCGCGCCGGCGCGCGGGTCGAGCACGACGATGACGGTCTCGCCGAGGAAGGGGATCGTCGCGCCGTCGCGCCACTCGATACGCGCCGCCTGCAGCCGCTGGTCGCGCTCGCGCCGCTCGGCGAGCTTGCGCACGATCCATGCCGCCTTCTCGCGCAGCGCGGCCTCGATGTCGGACAGATTGACCCAGCGCGGCGCCGCCACCGTCAGGCCTTCGGCGCCGACCGCAAAGCCGATCGTGCGCCGGCGCGAACGCCGCAGTTCATAGGCAACGACATGCGTGCCGAGCCGCAGTTCGCGTTGCGCGCGCGGATGGCGGAACGGGGTGGGCGTCTCCGCAGGGCCGAGCACATCCGGGCGCTGCGCTCGCGGGCCATCTTGAACAGGCGTCGAGCCCGGCGATGTGGGGGCTCGCGGCGCGGGGCCGGCCCGCTCGGCAGGCGGCAGGTCGTCGAACAACCCCAACTGCGCGGGGCCGGGCGGTGCAGGCTGTGATCCGGGGCTGCGCATGCTGCTTCAGGCGCGCGCCGGCGCTGGAGCCGGCGCGCCCGTGTATGCCTCGGGGTCGAGCCGCCGCATCTCGGCCTCGATCCAGGTCTCGACCTCGCGCATCAGTTCGTCCGGCCGACGGCCGTGCGACGGTATCGGCTTGCCGATCGACACGTCGACCACGCCGGGGCGCAGCAGGAAGGACTTGCGCGGCCAGCAACGCGCCGAGGTCACGGCGATCGGCACCACCGGC
>JAMLIM010000082.1 GCA_023954175.1 Rhizobacter sp.
TGCAGGGATCGAAGCCCTTGAGGCCGAGCCTGCCGCGCGTGCGCACCAGCGGTTCCAGAACGAGTTGCCCGCCGTCGGGCAGCGCGAGCGGAGTCGGCGCCTTGACCGTCTCGTCGAGCGCGCCCAGGCGCACATTGAGCCCGGCCTGGTGAAAGATGCGCACCAGCCGCTGCAGGTTGTTCAGGTAGAACGGGCTGCGCGTCTCGTTGTCGGGGATCAGCAGCAGGTTCTTCGCCTCGGGGCAAATCTTCTCGATCGCCGCCATCGCCGCCTGCACCGCCTGCGGCAGCATGTCGGGCGTCAGGTTGTTGAAGCCGCCGGGGTAGAGGTTGGTGTCGACCGGCGCCAGCTTGAAGCCGGCGTTGCGCAGATCGACCGAGGTGTAGAACGGCGGCGTGTGCTCCATCCACTCGAGGCGGAACCAGCGCTCGATCGCCGGCAGCGACTCGAGGATGCGCTGCTCGAGTTCGTTGATGGGGCCGGTGAGGGCGGTGATCAGGTGCGGGACCATGGCTACTGCCTGAAGGCGCTTGATGCGTCGATTCTAGGGACGTGGGGGCAGCCTGGCCGTCTGGCAAGGGTGGATGGTGCGCGAGCGCGGCAGAAAAAAGGGCTGCCCGAAGGCAGCCCCTGTCGCAAGGCGCGCGCGCTCAGCTGCTGTACGCCGTCTCCCCGTGCGAGGTGATGTCCAGGCCTTCGCGTTCGGCCTCTTCCGGCACACGCAGTCCGACGATCGCGCCGACGATCTTGTAGGCGACGAACGCAACCACCGCCGACCAGACGACGGTGATCAGCACAGCCTCGGCCTGAATCAGCACCTGGCTCGCGATCGAGAAGTCGGCCTTGCCGGTGCCGCCCAGGCCGGGGGCGGTGAACACGCCGGTCAGCAATGCGCCGAGGATGCCGCCGACGCCGTGCACGCCGAAGACGTCGAGCGAGTCGTCGGCGCCGAGCAGCTTCTTCAGGCCGTTTACCCCCCAGAAGCAGACCACGCCGGCGGCCAGGCCGATGACGATGGCGCCCATCGGGCCGACCGAACCGCAGGCCGGCGTGATGGCCACCAGTCCCGCCACCGCGCCCGAGGCCGCGCCCAGCATCGAAGGCTTGCCCTTGAGGAGCCATTCGGCAAACATCCAGGACAAGACTGCGGAGGCCGTGGCGAAGAGCGTGTTCACGAAGGCCAGTGCCGCGCCGCTCGTCGCTTCGAGGTTGGAGCCCGCGTTGAAGCCGAACCAGCCCACCCACAGCATCGAGGCGCCCACCATCGTCAGCGTCAGGCTGTGCGGCGTCAGGGCCTCGCGGCCGTAGCCGACACGCTTGCCCAGGAGGTAGGCGCCGACCAGACCGGCCACGCCGGCGTTGATGTGCACCACGGTGCCGCCGGCAAAGTCCAGCGCGCCCTTGCTGAGCAGATAGCCGCCGGCGCCCCAGACCATGTGCGCGATCGGCAGATAGCTGAAGGTGAACCAGAGCACCGAGAACAGCAGCACGGCGGAAAAGCGCATGCGCTCGGCGAACGAGCCGACGATCAGCGCGCAGGTGATGCCGGCAAAGGTGGCCTGGAAGGCGATGAAGACATACTCCGGCAGCTTGGCGGTCGGTGTGAAGGTGTCGGCAAGCGAATCCACCGTGACGCCCGCCAGGAACACCTTGTCGAGCCCGGCGATGATCAACCCCTCGCCACCGAAGGCCAGGCTGTAGCCGTAGACCGCCCACAGCACGCCGATCAGCGAGAACACGACCAGCACCTGCATCAGCACCGAGAGCATGTTCTTGCTGCGCACCAGGCCGCCGTAGAACAGCGCCAGGCCGGGCACGGCCATGAAGACGACGAGCAGCGTGGCGGTCAGCATCCAGGCGACGTCGCCCTTGTCCACGGTGGCCGCGGGGGCCGACGCGGCGTCGGGAGCGGGTGTGGCCGCGGCGACGGCGATGCCGCTTTCAGTGGCCATGGACGCTGGTGCGGAGGCGGCGTCCTGCGCCAGCGACGCCCCCGAGAAACCGAGGACGGCGAGCCCCAGGGAAAGCATGAGGATGAGTTTTTTCATGGTGTTGTCTCGATGCGCAATCAAAGGGCGTCCTGGCCCGTTTCACCGGTGCGGATGCGCACCACCTGTTCGAGCGCGGCGACGAACACCTTGCCGTCGCCGATCTTGCCGGTGCGCGCCGCGCCCTCGATCGCCTCGATCACCTGCTCCACGATCGCGTCGTCCACCGCCGCTTCGATCTTCACCTTGGGCAGGAAGTCGACGACGTACTCCGCGCCGCGGTAGAGCTCGGTGTGGCCCTTCTGGCGCCCGAAGCCCTTCACCTCTGTCACCGTGATGCCCTGCACGCCGATCGCGCTCAGGGCTTCACGCACTTCGTCGAGCTTGAACGGCTTGACGATTGCAATCACCATCTTCATGGTCAGTACTCCTTGCAGCTTGGGATTCAGAAGGTCTTGGCGACCGACAACACGGCCGTGTTGCCGCTGATGTTGCTGTTGGTCAGCGCGGCGGTGCCGCCGGTCAGGTCGCGGTTCGTCGCGACGTAGGCGAGCGCGACCACCCAGCCGTCGAGCGTGTAGGTCGCGCCGATCTTCCAGTCGGAGATGTTGTTCGCCGTGCTGCCGTCGATCTGGGTGACGACCGCGCCGCCCTTCAACCACTGGTAGCCGTAGTGCGCGACGACGCCGAAGTTGTGGCCGAGGTCGTAGCTGAAGCCGGCGTCGAGGTAGCTCGAGCCGCTCGAGTCGGGCGCGCTGAAGAAATCCGAGACCGCGTAGTTGTACTTGAGCGTCACCGGCCCGTAGCTGCCGCCGATGTAGAGCTCGGTGTTGTCGATCCTGGTCGAGCCGGCCGGGTTGGAGCCCGAGTTCGGGTAGTAGTAGGTGATGACGCCCACGTCCAGCCCGAAGCCGCCGTCGAAGGCGTGCCGGTAGCCCCCGTAGAAGTCCATCTCGATGTTCGCGCCGTTGTAGAAGGCGCTGTCGACGTTGGAGTTCCAGTTGCCGATGTACAGGCCCGAACTGTGGGCAAGGTCGAACCCCCCCTGCAGCGCCGGCTTCTTGTCGGTCTGCGAGATGCCCCGGAAGCGGTAGTCGGAGAACAGCCCGATGTTGGCCGAGAAGGCCCAGGGCGATGCCGTCGCGGGCGCGGTTTGAGCCAGCGCCGGCAGCGAAAGGATGGAAGCGACTGCGCCCAGCGTGGCGGCAAGGGTTTTCATGATGCGAATCCGGTTTCGAGTTGAACTGCACCGGACAACGCAGCTTTTGTGCCAGGACCGGCAGCCGACGCGATGCCGCGTGGCGTGCCCCGTGGCGAGGCAGAGCAAGGCAGATGCACCCGCCGCGCGTGTGCAACGCACCAGACTGGGTCACCACAGGCACCAAAGCGAACGCAATGTCGCGCCTGGTGCGCCGCGCTCCGTGCATTGCGATCGCGCAAGCCGCGGGCACAATGGCCGCCGATCGGCCGTCATGTTCGCAACGCTGGACAACGCCGCAAGGAGACCGAACGCATGACACTGGCCGTGATCCACAGCCGCTCGCTCGATGGGCTGGCAGCGCCCGAGGTGACGGTCGAGGTGCATCTGGCCAACGGCTTGCCGAGCTTCACCCTCGTCGGCCTCGCGGACACCGAGGTCAAGGAGTCACGCGAACGCGTGCGCGCCGCGTTGCAGACGAGCGGGCTCGAGTTCCCGAGCAACAAGCGCATCACGGTCAACCTCGCGCCGGCCGATCTGCCCAAGGAGTCTGGCCGCTTCGACCTGCCGATCGCGCTCGGCATCCTCGCCGCGAGCGGCCAACTCGATGCGGCGCGCCTCGAAGGTTTCGAGTTCGCTGGCGAGCTCAGCCTCGCGGGCGATCTGCGCCGTGTGCGCGGCGCGCTCGCGATGGGCCTGGCGCTCAGCCGGCACGGGACTTCGCGCGCGCTCGTGCTGCCCGCGGGCAGCGCCGAGGAGGCGGCCCTCGTCGAGGGTCTGGCGATCCATGCCGCAGCGCACCTGCTCGACGTCGTGCGCGCCTTCGTGCCGGGCGATGAGGCGCTGCCGCTGCCGCGCGCCCGCCCGGCGCCAACCATCGCGTCGGCGGCGCTGCCCGACCTGCGCGACGTGAAGGGCCAGGCCGGCGCGCGCCGCGCCCTGGAGATCGCCGCCGCCGGCGGCCACAGCGTGCTGATGGTCGGCCCGCCGGGAACAGGCAAGTCGATGCTCGCCGCGCGCTTCGGCGGCCTGTTGCCGCAGATGGACGAGGAGGAGGCGCTCGAATCAGCCGCCGTGCTGAGCCTGACGGGCGACTTCCAGCCCGCGCGCTGGCGCCAACGCGTGCTGCGCGCGCCGCATCACAGTGCGTCGCCGGTGGCCCTCGTCGGTGGCGGCTCGCCGCCGCGGCCGGGCGAGATCTCGCTCGCGCACCACGGCGTCCTCTTCCTCGACGAACTGCCGGAGTTCCCGCGCGCTGCGCTGGAAGCGCTGCGCGAACCGCTCGAATCGGGCCGCATCACGATCTCGCGCGCCGCGCGCCAGGCCGAGTTCCCGGCGCGCTTCCAGTTCCTCGCGGCGATGAATCCCTGCCCCTGCGGCCATCTCGGCAGCCCGCTCAGAAGTTGCCGCTGCACGCCGGATCTGGTCGCCCGCTACCAGGGGCGGATCAGCGGGCCCTTGCTCGACCGCATCGACCTGCAGGTCGAAGTGCCGGCGGTCGCGCCCGAGGCGATGAGCGGCGGGGCCGACGCCGAATCGAGTGCCGATGTCGCGCTGCGCGTCGCGCGGGCGCGCGCTCGCCAGCTCGAACGCCAGGGCTGCCGCAATGCGGATCTGGCCGGTGATGCGCTCGAAGCGCATTGCGCGCTCGACGCCGGAGCATCGAAGTTCCTGCAGACCGCCGCCGCGCGCCTGGGCTGGTCGGCGCGCAGCTTTCACCGCGTGCTGCGCATCGCGCGCAGCGTCGCCGATGTCGAGGGCGCGGCGACGATCCAGGTCGCGCACCTGGCGGAGGCGATCCAGTATCGCCGGGTGCTTGGCGTCGGCTAGCGCGATGATGACTTGCGCTGCGACCTTCTGGGGCGGGCCCGACCGGCGCACGCTCGGACGCGAACGCCAGAGTACGGCGGCGCGCGGCACTCGTTAGGATCGCACTTGCCGGGCCGCCATTTCCACGACGACGAGAACTTGCAATGCAGATTTCCATGTACCAGGCCAGCGTGCCACGGCTGGCGAACATCCTCGAGAATCTGGCGAACATCCTGGACAAGGCGCAGGCGCACGCCGACGCGCACGAGATCGACGTCGCCACGCTGATGGCGTGGCGGCTGGCGCCCGACATGTATCCGTTTTCAAAGCAGGTGCAGATTGCCTGCGACAAGGCGAGAAGCGTCGTCGCACGCCTCGCGCGGATGGAGGTGCCTTACTACGAAGACGACGAGACGACGCTGGCCGCATTGAAAGTCCGGATTGCCAGAACCGTCGCCTTCATCCGCAGTGTGCCGCCGCAGCAGATCGACGGCACCGAAGACGATGAGATCGTGCTCCCCGTCACCGGCAAGGAAACGCGCTACACGGGCATGCAATTGCTGCTCGGCCACTCGATGCCGAACGTGTACTTCCACACGACGACCGCCTACAACATCCTGCGCCAGAACGGCGTCGCGATCGGCAAGCGCGACTTTCTGGGCAACCCGTAGCGGCGATCAGGCCTGCGGCCTCATGGTGCCGGCGGCCAGTAGTCGCTGTCCGGTGTCGCGCGCGCACCGAAGATCGCCTGGCCGACCCGCACCACGGTGGCGCCTTCCTCGACGGCGAGCGCATAGTCGCCCGACATGCCCATCGACAGTTCCTGAATGTCCACGCCGTCCGGGGCGTCCTGGCGCAGACGCTCGCGCAGCCGGCGCATCAAGGCAAAGCACCCGCGCACACGAACCGCATCGTCGGACAGCGCCGCCAGCGTCATCAAGCCGCGCACACGCAGCGCGCCGAAGGCAGGCAGCTGGCGCAGGAACGCCGGCACCTCGTCCGGAGGCAGGCCGTACTTGCTCGCCTCACCCGACGAATTGACCTGCACCAGCACATCCAGCCCGCGACCCAGCGCCTGCAGGTGCCGATCCAGCGCGGCGGCAACGCGCAGGCTGTCGAGCGCCTGAAACTCGGAGGCGAAGCGCGCCACCTGCCTGGCCTTGTTGGTCTGCAGATGACCGATGACGGACCAGCGCAGGTCTTCGAGATCGGCCATCGCCTGCCATTTTGCGTACGCCTCCTGCACCTTGTTCTCGCCCAGCCAGCGACAGCCCGCCGCATGGGCCATGCGGATGTGCGCCTCGTCGACCGTCTTGCTGACGGCCAGCAGGCGCACGCCCGCAGGGTCGCGCCCGTTGTTCCGGCACGCGGCCGCGATGCGCTCACGCACCGCGGCGAAGTTGTGCTCGAAGTCGGCGATCGTGGCCGCGTGTGGGTAGGCGGCGGCCCGCGGGCCGGGGCGTGGATCGTTCAATGGCGCATGCTCAGGTCGACGGCATCCGGCGAGGTTACCGCGGCCGCACCAGGCGCGCCGGGTTTGCTGACCGGCCCTTCCTGGACCCTTCGGGCGGAGGCAGTCGCGCTCGGCGGCTACGCCATGAAACCCAGATCCCGCACGCCGGCGTCGAAGTTCACGAGGTTCGGGAACAGGTCGGGCAGTTGCGCGTCGGGCACGCCGAACCAGCGCGCCATCGTCGCCGCGTACTGGTCGACCGACACCTCGGGCAGCATCGTGCCGTTGCCGATCTGGTTCGGGCTCGAGAAGTTGCCCTTGACATCGGCCTGGCTGTAGGTGGGGAAGTTGCCGTAGAGGTCGCCGCCGCGCACCGCACCACCCATCACGAAGTGGTGCGCACCCCAGCCGTGGTCGGTGCCGTCGCCGTTGCTCGTGAAGGTGCGGCCGAAGTCGGACGCGGTGAAGGTCGTCACGCCGTTGGCAACGCCCATCGCGGTCAGCGTGTCGTTGAAATACTTCAGGCCGTGCGAGAGCTTGGCCATGTTGTCGGCCTGGCTGCGACCCTGGTCGCTGTGCGTGTCGAAGCCGCCCATGCTGACGAAGAACACCTGGCGGTGCGTGCCGAGCGCACCGCGCGCGCCGATGATGCGGGCGACGATCTGCAACTGCTGCGCGAGCGAATTCGTCGACTTGCCGCCGGAAAGCGGGTTGTCGTACTGAAGCAGCGGGTCCTGCCCGCCGGACATGCCGGGTGTGCCGTAGGGCGCGACGTCGTTGCCCGGCAGCGCGGCGCTGAGGCTCGCCTCGGCGTCGATCGAGCGGCCGGCGACACCGGCGTGATCCTGCTCGAGCCAGTGCGAGGAGCGCGCGCGGCGCATCACGTTCTGCATCCGCGTGAGCGCCTCGGTCGAGCCGTACAACGTGTTGCCCCAGCTGCCAACGCGGATCGCGCCACGGCTCGAGACCTGATACTGCAGCACGGTATTTCCGGACAGCCACACGGCGTTGCCGGTGGCCGAGATGCTCGTGAACACCGGGCGGCTGTTGCTCGCGGCCAGCAGGTCCGCAGCACGCCCGCCCCAGCCGGCGATCGCGCCTTCGGGCGCACCCGCCTGCCAGGTCGACGTCTGGTCGTTGTGCGAGAAGAGTTTGGGCGGCTTGGCGAACTTGTCGTCCTGGTATTGCGCCTTCGTCGTCGGGCGCAGCAGCGGGCCGACGTTGGCGATGACGGCCAGCCGCTTCGCTTCGAACAGGTCGCGCGCGCCCGTCATCACCGGATGCAGCGCGAAGCTGCGGCCCGGCTGCGCGCGCGCCGGGTTGATCGCGAGCACGCCGCCCAGCCGTTCGGGCGAGCCACCGCCGGCAGACATCAGCGGCGGCGTTCCCGGCGCACGCAGCGCGATCGTGTCGCGCACCGCGAGGTAGTGATTCCACGACGCGGTGTCGGTCGCAAGCACGGTGTTGTAAGCGTCGTTGCCGCCATACAAAAAGATGCACACGAGCGCCTTGTAGTCGCTCGCCGATTGCGCCGCCGCGCTGCCGATGCCCGCCAGGTTGACGGCGAGCGGCGCCGCGACGCCGGTTGCGGAGAAGACCCCCGCACGACGCAAAAAGGCGCGGCGCGAGGCGTTGGAGATGGGGTGGCTCATGCTGCGGCGCTCACTTCTGGATCAGGAATTCCGGCGCGACGAGCGCGATCGAAAGCGCCGCGTAGACGCGGAACTTCCTCGAGTTCTCGACCCAGTCCTTGTTGCTGCCATCGGGCCGCAGCTCGGGCAGGGTGATCGAATCGACCGCGGCGACGATTTCGGCCTTGAGCGCATCGTTCGGCGTCGCGCCGAGCAGGCGCGCCAGCACATGCTCGGCGAGTGCTTCGCTCTTGTCGACCAGCGCAAGCTCGGCCTTGTAGTCGATCTGCACGTCGCGCCGCTTGGCCTGCCAGTCGACGCCGTTCTGACCGAAGCCGCTCATCACGCCCTGGATCATGTAGTTGGCGTAGCCGGCCACCGTCGTCTCGTGCGTGATCTGCATCTCCGGCACGGCGAGGCCGGCCTTGCCCGCCTTGGTGTTCGGCGGCACGTAGCCCGGGCGATAGAAATTGAACACCGAGGGCGAACGCACCGGCGTCTGGCCGAGCTGGCTGCCGGCGTCGTCGGTCGTGCCGATCAGGAACTTCGTGCTGTCCGACGTGGCGTCGAACGCGCGCAGCATCGCGGTCAGACGCAGCACCGGCTCGCGCAGCTTGCCGTAGGTCTTGCCGGCCGCGATCTTGGCATCGCGCGCCTCGGGGTCGAGCAGCACGGCCCTGACCATCGCCTTCATGTCGCCGCCCTTGCCAAAGGCCTGTGCGACGCGGCCGACGTAGGCCGGGCTCGGGTTGCTCGTGACGAGGCGCTGGATCAGCTGCTTGCCGAGGAAGGGCCCGACGTTCGGATGTGCGGCGAGGGTGTCCATCGCCGTCTTCAGGCTCGCATACGGATCGGCGCGGGTCTGCGCGACGACCTTCGCGCCGAGAAAGCGCTTCTCCGACAGCGAGTGGAACTGCGTGTAGCCCTGCATCGAGGTGTAGAGGCGCGCCGGGTCGGACCAGTCCGCACCCCAGCCGTAGTAGCGGCCATCGCCGGTATCGGGGCCATCCCAGCTCCAGCCGGTGAAGACCTTGGCCATGCCGGCGATGTCCTTCGGCCCATAGGTCTCGATCGGCTTGCCGTCGAGGTCGAGCTTCTGGCTGCCGTCGGCGTTGAGCTGGTACAGGCCGATCGAGAACAGCTGCATCACCTCGCGCGCGAAGTTCTCGTCAGGCACACGGCCCTTGGCCGGGTCTTCCTTCGCATTGCGCAGGTGCGACAGGTAGATGCCCATCATCGGGTGGCGCGACACGTCCTCGATCAGCGTGCGGTAGTTGCCGAACGCGTTGCGGCCGAGCATGTCGAGGTAGCCGGCGACGCCCTGGCCCTTGTCGCCGCCGAGGCCGTCGGCCATCATCGAGATGACGAAGATCTCGGACAGCGCGAAGGTCACGCGCTGGCGCAACTGGTCGTCGCCCTTGAGCGCCTGTTGATAGAAGCTGTCGAGCACCTCGCGCTCGCCAGCCGAGCTGTTCGGGTTGACGGCCTTGATCGCCTTGTTCTGGGCGTCCCAATACGCGCGGTGCAGCTTCTGCGGCTTGGCGAACTGCTCGTCGATCCAGGCGCTGTAACCGATCTTCATCAGGTGATCGACCTCGGGCTCGGTCGGGCCGAAGGTCGCCTGCGTCAGGAAGCGTCGTGCGTCGGCCGTCGATGCCGGCAGTTCGACCGCGGGCGGCACGATCGGCGGGGGCGTGACGGACCCGCCGCCCGTGCTTCCGCCCGAACCGCTGCTGCTGCCGGTACTGGTCCCCGTGCCGGTGCCGGTGCCGGGGCCGGTGCCGGACCCGGACGACGCGACCGGACCGCTGTCCTGCGAATCGCCGCCACCGCCACAGGCTGCAAGCACGGAAACGAGCAGCGCCGCCAGCGTGGCGTTCGCGAGGCGCCTGACGCGCGCTCCTGCGCATTGGATGTCGTTCAAGTTCATGTCCCCCGCTCGCATTTGCACCTGTGTGGCCGCGGCCCGACATGCGGCATGCACGGTCGGGTTCGTCAGGTGGATGTTCGGCGCGCGGCGTGAGCCGTGGCGTGAACAATT
Organism: Rhizobacter sp.; assembly: GCA_023954175.1. Classification (GTDB taxonomy): domain Bacteria; phylum Pseudomonadota; class Gammaproteobacteria; order Burkholderiales; family Burkholderiaceae_C; genus CAIKUF01. The sequence continues at coordinate 10,121 of JAMLIM010000082.1, forward strand.
GACCTATCGGCTGCAACACACGCAAGCATGAGCATCCAGACGTGACGCGATGTTGCAGGCGAGGCGGGGCGCGCGTCGGATGCAACCGGTTGTATGCGGCGTCGGCGTGTCAGCGCGTCCGCGATCTGCGCCGCGCCGCGTCCTTGCCCCCTGCGGCTACAGCAGGGCGGCGAGCGCGCGTTCGGCCTGGGCCAGATCGAGCCCTTCGCGCGCGGCCCACTCGCGCAGCTGATCGGGCCCGATCCGCCCGACATTGAAGTAGCAGGCCTGCGGATGCGCGAGATAAAAACCGCTCACGCTCGCCGCCGGCTGCATCGCGAGGCTTTCGGTCAGCGTGATGCCGACCTCGTCGGCAGCGAGCACGCGAAACATTTCGCGCTTGACGCCGTGGGCCGGGCACGCCGGGTAGCCCGGCGCGGGGCGGATGCCGACGTAGCGCTCGGCGACGAGTTGCTCGACGCTCAGCGACTCGTCGGGCGCATAGCCCCAGAAATCGGTGCGCACGCGCTGGTGCAGGCGCTCGGCGAAGGACTCGGCAAGGCGATCGGCAAGCGCCTTGAACATGATCGCGCTGTAGTCGTCGAGCGCGGCGAGGAATTCGCGCTCCTTCTTCTCGACGCCGAGCCCGGCAGTCACCGCGAAGAGCCCGATGTGGTCCGCGAGCCCGGTCGACCTGGGCGCGATGAAATCCGCCAGGCAGCGGTTCGGCCGCATCAGCTTGCTGCCGTCCTCGGCGGTGATCACCGGGCGCACGGTCTGGTTGCGCAGCGGCGCCCAGTGCATCAGCACCTCGCTGCGCGTCTCGTCGGTGTAGATCTCGATCACGTCGTCATCCACCGTGTTCGCCGGATAGAGGCCGATGACGCCGGATGCCGCGAGCCAGCGGCCGTCGATCAAGCGCTTCATCATCGCCTGCGCGTCCTCGAACACGCGGCTCGCGGCCTCGCCGACGACTTCGTCGTGGAGGATCGCCGGGTAGCGCCCGGCGAGATCCCAGGTCTGGAAGAGCGGGCCCCAGTCGATGCAGGCGGCGAGCTCGGCGATGTCGTAGTTGCGGAACTCGCGCCGGCCGATGAACTTCGGCACCGGCGGCGTGTAGCCGTCCCAGACGATCGGCGTCTTGTTGGCGCGCGCCTCGGTGTGCGAAACGAGCGGCACGACCTTGCGGTTCGCATGCAAAGTGCGAACGCGTTCGTAGTCGGCGGCGACTTCGGCGAGGAAGGTCTCGGACCGATCCTCGCTCAGCAGATCGCTGCAGACGCCGACGCTGCGGCTCGCATCGGGCACGTAGACGACCGGCCCGGCGTAGTGCGGCGCGACCTTGACCGCCGTGTGCACACGGCTCGTCGTCGCGCCGCCGATCAGCAGCGGCGTCCTGCGCTCGGCGAACCAGGCGTCGCGCTGCATCTCGGCCGCGACGTGCTGCATCTCCTCCAGGCTCGGCGTGATCAGGCCCGACAGCCCGATGATGTCCGCGCCCTCGGCCTTGGCCTTCGCGAGGATGTCCTGGCACGGCACCATCACGCCCATGTTGACGACCTCGAAGTTGTTGCACTGGAGGACCACGCCGACGATGTTCTTGCCGATGTCGTGCACGTCGCCCTTCACCGTGGCGATGACGATCTTGCCTTTCGTGGAGGCGCCGCCCTGCGCCTTGTCCGCTTCGATGAAGGGCAGCAGGTGGGCCACCGCCTGCTTCATGACGCGGGCGATCTTCACCACCTGCGGCAGGAACATCTTGCCGGCGCCGAACAGGTCGCCGACGATGTTCATGCCCGCCATCAGCGGACCCTCGATGACGTCGAGCGGGCGCGTCGAGGCGAGGCGCGCTTCCTCGGTGTCGGCGACGATGAAGTCGGTGATGCCCTTCACCATGGCGTGGGCAAGGCGCTCGCGCACCGGCTTGTCGCGCCAGGCGAGGCGTGCGCTGTCGTCCTTGGCCGAGCCCTTGGCCGATTCGGCCACTTCGATCAGGCGCTCGCCGGCGTCGGGGCGGCGGTTCAGCACCACGTCCTCGGCACGCTCGCGCAGCACCGGATCCAGATCGTCGTAGACGCCGACCATGCCGGCGTTGACGATGCCCATGTCCATGCCGGCCTTGATTGCGTGGTACAGGAAGACGGTATGGATCGCCTCGCGCACCGGGTCGTTGCCGCGGAACGAGAAGCTCACGTTGCTGACGCCGCCGCTCACCTTGGCGCCGGGCAGGTGCTGCTTGATCCAGCGCGTCGCGTTGATGAAGTCGACCGCGTAGTTGTTGTGCTCCTCGATGCCGGTCGCGATCGCGAAGATGTTGGGGTCGAAGACGATGTCCTCGGGCGGGAAGCCGACCTCGTCGACGAGGATGCGGTAGGCCCGCTCGCAGATCTGCGTCTTGCGCTCGAAGGTGTCGGCCTGGCCCTGTTCGTCGAACGCCATCACGACCGCCGCCGCGCCGTAGCGGCGCACGAGCGTGGCCTGGCGCTTGAAGGCGTCCTCACCCTCCTTGAGCGAGATCGAGTTGACGATGCCCTTGCCCTGGATGCACTTGAGGCCGGCCTCGATCACGCTCCACTTCGAGCTGTCGATCATGATCGGCACGCGCGCGATCTCGGGCTCGCCGGCGACGAGGTTGAGGAAGCGCACCATCGCCGCCTCGCTGTCGAGCATCGCCTCGTCCATGTTGACGTCGATGACCTGGGCGCCGTTCTCGACCTGCTGGCGCGCGACCGCGAGTGCGGCTTCGAAGTCGCCGCCGAGGATCATCCGCGCAAAGGCCTTCGAGCCGGTGACGTTGGTGCGTTCGCCGATGTTGACGAACAGCGACGCTTCGTCGATGACGACGGGCTCGAGGCCCGAGAGCTTCATCGGCGGGACGGCGGCAGTGACGCCGGTGGTGACTGGGGCGGGAGCGTTCATGGCAACGGGCTTCGCGAAGGCATCGCAGCCGCGGGGTTCTCACCGCGACCACGCAAGTCGGGTGAGCGCCGTTGACGGGTGGCTCGCGGCGCCTGCCGCTCCCACCGTGCCCGAGCCTGGCAGCGGCCGGAACGATGTTCCGGCGGCCGTCGCAACGCTCCTCGGGTAAGGCCGGATTGTAGGGCGGAGGTCGAATACAGTCCCCATCTCGGCGCCGCGGCTTCAAGTCGACTTGCGAAGGTCGGCAGCCGGGTGCTCGGCCCAAGAGAAAGCGGGCCGCGCCTTCGCCCGGCGTGCAGATCGATTCGAACACCGCGCGCGCCGGATGATGCGTCTCGAATACGCGATCCGTCGCGCACTGCAACGATTGTTTTTCGAAGGGAAACACACAACATGAAACTGCTTCGCCACGGCCCCAAGGGCCAGGAACGCCCCGGCCTGCTCGACGCAAAGGGCCAGGTGCGCGACCTCGGCGGCCTCGTCGCCGACTTCACGCCCGCCACGCTCTCGCCCGCCGGCCTCGCCGCGCTGCGCGCGCTCGACCTGAACGCATTGCCGGTCGTGCCGCAGGGCACGCTCGCCGTGCCGTGGAGCGGCATGGGCAAGTTCATCGCGATCGGCCTCAACTACGCCGACCACGCGGCCGAATCGGGCATGCCGATCCCGAAGGAGCCTGTCGTGTTTACGAAGACGATCGACTGCGCCGTCGGCTGCAACCACGATGTCGTGCTGCCCAAGCGTTCGGTCAAGAGCGACTGGGAGGTCGAGCTCGGCGTCGTCATCGGCAGCAAGGCGCGCTACGTGTCGGAGGCCGACGCGCTCAAGCACGTCGCCGGCTACTGCGTCGTCAACGACGTCTCGGAGCGCGAGTACCAGCTCGAACGCGGCGGCCAGTGGGACAAGGGCAAGGGCTGCGACACCTTCGGGCCGGTCGGCCCCTGGCTCGTCACCGCCGACGAGGTCGGCGACCCGCAGAAGCTCGCGATGTGGCTCGAGGTCAACGGCCATCGCTACCAGAAGGGCAACACCGCCACGATGATCTTCACCGTCGCGCAGATCGTCGCCCACCTGAGCTGCTACATGACGCTCAACCCCGGCGACCTGATCACGACCGGCACGCCGCCCGGCGTCGGCGTCGGCGTCAAGCCCAAGCCGGTGTTCCTGAAGCCGGGCGACGAGATGCACCTCTACATCGAGAAGCTCGGCGAGCAGCGCCAGAAGGTGTACGCATGGGACGCGGCACGGATCGACGCCTGAACCCGGTCTTGCGCGCCCCTGCGGTCGGCGGCGTCGACATTGCGCCGAGCGCGAAGGACGATCGCCTCAGCCTTGCGCAGCGATCTGGCGCAGCGCCTGCTCGAACACCTCGGGCGGCTGGCCGCCCGAGATCAGGTGCCGGTCATTCACGATCACGGCGGGCACCGAGTTGACGCCGAGCGCGAGCCAGTGGCGCTCGTTCGTGCGCACCTCTTCGGCATAGGCGCCCGAGGCGAGCACTTCGCGCGCGCGTTGCGCGTCCAGACCGGCACGCGTCGCGCAGTTCACCAGCACCTCATGGTCGCTCGGGTTCTGCGCCTCGCCGTGATAGGCCTCGAGCAGCGCGCGCTTGAGCTCATGCTGCCGCCCTTCGAGCCCGGCCCAGTGCAGCAGCCGGTGCGCATCGAAGGTGTTGTACGTGCGCTCGCGCTTGCCGAAGCGGAAGCCGACATCGGCGCCGCGCTGGCGGATCGCCTCGCGGTTTTGCTCGATCTGCGCGGCATCGATGCCGTACTTGCGCGACAGGTGCTCGATGATGTCCTCGCCCTCGGGCGGCATCTGCGGGTTGAGTTCGAAGGGCTGGAAGTGCATCTCCGCGCCGATCTCGCCGTTGACGCGCGCGAGCGCCGTCTCGAGCGACCCGAGGCCGATCGCGCACCAGGGGCAGACGACGTCGGAAACGAAGTCGATGCGCAGTTTCGTGAGGGCTGCGGGAGCATTCATGGCACCCAGTTTATCGGCGCGCGAATCTCCTTGCTGTCGCCTCAGACGGCGCTTTGCGGTAGCGGTGGCATGCGGGTCAAGGCATATCGCCCACGCACACCGTGCGCCGGCGGCGTACCACGAAACCCACCGCGGCCAGGCCGGCGAGAAGCATCGCGTACGTGCTTGGCTCGGGCACTGCGCCGACAGTGTCTGCCGTTACGTTCAGGAGCACCTCGTTGGACAGATAGGTAACCGAGAACGCGCCGGCCGAAAAGCCCGTCATCACGACCGGCCCGAAGAAGGCGCCCGTGACCAGGTTCGAGCCGCCCGTCATCATCACGACCCAGCTCGTGCCGGCGGAGTAGTCGCAGGCCCCCTGGCAAATCACGCCGATCGTGCCGTCCAGGCTGGCGCTGCCGCTGACCGACAGGCTGCCGAAGTTCGGGCCGTCAAGGCCGACGTCGAACCAACCGCCCGCGCCCTGCGCATACTTGCCGTCGAGCGTGAGCGCGCCCGGTTCGCCGCCCGGCGTACCGGGCGCGACGTGACCGTTGTTGGTGAGCGTGCCGCTGAGCGCGAAGTTGCCGACGCCCGTCATCAGGCCGTCATTGGCGAAGTTCGTCGGCAGGTTCACGACGCCGGCGGCATCCGCCCGCAACGTGCCGTTGTTGACGAGCGGGCTGTTGACGCTGAGCGTGCCGTTCTGCGCGCGCATCAGGCCGTTGTTGGTAGTCGTGCCGCTGACGCCAACGGAGATCGTGCCGCCGCCGTCGGCGTTGATGACTCCATTGTTGGTCAACGCCGCCGCGCCGCCAACGAAGCTCTGGTTGCCGATGATGCCGCTCACGCCACGCACGGTGACGCCACTGCCGAGCACGAGGTTGCCGGCCTCGACATTGAGCCGATTGCTGCCGTTGTTGTCGGCAAAGACGATGTTGCCACTGCCGCCAATCGTCTGGTCGCCCTGCGGCGCGAAGATGCTCCCGCCGCCGATGTTGACCGTGCCGTTGAGCGTCAGCCCATTCTTGACCCGCTCGACGCCGTAAGCGCTCGCCAAGTCGAGTGTGCCGGCGAACTTCGCGCCGTCGAGAAAGTTGTTGCCGTTGTTCGTTGCGCTGAACGAACCGCTGCCGACCACGTTGATGTTGCCGTTGAGCGTGACGCCGTTTTGCACCACGCTGCTGCCGGTGCCGGCCAGGATCTGGCTCCCAACGGCATTGTTGATGCTGCTGTTGAGCCACAGCGTGCCGCCGTTGAGCGCCGCCAGCGTGCCGTTGTTGACGACGGGGCCGGAGACACCGATCGTGATCTTCCCGCCCGCCACGTCGGCCTGGATCGTGCCGTTGTTGGTGAGCGATGCCGCACCGCCGACATAGTTCTGGTTGCCGATGATGCCGGTGTCGCCACGCACGGTGATGCCGCTGCCGAGCACGAGGTTGCCGGCCTCGACGTTGAGCCGGTTGCTGCCGTTGGTGTCCGTGAAGACGATGTTGCCGCTGCCGCCAATCGTCTGGTCGCCCTGCGGCGCGAAGATGCTCCCGCCGCCGATGTTGACCGTACCGTTGAGCGTCAACCCGTTCACGACCCGCTCGACGCCGTAGTTGCTTGCCAGGTCGAGCGTGCCGGCGAGCTTCGCGCCTTCGAGAAAGTTGTTGCCGTTGTTCGTTGCGCTGAACGAACCGCTGCCGATCACGTTGATGTTGCCGTTGAGCGTGACGCCGTTTTGCACCACGCTGCTGCCGGTGCCGGCCAGGATCTGGCTCCCAACGGAGTTGTTGATGCTGCTGTTGAGCCACAACGTGCCGCCGTTGAGCGCCGCCAGCGTGCCGTTGTTGACGACGGGGCCGGAGACACCGATCGTGATCTTCCCGCCCGCCACGTCGGCCTGGATCGTGCCGTTGTTGGTGAGCGATGCCGCACCGCCGACGAAGCTCTGGTTGCCGATGATGCCGGTGTCGCCACGCACGGTGATGCCGCTGCCGAGCACGAGGTTGCCGGCCTCGACATTGAGCCGGT
>JAMLIM010000083.1 GCA_023954175.1 Rhizobacter sp.
ATTCTCCGGATAAAGAGCAGTGCCAGTGAGAGGTTTAAGGTTTCCAGCGGGGCCTTGATTCGCCTGCCACTGGCAGCAGGCGGCGCCCCGAAGAAGACCGATCAGTGAAGGAGCCGCCCAGCCGAGCCCGCGGCTCCAGTGTTTACTTTCCGCGTGAAGTGATGATCGCGTCGGCGACGTTCTTGGGCGCCTCGCTGTAGTGCTTGAACTCCATCGTGTAGGTCGCACGGCCCTGGCTCATCGAGCGCAGCGTCGTCGAATAGCCGAACATCTCCGACAGCGGCACCTCGGCCTTGATGATCTTGCCGCCGCCCGGCATGTCGTCCATGCCCTGCACCATGCCGCGACGGGACGACAAGTCGCCCATCACCGAGCCGGCATAGTCCTCGGGCGTCTCGACCTCGACCGCCATCATCGGCTCCAGGATCACCGGCGAGGCCTTGCGGCAGCCGTCCTTGAAGCCGAACGACGCGGCCATCTTGAACGCGTTCTCGTTCGAATCCACCTCGTGGTACGAGCCGAAGGTGAGCGTGACCTTGACGTCCACCACCGGATAGCCGGCGAGCACGCCGTTCGGCAACGAGTCCTCGACGCCCTTCTTGACGGCCGGGATGAACTCGCGCGGCACGACGCCGCCCTTGATCGCATCGACGAACTCGAAGCCCTTGCCCGGCTCCTGCGGCTCGATCTTGAGCACGACGTGGCCGTACTGGCCCTTGCCGCCCGACTGGCGAACGAACTTGCCTTCGATGTCCTGCACCGGCTTGCGGATCGTCTCGCGGTACGCGACCTGCGGCTTGCCGACGTTGGCCTCGACGCCGAACTCGCGCTTCATGCGGTCGACGATGATCTCGAGGTGCAGTTCGCCCATGCCGGAGATGATGGTCTGGCCGGACTCCTCGTCGGTCTTGACGCGAAACGACGGGTCCTCCTGCGCCAGACGGCCGAGCGCGATGCCCATGCGCTCCTGGTCGGCCTTGGTCTTGGGCTCGACCGCCTGCGAGATCACCGGCTCGGGGAACACCATCTTCTCGAGCGTGATGATCGCCGCCGGGTCGCACAGCGTCTCGCCGGTCGTCACTTCCTTCAGGCCGACGCAGGCGGCGATGTCGCCGGCCAGGATCTCCTTGATCTCCTCGCGCTGGTTCGCGTGCATCTGCAGGATGCGGCCGATGCGCTCCTTCTTGCCGCGGATCGGGTTGTAGACCGAGTCGCCCGACTTCAGCACACCGGAATAGACGCGCACGAAGGTCAGCTGGCCGACGTAGGGGTCGGTCATCAGCTTGAACGCGAGCGCCGAGAACTTCTCGTCGTCGTCGGCCTTGCGCACGACTTCCTTGTCGTCGTCGTCGTGGCCCGGCACCGGCGGCACGTCGATCGGCGAGGGCATGAACTCGATCACCGCATCGAGCATGCGCTGCACGCCCTTGTTCTTGAACGCGGTGCCGCACAGCATCGGCTGGATCTCGGCCGCGATCGTGCGCGTGCGGATGCCGAGCTTGATCTCGTCCTCGCTCAGTTCGCCCGATTCGAGGTACTTGTTCATCAGCTCTTCGCTCGACTCGGCCGCCGCCTCGACCATGTTCTCGCGCCACTTCTTGGCGTCCTCGAGCATCTCGGCCGGAATCTCACGGTAGTCGAACTTCATGCCCTGCGAGGCTTCGTCCCAGATGATCGCCTTCATCTTGATGAGGTCGATCACGCCGGTGAAGTGCTCCTCGGCGCCGATGGGCAGCACGATCGGCACCGGGTTCGCCTTCAGGCGAGCCTTCATCTGCTCGTAGACCTTCAGGAAGTTCGCGCCGGTGCGGTCCATCTTGTTGACGAACGCGAGGCGCGGCACCTTGTACTTGTTGGCCTGACGCCAGACGGTCTCGGACTGCGGCTGCACGCCGCCGACCGCGCAATAGACCATGCACGCGCCGTCGAGCACGCGCATCGAGCGTTCGACCTCGATCGTGAAGTCGACGTGACCCGGGGTGTCGATGATGTTGATGCGGTGCTCGGGGAAGCCGAGCTCCATGCCCTTCCAGAAGCAGGTCGTGGCCGCCGAAGTGATCGTGATGCCGCGCTCCTGCTCCTGCGCCATCCAGTCCATCGTCGCGGCGCCATCGTGCACTTCACCGATCTTGTGGTTCACACCGGTGTAGAACAGGATGCGCTCGGTCGTCGTCGTCTTGCCGGCGTCGATGTGGGCCGAGATACCGATGTTGCGGTAGCGCTCGATGGGGGTCTTGCGGGACATGATGTCACTCCAGATACGGACGGCCGCCCGGGCCCGTCTCGTGGACCGGCCGGGGGCGGATCAAACAGGGAATTTAGAAGCGGAAGTGCGAGAACGCCTTGTTGGCCTCGGCCATGCGGTGCACTTCGTCGCGCTTCTTCATCGCGCCGCCGCGGCCTTCGACGGCCTCCAGCAGCTCGTTGGCCAGGCGCAGCGCCATCGACTTCTCGCCACGCTTGCGCGCCGACTCCTTCAGCCAGCGCATCGCCAGCGCCACACGGCGCACCGGGCGAACTTCCACGGGAACCTGGTAGTTCGCGCCACCGACGCGGCGTGACTTGACTTCGACCATGGGCTTGACGTTGTTCAAGGCGACGATGAAGACTTCGAGCGGGTCCTTGCCCGACTTCTTCTCGACCTGCTCGAGCGCGCCGTAGATGATGCGTTCGGCGACCGCTTTCTTGCCGGACTCCATCACCACGTTCATGAACTTCGAGAGATCGACACTGCCGAACTTGGGATCGGGCAGGATTTCGCGTTTGGGGACTTCGCGACGACGAGGCATTTCTTGCTTCCTTTTGCTTCAGTTGACGGGTGCGAAGGCACTCGCCTCGGGCGCCACCAAGCTCAGGGGCCACCCACTTACTCGGCGCGCTTCACGCCCGCCGATTCTCATGACGGCCACCCGGCCGTCGTTTTCCATCCCGCCAAAGGCCTTATGCCTTCTTGGGCCGTTTCGCGCCGTACTTGGAGCGCGACTGCTTGCGATCCTTCACGCCCTGCAGGTCGAGCGCGCCGCGCACGATGTGGTAGCGCACGCCCGGCAAGTCCTTCACGCGGCCGCCACGCACGAGCACGACGCTGTGCTCCTGCAGGTTGTGGCCTTCGCCGCCGATGTAGGAAATGATCTCGAAGCCGTTCGTGAGGCGGATCTTGGCGACCTTGCGCAACGCGGAGTTCGGCTTCTTCGGCGTCGTCGTGTAGACGCGCGTGCAGACGCCGCGGCGCTGGGGGCTCTTCTCCATCGCCGGCGATTTGGACTTCACGCTCTCGACCTTGCGGCCCTGACGCACGAGTTGGTTGATGGTTGGCATAGGTAACTTGTTCCCGTTTGAAGTCACACGCGCGCCAGCCATGGGGCCGACGCTGTTCAATTCCGCTGTTACGTTGATTTCGGGAGAAGCCGGGCGCCTAGAGATGAGACTGGCTTGAAGCCGGTGCACGAGGGCCGAGGCGTGAAAACGCCGGCCTGACCGGTAAGCCGCCCGACAAAGAGCGCAGCAGAGTCTGCCGAAAAGCCCTCGATTATATTCGGGCGAACCCGCAGCCGCAAGCGGCCCGCGCATGGCGCGGATTCAGCGCCGCAAGCGACGTGGCGTCGAAGTCACGCGCGCACCATCGCCCAGCATGCCCCCAGCACCATCGCCGCCGCCCAAAACCCCGCCGGGGCCCGGTGCAACCCCGGCCGATCTGGCCGTGCTCGACACCCAGGTCGTGCTCGACTGGCTCGTCTTTCGCGATCCCACGACGCTCGCCCTGGGCTGCGCCATCGAGCGCGGAAGTTTGCGCTGGCTCGCTTCGCAGCCCATGCTGGGCGAGATCGAGCAGGTTCTCGACCGGGGAGTCGGCGCCGCCCGGTTGCCGGACCGAGCGGCGATCCGCGAGGTCTGCGCCCGCCTTGCGCACCCGGCAGAAGTCGCTGCCGCTTCGGCACTGCGCTGCACCGATCCCGACGACCAGATGTTCATCGACCTCGCCCTCGCGGCGCGTGCGCGCTGGTTGTTCACGCGCGACAAGGCGCTGCTGCGCCTGGCAACGCGCGCCCGGGCCGGCGGCGTGTGGGTGCTGCGCCCCGCAGACTGGCAGCAACCCCCGGACCATCGAGACGTGGCGCCGGGCGGGGCGCACCCAGGAACGAAAAGGCCGCCCGAAGGCGGCCCTTGAGAGCGGGGCGAGCGCCCGCGATCACTCGTCGCTGGTGGTGGCGGCTTCGCCCGCACCTTCAGCGTCGAGGCTCGCGAGCTGGGCCGAAGCGAGCTCCTCCGCTTCCTGCTGCGCAATCGCGCGGCGTTCGGCGTCGTCCATCGCTTCCTTCGCCTTGCGGGCTTCGTGGAACGCCATGCCGGTACCCGCCGGGATCAGGCGGCCGACGATGACGTTTTCCTTCAGGCCGCGCAGCTCGTCGCGCTTGCCCATGATGGCAGCCTCGGTGAGCACGCGCGTCGTCTCCTGGAACGATGCTGCAGAGATGAAGCTGTCGGTCGACAGCGACGCCTTGGTGATGCCGAGCAGCACGTCCAGATGCGTCGCCGGCAGCTTGCCCTCGGCGAGCATGCGGTCGTTGGTGTCGAGCAACTCCGAACGCTCGACCTGCTCGCCCGCGATGTAGCCGGTGTCGCCCGGATTGGCGATCTGCACCCGGCGCAGCATCTGGCGCACGATGACCTCGATGTGCTTGTCGTTGATCTTCACGCCCTGCAGGCGATAGACGTCCTGCACCTCGTCGACGATGTAGCGCGCCAGCTCCTCGATGCCCAGCAGCCGCAGGATGTCCTGCGGATCTGCCGCGCCGTCGACGATCAGCTCGCCACGGTTCACGACCTGCCCTTCGTGCACCAGGATGTTCTTCTCCTTGAGCACGAGGATTTCCTCGACATTGCCTTCCGGGTCGGTGATCTGCAGGCGGTTCTTGCCCTTGGTCTCCTTGCCGAACGACACCGTGCCGGTCAGCTCGGCGAGCGTGCCGGTGTCCTTCGGCGTGCGCGCCTCGAACAGCTCCGCCACGCGCGGCAGACCGCCGGTGATGTCGCGCGTCTTCTGGCCTTCGACCGGAATGCGCGCCAGCACCTCGCCCGGCATCAGATCCTGCCCGTCGCGCACCTGGATCAGCGCGCCGACCGGGAAGCCGATCGTCACCGAGTGGTCGGTGCCGGGGATCTTCACCTCGTTGCCGGCCACATCGAGCAGCTTGACCTGCGGGCGAATGACCTTGGCCGCGCCGCGCCGCTTCGGGTCGATGACGACGAGCGTCGAGAGGCCCGTCACCTCGTCGACCTGCTTGGCCACCGTCACGCCTTCCTCGACGTTCTCGAACTTCGCCTTGCCGGCGAATTCGGTGATGATCGGGCGCGTCAGCGGGTCCCAGTTGGCGAGCACGGTGCCGGCCTTGACCTGCTGGTCGCTCTTGATGTTGAGCGTCGCGCCGTAGGGCAGCTTGTGGCGCTCGCGCTCGCGGCCGTGCTGGTCGGCGATCACGATCTCGCCCGAGCGCGAGATCACGACCAGGTCGCCCTTGCCGTTGGTCACGTAGCGCATCGTCGGGTTGAAGCCGACGATGCCGTCGGACTTCGCGTCCACGCTCGAGGCCACCGCCGCGCGCGAGGCCGCACCGCCGATGTGGAAGGTGCGCATCGTCAGCTGCGTGCCCGGCTCGCCGATCGACTGCGCGGCGATCACGCCGACCGCCTCGCCGATGTTGACGCGCCCGCCGCGGCCGAGGTCGCGGCCGTAGCACTTCGCGCAGATGCCGAAGCGCGTCTTGCAGGTCAGCGGCGTGCGCACCTTGACCTCGTCGACGCCTGCGACTTCGAGCGCGTCGAGCGCGTCCTCGTCGAGCATTTCGCCCGCCGCGAGCAGCACTTCCTGCGTTTCGGGGTGCATGACGTCGATCGCCGCGACGCGACCCAGAATGCGGTCGCGCAGGCTCTCGATCACCTCGCCGCCCTCGACCAGCGCGCGCATGTTCATGCCGTCGAAGGTGCCGCAGTCGTCCTGCGTGACGACCAGGTCCTGCGTCACGTCGACGAGGCGACGCGTCAGGTAGCCCGAGTTCGCCGTCTTCAGCGCCGTGTCCGCGAGGCCCTTGCGGGCGCCGTGGGTGGAGATGAAGTACTGCAGCACGTTCAGGCCTTCACGGAAGTTGGCCGTGATCGGCGTCTCGATGATCGAGCCGTCCGGCTTGGCCATCAGGCCGCGCATGCCGGCGAGCTGGCGGATCTGCGCCGCAGAACCGCGCGCGCCGGAGTCGGCCATCATGTAGATCGAGTTGAACGACTCCTGGTCGACCTGCTTGCCGTGGCGATCGGTGACCTTCTCCTTCGAGAGTTGGGCCATCATGACCTTGCCGACCTCGTCGCCCGTCTTGCCCCAGATGTCGACCACCTTGTTGTAGCGCTCGCCCGAGGTCACGAGACCCGAGACGTACTGCTGCTCGATCTCCTTGACTTCCTTCTCGGCCTTCTCGATCAGGCCGGGCTTCTGCTTGGGCACGAGCATGTCGTCGATGCAGATCGAGATGCCGGCGCGGGTGGCGAGCCTGAAGCCGCTTTGCAGCAGCTTGTCGGCGAACACCACCGTCTCCTTCAGCCCGCACTTGCGGAACGACGCGTTGATCAGGCGCGAGATCTCCTTCTTCTTCAGCGCCTTGTTCAGGTTCGAGAACGCCAGCCCCTTGGGCAGGATCTCCGACAGCAGCGCGCGGCCGACCGTCGTGTCCACCAGATGGGTGTGCGGCGTGAACTCACCGGTCGTCTTGTCCGGCGTGTACTCGGTCAGTCGCACGCTGATGCGGCTCGTGATCTCGACCACGCCGTTGTCGAGCGCGCGCTGCACTTCGGCCACGTCGGAGAAGATGATGCCCTCGCCCTTGGCGTTGATGCGGTCACGCGTCGCGAAGTACAGGCCGAGCACGACGTCCTGCGACGGCACGATCGACGGTTCGCCGTTGGCCGGGAACAGGATGTTGTTGGACGCCAGCATCAGCGTGCGCGCTTCCATCTGCGCCTCGATCGACAGCGGCACGTGGACCGCCATCTGGTCGCCGTCGAAGTCGGCGTTGAAGGCCGAGCAGACGAGCGGATGGAGCTGGATCGCCTTGCCCTCGATCAGCACCGGCTCGAAGGCCTGGATGCCGAGGCGGTGCAGCGTCGGCGCGCGGTTGAGCATCACCGGATGCTCCTTGATCACCTCTTCCAGGATGTCCCACACCACCGGCGTGCCGGACTCGACTTCCTTCTTCGCCGCCTTGATGGTGGTGGCGATGCCCATCGCCTCCAGGCGCGAGAAGATGAACGGCTTGAAGAGCTCCAGCGCCATCAGCTTGGGCAACCCGCACTGATGCAGCTTCAAGGTCGGGCCGACGACGATGACCGAGCGGCCCGAATAGTCGACGCGCTTGCCCAGCAGGTTCTGGCGGAAGCGCCCGCTCTTGCCCTTGATCATGTCGGCGAGCGACTTCAGCGCGCGCTTGTTCGCGCCCGTCATCGCCTTGCCGCGGCGGCCGTTGTCGAGCAGTGAATCGACCGCCTCCTGCAGCATGCGCTTCTCGTTGCGCACGATGATCTCGGGCGCCTTCAGCTCCAGCAGCCGCGCCAGGCGGTTGTTGCGGTTGATGACGCGGCGGTACAGATCGTTCAGGTCGCTCGTCGCGAAGCGCCCGCCGTCGAGCGGCACGAGCGGACGCAGGTCCGGCGGCAGCACGGGCAGCACTTCGAGCACCATCCAGTTGGGCTTGATGCCCGACTTCTTGAAGGCTTCCATCACCTTCATGCGCTTGGCGTTCTTCTTGATCTTGAGCTCGGAGCCCGTCATGTCGTTGCGGATCTTCTCGATCTCGACGTCGAGATCCATCTCCTCCAGCAACTTCTTGACGCCCTCGGCGCCCATCAGCGCGATGAACTCGTCACCGTACTCGAGGCGCTGCTTGTCGTGCTCGTCCTCGGTCATGATGCTGAACTTCTTCAGCGGCGTCATGCCGGGGTCGACGACGACGTAGGCTTCGAAGTACAGCACGCGCTCGATGTCGCGCAGCGTCATGTCGAGCACGAGGCCCAGGCGGCTGGGGAGCGACTTCAGGAACCAGATATGCGCGCACGGCGCGGCGAGGTCGATGTGACCCATGCGGTCGCGCCGCACCTTGGTCTGCGTGACCTCGACGCCGCACTTCTCGCAGATCACGCCGCGGTGCTTGAGGCGCTTGTACTTGCCGCACAGGCACTCGTAGTCCTTGATCGGGCCGAAGATCTTGGCGCAGAAGAGGCCATCGCGCTCCGGCTTGAAGGTGCGGTAGTTGATGGTCTCGGGCTTCTTCACCTCGCCGAACGACCAGCTGCGGATCTTCTCCGGCGACGCGAGGCCGATCCTGATGGCATCGAAATGCTCATCCGGGGTGAATTGCTTGAAAAGGTCGAGTAGGCCCTTCATGGGTTTCTCCTTGATCCTGAAAACGAAAAATGGGCAGCCGAACTGAATCGATCACGCAGACGCCGCGGCACCGGCCTTGCCGGGCCGCAGGCGTCGCCACCTCGAGGGGGAGCGGCGCAGCCGCTACGGGGGTGGGTCATCAGTTCTTTTCCAGTTCCATGTCGATGCCCAGGGAGCGAATCTCCTTGAGAAGCACGTTGAACGATTCCGGCATGCCGGCCTCGATCGCGTGCTCGCCCTTGACGATGCTCTCGTACACCTTGGTGCGGCCGTTCACGTCGTCGGACTTGACGGTCAGCATCTCCTGCAGCACGTAGCTCGCGCCGTAGGCTTCGAGCGCCCAGACTTCCATCTCGCCGAAGCGCTGGCCGCCGAACTGCGCCTTGCCGCCGAGCGGCTGCTGCGTGACGAGGCTGTACGGGCCGGTCGAGCGCGCGTGCATCTTGTCGTCCACCAGGTGGTGCAGCTTCAGGACGTGCATGTAGCCGACCGTCACCGGGCGATCGAACTTGTCGCCCGTGCGGCCGTCGTGCAGGTCGGCCTGGGTGCGTGTCGCCGTCAGGCCCTTGGCGGTCGCGATCTCGTCCGGATAGGCGAGCTTCAACATGCCGCGGATCTCTTCTTCCGCCGCGCCGTCGAATACCGGCGTCGCGAACGGCACGCCGGTCGTGAGGTTGGCGGCCATCTCGAGCACGTCGGCGTCGCTCAGATGGTCGAGCTTCTCCGTCTTGCCGCCCGACTTGTTGTACAGCTCATCGAGGAACTTGCGCAGCTCGGCCACCTTGGCCTCGCGCTGCAGCATGTCGCCGATGCGCTGGCCGATGCCCTTGCCGGCCCAGCCGAGGTGCACTTCGAGCACCTGCCCCACGTTCATGCGCGAAGGCACGCCCAACGGGTTGAGCACGATGTCGCACGGCGTGCCGTCGGCCATGTAGGGCATGTCCTCGACCGGAACGATCTTCGAGACGACGCCCTTGTTGCCGTGGCGGCCCGCCATCTTGTCGCCCGGCTGCAGGCGGCGCTTGACGGCGAGGTAGACCTTGACCATCTTCAGCACGCCCGCGGGCAGCTCGTCGCCCTGCGTCAGCTTCTTGCGCTTTTCCTCGAACGCGAGGTCGAAGCTGTGGCGCGTCTGCTCGAGCGAGTTCTTGATGCTCTCGAGCTGATTTGCGACGTCGTCGTCGGCCGGGCGGATGTCGAACCAGTGGAACTTCTCGACGCTCGCCAGATAGGCCTTGTCGATCGTCGTGCCCTTGGCGAGCTTTTGCGGGCCGCCGTTGGCGACCTTGCCGGCGAGCAGCTTCTCGATCCGGTCGAAGGCGTCGGATTCGACGATGCGCAACTGGTCGTTGAGGTCGAGGCGGTAGCGCTTCAGCTCATCGTCGATGATCTGCTGCGCGCGCTTGTCGCGCACGATGCCTTCACGCGTGAAGACCTGGACGTCGATCACGGTGCCGTTCGTGCCCTGGCTGACGCGCAGCGACGTGTCCTTCACGTCGCTCGCCTTCTCGCCGAAGATCGCGCGCAGCAGCTTTTCTTCCGGCGTCAGCGTCGTCTCGCCCTTGGGCGTGACCTTGCCGACGAGGGTGTCGCCCGGGTTCACTTCGGCGCCGACGTAGACGATGCCCGATTCGTCGAGGCGCGCGAGTTGCTGCTCCGACAGGTTCGGGATGTCGCGCGTGATCTCTTCCGAGCCGAGCTTGGTGTCGCGCGCCATCACGACCAGCTCCTCGATGTGGATCGAGGTGTAGCGGTCTTCGGCGACGACACGTTCGCTGATCAGGATCGAGTCCTCGAAGTTGTAGCCGTTCCAGGGCATGAACGCGACCAGCATGTTCTGGCCGAGGGCCAGTTCACCGAGGTCGGTCGAGGCGCCGTCGGCGATGATGTCGTCGGTCGCGACGACGTCACCACGCTTGACGATCGGGCGCTGGTGGATGCTCGTGCTCTGGTTGCTGCGCTGGTACTTGATGAGGTTGTAGATGTCGACCCCGACCTCGCCGGCCACCGTCTCCTTGTCGTTGACGCGGATCACGATGCGGTTCGTGTCGACGTAGTGCACCACGCCGCCGCGGCGTGCGGCGACGACGGTGCCCGAGTCCTTCGCCGCGACGCGCTCGACGCCGGTGCCGACGAAGGCCTTCTCCGGCCGCAGCACAGGCACCGCCTGGCGCTGCATGTTGGCGCCCATCAGCGCGCGGTTGGCGTCGTCGTGCTCCAGGAAGGGCACGAGCGAGGCGGCGACCGAGACGATCTGCGTCGGCGCGACGTCCATGTACTGGATGCGCTCGGCCGAGGTCAGGATCGACTCACCGTTGTCGCGCGCGCTCACCAGCTCGTCGACGAGGCGCCCCTCTTCGTCGAGCGTCGCGCTCGCCTGCGCAATGACGTACTTGCCTTCCTCGATCGCCGACAGGTAGTCGATGACCGTCGTCACCTTGCCGTCGGCGACGCGTCGGTACGGCGTCTCGAGGAAGCCGTACTCGTTCAGCTGCGCGTAGAGGGCGAGCGAGTTGATGAGGCCGATGTTCGGGCCTTCCGGCGTCTCGATCGGGCAGACGCGGCCGTAGTGCGTCGGGTGCACGTCGCGCACCTCGAAGCCGGCGCGCTCGCGCGTCAGACCGCCCGGGCCGAGGGCCGAGACGCGACGCTTGTGCGTGATCTCGGACAGCGGGTTCGTCTGGTCCATGAACTGGCTGAGCTGGCTCGCACCGAAGAACTCCTTCAGGGCCGCGGAGATCGGCTTGGAGTTGATCAGGTCGTGCGGCATCAGGGCTTCGGTCTCGGCCTGGCCGAGACGCTCCTTGACCGCCTTCTCGATCCGCGCGAGGCCCGAGCGGTACTGGTTCTCGGCGAGTTCGCCGACGCAGCGCACGCGCCGGTTGCCGAGGTGGTCGATGTCGTCCACCTCGCCGCGGCCGTTGCGCAGCTCGACGAGGATCTTCACGACGTCGAGGATGTCGTCGTTGGACAGCGTCATCGCGCCTTCGGGCGTGTCGCGGCCGACGCGGGCGTTGAACTTCATGCGCCCGACGCGCGACAGGTCGTACGTGTCGGCGCTGTAGAAGAGGCGGTTGAAGAGGGCTTCCACCGCGTCTTCGGTCGGCGGTTCGCCGGGGCGCATCATGCGGTAGATCGCGACGCGCGCGGCGAGCTGGTCGGCCGTCTCGTCAGCGGCGAGCGTCTGCGAGATGTAGCCGCCTTCGTCGAGCTCGTTGGTGTAGATGCACTGCAGCTCCTTGACGCCCGCGAGGCGCAGCTTCTTCAGCAGCGCCTCGGTCAGCTCGTCGTTCGCCTTGGCGAGGATCTCGCCGGTCTCGGCGTCGACCATGTTGCGCGCCAGCGTGCGGCCGACGAGCAGGTCCTCGGGGACGCTGACGAAGGTGGTGCCGGTTTGCTCGAGCTGGCGCGTGTGGCGCGCGGTGATGCGCTTGTCCTTCTCGACGACGACGTTGCCGTCCTTGTCGGTGATGTCGAAGCGCGCGATCTCGCCGCGCAGGCGGTCGGGCACGAACTCCATCTGCGCGCCGACGTCCATCAGACGGATCGAATCGAACACGAAGAAGTGCGCGAGGATCGCCTCGGGGTTGAGGCCGATCGCCTTCAGCAGGATCGTCACCGGCATCTTGCGGCGGCGGTCGACGCGGAAGAAGAGGATGTCCTTCGGGTCGAACTCGAAGTCGAGCCACGAGCCGCGGTAGGGAATGATGCGCGCCGAGAACAGCAGCTTGCCGCTCGAGTGCGTCTTGCCCTTGTCGTGCTCGAAGAACACGCCCGGCGAGCGGTGCAGCTGGCTGACGATCACGCGCTCGGTGCCGTTGACGATGAACGAGCCGTAGTCGGTCATGAGCGGCACTTCGCCCATGTAGACCTCCTGCTCCTTGATCTCCTTGACCGTCTTCGCCTGCGCGCTCTCGCGGTCATAGATGATCATCTGCAGCTTCGCGCGCACGGCGGCGGCGTAGGTCAGGCCGCGCTGCTGGCACTCGCGCGTGTCGAACGGCGGCTTGGCGATGTTGTACTCGAGGTACTTCATCTCGACGAAGCCGTTGTGCGAGACGATCGGGAACGCCGACAGGAAGGCCGCCTGCAGACCTTCGGGTTTGCGCTTGGCGGGCGGCACGTCCTTTTGCAGGAAGGCGACGTAGGACTCCTTCTGCATCGTCAGCAGATAGGGCACCGGGAGAACGCCTGCTCGCTTGCCGAAGCTCTTGCGGATGCGCTTGCGTTCGGTGTAGCTGTAGGGGGTAGCTTGCTGCGCCATAGGTGGTTTCACACTCCGTGTCGGGAAGCCCCCGCCCGGGCAGGGCGGAACGATTCCGTCGGCGACTGGCTTTACTCAGACATTGCGTCTGAGGCTTGGTGGCAGGCCACTACCTGCCGCTGGCGGACAACCCCGGCGTTGCACCGGAGCCCGACCAAACCCGCTCTCTGCAGTCGGATCAGAGAACACTGCAAAGCCTGAACCGGGGTTCGGCTTTGCGCTGCACTCGCAACCGACACGGGGTGGTGGCGTCTTGCGCCGCCACCCCGCGCACGTGCTTACTTCAGCTCGGCCTTGGCGCCGGCTTCTTCGAGCTTCTTCTTCGCCGCTTCGGCGTCGGCCTTGGCGACAGCCTCCTTCACGGCCTTGGGTGCGCCGTCCACGAGGTCCTTGGCTTCCTTCAGGCCGAGGCCCGTCAGTTCGCGCACGACCTTGATGACGGACACCTTGTTGGCGCCGACCTCGAGCAGCATCACGTTGAATTCGGTCTGCTCTTCGGCCGCGGCGGCTGCCGCGCCGCCACCGCCGCCGGCGGCCGGTGCGGCCATCGAAGCGGCAGACACGCCGAACTTCTCTTCGATCGCCTTCACGAGGTCGTTCAGGTCCATCACGGACATGCTGTCCAGGGATTGCAGGAATGCGTCTTTGTCGAATGCCATGTCAGGCTCCTAGATGTTTGATAAAGAAAGGTTTGATGTCGTCGGATCGGTTCAGGCTGCCGCTTCGGCCGCTGCGGGCTCGGCCGCAGCCGCGCCTTCGCCGCGCTTTTCGGCCAGCGCCGCCAGCACGCCCGCGAGGCGGGAGATGGGCGACTTCATCAGGCCGAGCAACTGCGACAGCAGCACTTCCTTGGCGGGAATCGCGGCCAGCGACTTGACGCCGTTGGCGTCGAGCTTCTTGCCGGCGTAGGCGCCCGCCGTGATGACGAGCTTGTCGTTGCCCTTGGCAAAGTCGGCAATGACTTTGGCCGCGGCGACAGCGTCTTCGGAAAAGCCGTAGATCAGCGGGCCGACCATGTTCTCCGCGGCACACTCGAACGGCGTGCCGGCGACCGCGCGACGGGCGAGCGAGTTCTTCAATACATGAAGGTACACGCCCTTTTCGCGCGCCTGCCGGCGCAACACATCCAGGTGAGCCACGGTGAGACCACGGTACTCGGCCAACGCCAAGGTCTGCGACCGCGCTGCCTGCGCTGCCACATCCGTCACCACGACCTGTTTCTCGCTCTTGTTGAGACTCAAGGTCTGCTCCTCACTAAAACGTGCCCTCGGGTTCCTGCGAACCGTCGAGCACTACGGGTTTCAGCGACCTTGCCGACAAGGGAACACATCCTTCTTCCCGGCGGGACCGCCATCTGCGCTGGCTTCAGGCGCCACTCTCGCGAGAGAGCCTTGCCATCCATTGAGCAACCTCGAAGGTCGCACCAGCGGTCTTCGATGACCCGCGGCAGCCCTTTCCTGCCGCCGCGACCCACCAACTCTCATCCGGCCCGGTCCGCAGCTGCGGCACGTGCCAGTCGATCACTTCAGGCCTGCCCCGGCGCGGCGTTGATCGACGCCGCATCCACGCGCACGCCGACACCCATCGTCGAGGACAGCGCCACCTTGCGCAGATAGACGCCCTTGCTCGTCGCCGGCTTGGATTTGTTCAGCGCCTCGATCAGCGCGCGCAGGTTGCCGACGAGCTTGTCGGACTCGAACGAGCGGCGGCCGATCGTCGCGTGCACGATGCCCGCCTTGTCGACCCGGAACTGCACCTGGCCGGCCTTGGCGTTCTTCACCGCCTGCGCCACGTCGGGCGTCACGGTGCCGACCTTCGGGTTCGGCATCAGGCCGCGCGGCCCGAGGATCTGGCCGAGCGTGCCGACGATGCGCATCGTGTCCGGCGACGCGATCACGACGTCGAAGTTCAGGTTGCCGGCCTTGACCTGTTCGGCCAGGTCTTCCATGCCGACGACGTCGGCGCCGGCGGCCCTGGCTTCTTCGGCCTTGGCGCCCTGGGCGAAGACGGCGACGCGCTTGGTCTTGCCGGTGCCGTTGGGCATCACGACCGCGCCGCGAACGACCTGGTCGGACTTCTTGGCGTCGACACCGAGCTGCACGGAAACGTCGATCGACTCGTCGAACTTCGCCGTTGCGCAGGCCTTCACGAGGCCGAGCGCGTCGTCGAGCGCGTAGAGCTTGGTGCTCTCGACCTTGCCTTCGTAGGCCTTCTGGCGTTTGGTCAGCTTGGCCATGCTCAGACTCCTTCCACCGTGATGCCCATCGAGCGGGCGGTGCCGGCAATCGTGCGGACCGCGGCGTCGAGGTCGGCGCCGGTCAGGTCCTTGATCTTGGTCTTGGCGATGTCCTCGGCCTGCGCGCGCGTGAGCTTGCCGACCTTGTCGAGGTGCGGCTTCGCCGAGCCCTTGTCGAGCTTGAGCGTCTTCTTGATCAGCACCGCCGCCGGCGGGCTCTTCAGCACGAAGCTGAAGGACTTGTCGGCGAACGCGGTGATCACGACCGGCAGCACGAGGCCCGGCTCCATGCTCTGCGTCTGGGCGTTGAACGCCTTGCAGAACTCCATGATGTTCAGCCCGCGCTGACCGAGCGCCGGGCCGATCGGGGGCGACGGGTTGGCTTTGCCCGCCGGGACTTGCAGCTTGATGAAGCCGACTATCTTCTTGGCCATGATGGCTCTCCATGAACCGGCCCAAAACCGCTTGCGCGACGGGCCTTTGAGTACAAACGCAAAGGGCTGGCTACCTTTGCTCCTCGTGCCGATGTCTCGTCATCGGCAGCAACGGGCGCGATGGGCGGCAACCGGGGTCGCCGCGAGCCTCGCGCCGGGGCTCGTCAAATCTTCTCGACCTGCGCGAAGTCGAGTTCGACGGGCGTCGCCCGGCCGAAGATCGTGACCGACACGCGCACCTTGGACTTGTCGTAGTTCACGTCCTCGATCGCGCCGTTGAAGTCGGTGAACGGGCCGTCCTTGACGCGCACCAGTTCGCCGACCACCCATTCGACCTTGGGGCGCGGCTTCTCCACGCCCTCCTGCATCTGGTGCACGATCTTCTGCACCTCGGCCTCGGAGATCGGCGACGGCCGCGTCTTGACGCCGCCGACGAAGCCGGTGACCTTGGCGGTGTGCTTCACCAGGTGCCAGCTGTCGTCGTCCATGTCCATCTCGACGAGCACGTAGCCGGGGAAGAAGCGCCGCTCCGAGACCGACTTCTTGCCGTTCTTGAGCTCGACCACTTCTTCCATCGGCACCAGGATTCGGCCGAACTTGTGCCCGATCTCCGAGCGGTCGATGCGCTCGCGCAGATTGCGCTCGACCGTCTTCTCCATGCCCGAGTAGGCATGCACGACGTACCAGCGCTTGGTAGAAGCGGGCGCTGCCGCCTCGGCGGGCGCGGCTTCGACAGCCGGTGTCGTGTCGCTTGCGATGTCTTCAGTCATGGCTCCCATCCTCGGTCAGTGCCTCCAGCCCAGCACCAGGTCATACAGCACCCACTCCAGCGTCTTGTCGGTCAGCCACAGAAAGAGCGCCATGAAGAAGACGAATGCGAACACATAGCCCGTCATCTGCATCGCTTCCTTGCGCGTCGGCCAGACGACCTTGCGGATCTCGCGCGCCGCATCGCGGCCGAAGGCGATCAGCGCCTTGCCGTTCTCGGAAGTGAAGAACACCGCCACCGCAAGCGCCAGCAGCGCGAGCAAGGTGACGACGCGCAGCCACAGGTCCTGGCTGGCAAGCGCATAGAAGGCCCCCACCGCCGCGACGACGAGCACGCCGGCAGCTGCCAGCTTGGCCTTGTCGGCGCCGGTGGAAATGGTTTCGATCTGTGGAGCGTTCGCCATCTGTCTCACTTCAACTTGCAACCGCGTGCGGCCTGGGCCGTCGCCCTCGATTCCCACTGCCGCCGCCGGCGGCACGCCAGACCATCACACCCTTGGGTGGCAGGGGCGGAGGGCATCGAACCCCCAACCTCTGGTTTTGGAGACCAGCGCTCTGCCAATTGAGCTACGCCCCTGTGGTCTGTCGAGAAATCCTGCTTGCGTTGTCGGGTTGGTTGATCTGCGGCCGCAAAGGTTCACGACCGCCCATTCGTGACGCCGCAGCGC